>JALENK010000057.1 GCA_022767515.1 Clostridium sp.
CCAATAGCTTTAGCAAACTGCCCTATTGAATAATATTTCAATAA
The DNA here is from genome assembly GCA_022767515.1 of Clostridium sp. Lineage (GTDB taxonomy): Bacteria > Bacillota > Clostridia > Clostridiales > Clostridiaceae > Clostridium. Next base: position 45 of record JALENK010000057.1, read on the forward strand.
AATCGCCTCCTAAAACTATTATAATAAAAATTAGAATATAATTCTATGTTTTTATAAAGTTTTCTAATATTTTATTAACTGCTAATCACCCTCCATACTTCTTTATTAATCAACTTTTAGAATAGACATAAATGCTTCCTGTGGTACTTCAACAGAGCCTACTTGTCTCATTTTTTTCTTTCCTTCTTTTTGCTTTTCTAATAGCTTCTTTTTTCTAGATATATCTCCACCATAACATTTAGCAAGTACGTCTTTTCTCATAGCTTTAACAGTTTCTCTTGCAATTATCTTTGCTCCTATTGCTGCTTGAATCGGAATTTCAAATAATTGTCTTGGAATAATTTCCTTAAGCTTTTCAGCTATTCCTCTTCCTCTAGCATAAGCTCTCTCTTTAGGAACTATCATAGATAATGCATCTACTATATCACCATTTAATAAAATATCAAGTCTTACTAATTCAGACTTAACATAACCCTTGTATTCATAATCAAGAGAAGCATATCCTCTTGTACGCGATTTTAATGTATCAAAAAAATCATAGATAATTTCATTTAATGGTATTTCATAATTTACAACAGCTCTGGTTTCCTCCATATACTGCATATCAATATATGTTCCTCTTCTCTCTTGGCATAATTCCATAACTGCCCCAACATAATCCTTTGGTGTGATAATTGACACCTTTACTATAGGTTCTTCCATATAATCAATTTCAGTAGCTGGTGGAAGATTAGTTGGATTAGTAATATCAAACTTTTCTCCATCAGTCTTCATAACCTTATATATAACAGATGGTGCTGTTGTAATTATATCTAAATTAAATTCTCTTTCTATTCTCTCTTGGATTATTTCCATATGTAACAATCCTAAGAATCCACATCTAAAACCAAAACCTAATGCTATTGATGTTTCTGGCTCAAAATTTAAGGCAGCATCATTAATCTGTAATTTTTCTAGTGCTTCCTTTAATTCATCATACTTTGCACCATCCACTGGATAAATACCTGAATATACCATAGGTATAGCTGGCTTATATCCTGGAAGTGGCTCTAAAGTAGGATTATCTGCATATGTTATAGTATCTCCAACTCTAGCATCTCTAACATTTTTAATAGAAGCAGTAATATATCCAACATCACCTGCTCTAAGCTCTTTTATTGGCATTAAGCTTGGAGTAAATACTCCAACCTCAACCACATCATATACTTTGTCAGTTGCCATTAGCTTTATCTTAGTACCAGGTTTTACAACTCCATCTTTAATTCTTACATAACACACAACACCCTTATAACTATCATAATAAGAATCAAAAATAAGGGCCTTAAGAGGTGCTGATTCATCACCCTCTGGTGGCGGAAGCTTTTCTACTATTTCCTCTAATACTTGGTCTATATTAAGCCCAGTCTTTGCAGATATCATAGGTGCATTTTCTGCTTCAATCCCTATTATATCTTCAATCTCTTGCTTAACCTCATCAGGTCTTGCTGAGGCTAAATCTATCTTATTGATAACAGGGGCAATCTCTAAATCATTATCTAATGCTAAATAACAGTTAGCTAATGTCTGGGCTTGAATTCCTTGAGTTGCATCTACAACTAAAAGTGCACCCTCACATGCAGCTAAACTTCTTGAAACTTCATAGTTAAAATCTACATGTCCAGGAGTATCAATAAGATTTAATATATATTCTTTTCCATCTTTTCTTCTATAAATTAATCTTGCTGCTTGAGACTTTATAGTTATTCCTCTTTCTTTCTCTAATTCCATATTATCAAGAACTTGAGCTTCCATTTCTCTCTGGGTTAATGTACCAGTAGCTTCTAATAATCTGTCTGCTAGTGTTGACTTTCCATGATCAATATGGGCAACAATTGAAAAATTTCTAATGTATTCTCTTCTATCTTTACTCATACCTACTCTTACTTCGTTAACGTCTCCTTAAATAAATTTGTTAATTTATTATATCATAAACCTAAAATAAACTCTCTACTTTATCAAAAATTTTTTTAACATAATTTATTATTTTTGAATTTTTTCTTAAAAAAAATCTATTTTGACCAAGTTTAACTTTATATCCAATATCTTCATCATAAATTTTTATATAAGAATCATCTCTAATAAAACTTAAATATTCTTCCTTTGAAGCCTCATCCATCATATCTATATATTTTGAATCATATTTTTCAACAGATAAATTTTTAGTATTTATTAAATTTATCTTAAACATACAAACAAAAACTACAATAAATATGATTACTAATGAAGCAATAAAACTTATTCTTTTTAACATATAAGCCTCCCCTAATAGAATTATAACTACCAATAAGGATGCCCTAAAAAAATTTTTTTATACTATTTATTTAAAAATTCAGCAATTATTCTTGCAATTAATTTAGCTGTATTTTTAGCTTCACTAATACTATTTATATTTGAACCACATTCAATCAGAATTGAATTGTCACTCAAATCTTGATTAAATGATAATATTCCTTTTTTATAAGTATAAATACCTCTACTAACAGTTGGAAATAATTCATTCATTTTATCATTAAAATATTTTGTTACCTCTTGATTCTTCTGATACCTTGAACTATTTCTAGCATTGACAAACATCACTCTTGCATAATTTTCGCCATTTATTGTTGTTGTAATAGTATTCTTATTGCTTGAAGAATCTCTGTGAAGGTCTATAATCAACTTTAATCCCTTTTCTTTCTCTATATATTTTAAACATGTTTCTCTAGACCTTTGATAACATCCTACATAATTGGTACAATGATTAGTCTTATCATGAATTACAGAAATTCCATAATTTTCTTCTAATTGATTTTTTAGTTCTTCTCCAACCCCCACTATATTATAATTTTCATCTGTTGAATCAGGACTCTTCTCTGAAAATGCTTCAGAAGTATGGGTATGATAGATAAGTACCTCAGCATTACTTAAATCAAGTTCTTTTTTTAAATCAGTTTCTACTACTTTAATGCTTTTATCATCTATTACAAATGGCTTTGAATTATTTATATCTGCACTATGATTATAAAAAGAAAAATCAAAAAATGAATTTTCTCTATTAACAACATAACTATAATCAAATTCATTTATATTAAAAGCTTTAAAAATTACTGTTTTAAAGTCAAGGTCTGTTTCACCTTCATCTGCAATAGGTAGATTGTATTTAATCAGCATAAAGTTTATATTCATTCTTAAATTGTCATCTACTTTATAAACCTGAATTATTTTAAATAAAACAAATAAAAAAAATAATAGTAAAACAATAATCTGAATAATTAATTTATATTTGTTATTTTTAGAAGCCCTTATATACATATTTTTCCCTATTGCATTAATTCCATATTATTTATATGAATGATTTACATAATTTATTATTTTAATTTAGGAAATTATTTATCTCCTCTACAGTCATATTAGGCTGCAGTGCAATATTCACCCCATTTGCAATTATTTTAGACAAGGACTCTATCATAACATCTATTTCTTTTGGTGTAACTAAAAAGTCTCCTAATTGAGGATATAAAATCTCCCTAATCAAAACTTCTCTATCATCATCATTAATTTCTTTTAACATATTATAGAACTCTTTTCCCTTTTTAGATTGCTCTATCATCTTATCTAATAATAAATCCATTGTATCATTAGCAATAGTAGAAGCATCTACAACTGTAGGCACTCCTATAGAAATAACCTTTACCCCTAAGGTATCATAGCTAATACTTTTCCTATGATTGTGTACACCAGAACCAGGTGAAATGCCTGTATCTGATATTTGAATAGTTCTATTTACTCTCTGTGTTTTTCTAGCAGCCAAGGCATCTATACATATCACAAGCTGTGGTTTTATTTTATCAACTAAAGATTTAATTATTTCTAAGGTTTCAATGCCAGTTATTCCAAGAACTCCTGGTGCAATAGCACTTACTGACACAACACTATCATCAATAACATCTGGCATAACATCCCTTAAATGCCTTGTAATCATTAACTTTTCTACTACCTTAGGTCCAAGAGCATCAGGCGTTACACTTTTATTTCCAAGTCCTACCACTAAAACCAAATCATTATTTTTAACTTTAAGCATATCCTTTAAAAACTTACCAAAAACATTTGAGACACTCTCCATAAGCTTTCCATCATAAACAGTAAATTCTGGTATATCAATAGTAATATAATCTCCTTTTGATTTACCTAATGTCTTTTCAGCTATTTCATTTAAAACTTTAACCGTTGTTATTTTAACACCCTCTTCTATTCTCTCTATAACTTTAACACCCTCAATATCACATTTTTTCTGTCCTCTATGCATCTCGTTTGCTTCTAAAGCTAGGTCTGTTCGTATATTTTTCATATTATACCACGCTCTCTTTCTAATATTTATATAAAAATCAATTGATTTTATTATTATTTTCTCTAAAATATAAGAATTTAATACTTGAATATGAAATATTAGAATGATATAATAAGATTTGTTGAATTATATGCAATAAATTTTATGCATAAACCCTATAAAAATTCGAGGGGGTGAATCGGAATGGCAAATATAAAATCAGCAAAGAAGAGAATTTTAGTTACTAACACTAAAACTGCTCAAAACAGAATGGTTAAATCTGCATTAAAGACAACTATAAAGAAGTTTGAAAATGCAGTAAATACAAAAAATGCTGAAGAAGCTAATGCTTTATTTGTAAATGTTACTAAAGCTTTAGACATGGCTGCTCAAAAAGGAGTAGTTCACAAGAATATGGCTGCTAGAAAGAAATCAAGATTAGCTGCTAAATTAAAAGCTATGGCTTAGAAATAAAGATAAACCGGCCTTTTCTTAAGGTCGGTTCTTTACTTTTTAGCCATAAGTGTATTAACAAGCAATATTTCTAGCTCCATTCTCTTATCAATACTACTAGACTTCAATCTATTTTCTGCCTCTACACACATTTTCATAATTTCACTCAACTGTTTAAAGGTAAACTTTGCACTAAGATTCATTAGCTTCTTACATACAAATTCAGGCACCTTTAATTCAGCCATAAAATCTTCTAGTCTTTTTCCATTTTTAATCCCAAGCTTTATGTTATATAGCTTTTTAAATTGATTTTCAATTGAAATCAGAATAAACATATGTTGATCTTCTTTAAATAGCATTTCATCCATTACATCAATGGCTCTTTCAATCTTCCTCTCTGAAATTAAATCAATCAAATCAAAAATATCATCCTCACTCTTTCTTGGAATTAATAAATCTATATCCTTCTTAGTAATATTTCTTCCCTCTGTATAGCATATAAGCTTCTCAATTTCATTTTTTATGATTTCAAAATTATTAGGAAGCTTCTCTGCAAAATACCTCACCTCAATAGGACCTATAGACTTATTCTTTTCTTTAAATATTTCTTCGACTTTTTTTATAAACCTATCTCTTTTTAATTTATCACAAAAAACAATATTACAAGTTTTATCAAATGCCATAATATTTTTATTCTTAGTAGGCTTCTCTCTTTTATCCTGAAACACACCATACATTATTACCACTGTATAATCAGGTAAATCTTTCATATACTCTATCATTTGCTTATGATTCTTTTCAGCTACAGAATCAAGCTTCCCCTTTAAGAAATTGGCTCTATATACCTCAACTATTTTCTTTTCACTACCAAATGGCATAGTTTCACAAGAATTTACAAACTGACCATAATCAAAATTATTTCCATCCATTCTAATATAATTTAATTCTTCAAAATCTCTATCTATTATATTATTTTTTATTTTCAATATAGATTCTTTAATCAATTCTTCATCCTGCCCACAAAAAAGATAAGAACCACTTATTTTTTTAGCTTTTATATCTTTTTCAAAAATTTCATAAGTAATCATAATTATTATCTCCTATACAAAAAATTATACCTTATCTAATTATATAATATCATATAAAACACTCTACTTTATCGAAAATAAAAAAGAATTTTTAACCTTACTACAGGTTAAAAATCCTCAGTTGAAATTATTTTACTTCCATCTCTTCATTAATAACTCTATCAATAAATATAAGACAAGTGAACCACCTAAATATATAAAACTTGTACCATTTAGAACTATATTATCTATAAATGCTACTACACTAAAAAATATTATCCATACAAATATTAATACAACTCCTAATAAAAATTCTTTTGAAATTTTAAAAAAGGATACTTTTCCTTCAATTATTGCATGAATAATAATTAATCCACCAAATAAAAATACAATAGTCTCATTTACTGCATTCGGTAGTAAATATGTACCACACAATGGTATTCCTGCAAACAAAATTGTCCTAATTATATACTTACTTTTATACTTCACATCATTATCTGAATTAAATGTTAATATTGATGCAAATAGTAATAAAATAATATTGCTAAATAATAATGTATAATCCTTTATCATAGATTCTGGATTTATAAATCTAAAAAAACTTATTAATAAAAGCTGTGCTATTACACTAGATAACATAAATGCCGTAAACCTAGTCATTTGACGAAAAAATACTCCACTTGCTTCAAATATTTTGATAAATTTATTCAAATAATCCTCTTTTATAAATATATCAGAAGTATTTTTGACTATTTCAGGTGCATTACCTTTACTAATTCCAACTTTAGCCATACTAAGTACTGGTAAATCACCTAAAGTTTCACCTGAAACTACAACATTATAATTATCTCTTATATACATTCCTATAACCTTACTTTTAATGCTTGGTGTAACTCTTGAATATATCCTTGTTTTACTCACAATGCTTTTAAATTCTTCTTCACTAACTGTGGACATTTCTACACCAGAAATAACCCCCCCAATATCAGATATCAAGTTTGCTCTCTTTCCTAAGTTAACAGCTACAATTCTATTATCTTCTGTAAATAGTATAGGATTAATCCCATTTTCAATAAAATTAAACATCCTTTGCTCTATACCATCAATGAAAGGATTATCTAATGCAACTATTCCTACAAACACCAAGTTACTCTCAATGTTTTCTGATGGGGATGGCTGATAATTAAAATTTCTATACGCAACCCCTTGTGTAATCAAACCATCAACTGAAAAATTATAATCAATTGCTCTTATCCTATCTCTATCTTCATCATTTAATTCTTTTTCCACTCCATCTACCATAACATACTTACATCTGTCTAAAACTACATCTACATTTCCTCTAATATTTGCTCTATATCCTCTTTTATAATTATTTACAGTTGTAAGTATTCTCTTATCTGAATCCATTGGAACTTCAAAAACTCTTGGATATTTGCCATCTAAAATAGACTTATAAATTTTATTTCTAGCTGCTGTTTTCAAAAAGGCTACTTCAGCTAAATCTCCTTTTCCTGTATTATCCACAACATTGTATGTTGCATTATTACATAATAAAACAATATCAAATATTCTTTGTATGTTAATATCATTATTATAATCAATTTCATCTTTTTTATAAGTTATATTATTAGAATATATATATTCTAATGTCATTTTTTCCTTAGTTAACGAACCAATCTTATCAAGAAACATAAATTCAATATCTCTAACCATTTGAAGTGTAGATATGTTAATAAGCTCTATACCATAATCTTTTTTTAGTTTACTTTTAAGAGACCTAAAATAAATTAATAAGATTAATTTTACTGGAACAGACTGAACAATCGCTAATGCTAATAATAAATTACTGTATAACTGTCCACTTCCAACAGAAAATAAAAATGGTATAACTGTAATAAATGTTAGTAGCAATAATAAATAGTTATATTTCTTTTCAATTTTATCCTCTAAAATATGTTTGTTTTTATCTGAATAAGTAATCATTGCCATCATTTTACCAATATATGTATTATCACCAGTTTCAACAACGATTCCAAGTCCTTCTCCTTCTGTAATAAGACTCCCCTTAAACAGCATATTTTTCATTTGACTAATATCGTCAATTCTTCCTTCTATCATACTTTCAAATTTATCTTTATAAAAGCTTTCACCTGTAAGACTCTTTTCATTTACTTTTAGTGAATTTGCCTCAATAATTCTCAAATCTGCTGCAACTAACGAGCCTTTCTTTACAATAACTATATCTCCTTTTACAAGTTCCTCACAATTTACTATTTTTTCAGCATTATTTCTTAAAACAGTAGTAGTGGTATGATTTAATTTCTGTAAAGTAGCTAATTTTTTCTTTTTGCCCTTAACCTCTAATAGTCTAATTACTATATTAATTAATAGACTAATAGTGCTTACAAGCATAACTAAAACATTATTTAAATAAATTGAAAATGCAATTACTCCTATTCCTATAAAAAAATATATCTTTAAAAAAACTTTCAAATAAATCTTGATACCATTATAATCATTTGCAAAATTAATTACATTAGCTCCATATTCTTTTCTCCTTCTTTGACAATCATTTTGATTTAATCCAGAATATATATCGCTATTTAGCTCTTCAACAACCGTTTTCCATGCCTCATTACTATAATTAGTCAAAATACTCTCCCCACCCTTTCTTAGCCACTTTATATTATAATACAAAATATAAACTTTTTCATAAATTTTGACTATTTTTTTGTCTTTGAAGTAAATATTAGTGACATAATATAACTAAAAAAGATTGCCGCTGTTATTCCAGCAGAAGTTCCTGTCATTCCACCTGAAAATACA
>JALENK010000070.1 GCA_022767515.1 Clostridium sp.
GTTTTCCCAATAGCTTTAGCAAACTGCCCTATTGAATAATATTTCAATAAAATCGCCTCCTAAAACTATTATAATAAAAATTAGAATATAATTCTATGTTTTTATAAAGTTTTCTAATATTTTATTAACTGCTAATCACCCTCATATTATATGATGATACATTTCTTTTATTTTTATACATTTTTTATTTGTCACACCATTGCCATATAAGACTCTTATAATAAATTTTGTAAAGTAATTAAGAACATTATTTACCCCTTATAATCACAAATCCTAAATATCTCTCTCCCCCCATCGAGATATTTAGGATTTTTTATTTTATCTTACTACATTTCCTGACTCTAAATCACCTGGATTTACTACAGATAACATACTATCGTCATCTGTAGAAGCTGCTAGTATCATACCTTGAGATAATTCACCTCTTAATTTAACTGGTTTTAAATTTGCAACTAAAACTACATTTTTTCCAACAAGTTCTTCAGGCTTATAGAATTTTGCAATTCCTGAAACCACTTGTCTTTCTTCTCCACCTAAGTCTACTGTTAGCTTTAATAATTTTTTAGCACCTTTTATTGGTTCACAAGCCTTAACCTTTACCACTCTTAAATCAATCTTTTCAAAATCTTCAATAGTTATTTCATCCTTAATTGGTTTAATAGGTTTTCTTTCTGTTTTATTCATTGCAGCTAATTCTTCAAGCTTTGCTTCTACATCTATTCTTGGGAATAAGTTCTCACCCTTCTTAACTGTAGTTCCTACTACTGTTCCATTAAATTCTTTTAATGATTCCCAAGTCTTATTAGTAATGTTTAATTGAGCAAATATTTTATCTGCTGTTTCAGGTAAAAATGCTGATAATAATACAGCAGAAATTCTTAATGCTTCAGCTAAATTATATAAAACAGTTCCTAGTCTATTCTTCTTTGCCTCATCCTTTGCAAGTATCCAAGGCGTTGTCTCATCTATATACTTATTAGCTCTTCCTATCACATTAAATATTACATCTAATGCCTCTGGTATATTTAACTTATCTATTGCTTTTTCAGCATCTTCAGAAGCTTTTAAAGCTAGATTAATTAATTCATAATCTATATCTTCCTTTTCACAATTTTCAGGAATCACACCACCAAAATATTTTTCAATCATTGCAACAGTTCTTGATAAAAGATTTCCTAAATCATTACATAAATCAGAATTAATCTTCTTTATAAATACCTCGCTGTTATAAGAACCATCTGAACCAAATGGTACTTCTCTTAATAGATAGTATCTTACTGAATCTGTTCCAAATATCTCAACTAATTTTACTGGATCTACAACATTACCCTTAGATTTAGACATCTTTCCTCCATCTACTAATAACCATCCATGACCAAAGACTTGCTTAGGTAAAGGTAAGCCTAAAGCCATTAGCATAATTGGCCAGTAAATAGTGTGGAATCTTAATATATCTTTTCCTATTAAATGTACATTAGCAGGCCAGAATTTATCATAAAGTTCTGTATTATCACTTCCATAACCTAATGCAGTTATATAGTTTGATAAGGCATCTATCCATACATAAATAACATGCTTTTCATCAAAAGTTACTGGAACTCCCCAGTTAAAGCTTGTTCTTGAAACACATAAATCCTGTAACCCAGGTTTTAAGAAATTATTTAACATTTCATTTTTTCTTGATTCTGGTTGAATAAAATCAGGATGTTCTTCAATATATTCTATTAATCTGTCTGCATATTTACTCATTTTAAAGAAATAAGCTTCTTCCTTTGACTTTTCAACAGCTCTTCCACAATCAGGACACTTACCATCTACTAATTGAGTTTCTGTCCAGAAAGATTCACAAGGTGTACAATACCATCCTTCATAACTTCCTTTGTATATATCACCTTGATCATATAATTTTTTAAATATCTTTTGTACTGCCTCTACATGATAATCATCAGTTGTTCTAATAAATTTATCATAACTTATATTCATCATTTTCCATAAATCTTTAATTCCAGCTACAATTTCATCAACATGTTCAATAGGCTTAATTCCTTTTTCTTCTGCTATTCTTTGTATCTTTTGACCATGTTCATCTGTTCCTGTTAAAAACATTACATCATATCCACTTAATCTTTTAAATCTAGCTATTGCATCTGCAGCTACTGTTGTATATGTATTACCTATATGCAGATTTGTTGATGGATAATAAATAGGTGTTGTAATATAATATGTTTTTTTACACATTCACTTTTCCTCCTTAAAATAAAAAATCTCTATATGAATAATTATATCCATATAGAGACGTAATAATCCTTACGTGCTACCACTCTATTTTCTTTATATTTCGCAATATAAAGCTCACCAAGTGACTATCATCACTTTACAATATAACGGTTGCTCCCGTATCTCCCTTACTTAAAATAATAAGCTCGGAAAATCTGCTCCAAGTCCATCTTCATAAAATACATAAACCACTGATTTTCACCAAACCATCAGCTCTCTTTATGGTATATACTCTACTACTCTTCTCTTCATAGCATTTACTTAATAATAAATCAAAACTTTTTATATGTCAATTATATTTCTTAAGAAATACTACTTCTTTTCCTTATCCTCATTGCTAAACTTACCTGTCTTAACTATATTCTTTAATAATACAAAGGCACAAATTGATGATATAAAATATCCAACTATACCAATTAAAGATATGTCCTCATAACATGGTCCAATTCTACTACTAACTATAATTGATGAAGATAAAACAAGTGCTGATATAATAAGTCCACCTGTGATTCTGTTAACCATAGTATCAAATTTTGATATATACTTATCCATATTATCAACAGAAAGTTTTATCTTGGTATTACCATTTTCAATTTTATTTAATACATCTAATACTTTCCCAGGAATCCTCATTCCATCCCTAGTATATTTATATAAATTAATAGCTATTTCTTCCTTATCAAATATCTTTAATATATTACGTTTATTTTTTGTATCAGCAAATGATATTACTGCTGTTATCATCTCGAATTCTGGGTCCACCTCTGCTACAACACCTTCTAATATAACAAGTCCTCTTATTAACATCGATAACTCTGTTGGAAACTGCATATTGTTCTTTTTAACAACATCAAATATCTCTTGTAAAAATACTGCTATTTTAATATTTTTAAGACTCGTTGTCATATATATATCAACTATATATGCTATATCTTCATACAAAGCACCCTTATCAACTCGACCTTTTTTTATTGCTATTGCTAAAATTGCTTCAACTAACTTCTCTTTATCTTTTGTAGCTACTGCTATCATTGCTGAATTAAGCCATTGTCTTAGACTACTATCTAGTCTTCCTACGATTCCAAAATCTAAAAAACATATTTTATTTTCATATATTAAAATATTTCCTGGGTGAGGATCTGCATGAAAAAATCCATCTTCAAAAACCTGTTTACAGTAGGCTAATGCCAATTTTTGAGCTATTTCTTTTTTATCATATCCTTCTGCCTCTATTTTATCAAGCTCACTTATTTTTATGCCATCCATTTTCTGCATAACAATTACTTTATCACTCCAAATATCAGTTATTAACTTAGGAGCACAAATAACATTCGCTTTTTTATTATTTTCAATAAACTGTAGTATATTATTTCCTTCAGTAATAAAATTTAATTCCTCTTCTGTTATTTTTTCAATCTCATCTAACACTGCAATAGGGTCTACTATTGTAATTTTAATTTTCGTAAACTTAATTAACCTCTTTAGGATAGCTATATCCATTTTCATAATTTCATAGATATCAGGTCTTTGAATCTTAACAACAACCTCTGTACCATCATTAAGCACAGCCTGATGTACCTGTGCAATAGATGCTGAAGCTAATGGATAATCATCAAACTCTTTAAAACATTCCGAAATGTCTCTTCCAATACTTTCTTTAAAAACTCCTCTAATTGTTTCTGTCATTTCAATTGGTGCAGCATCCTGTAATTTAATAAGCTCTTTTACATAATTATCAGGTAATAAGTCGGACCTCGTACTTAAAATTTGTCCTATCTTGACAAATGTTGGTCCTAATTCTTCTAATGCTTTTCGTAAATTTTGAGGTGATTTCATATTTTCTTTTTTATTACTTTCTAATAATATGCCTATTCCATATTTAGCAAAGACTTTTACAATCTCATGAAACCTTTCTCTAGATTTTTTCTTCATAGCACAATTCTCTCCACTTCTAAAAAAACCTCACTTAAGTTTCCTTAAGTAAGGATTTTATTAAAATTATTTATCAGTATCCCCATCTTCAGTCGCATCAAATATTACTTCTTCAGCCTCTTCAACCTCTTCTTTAATATTAAGCTGTGCTTCTATTTTTTCTATTCTTCTTTTTAACTCCAAAATATCTGCTTTAGTAGGTAACTTCATTTCCTCTAATGCTTCCTTTAGGCTTTCTTTTGTTAGTGGTTTTATTTCATTCATTTTGCTCATAAATGAATCACTAGCCTTATCTGTCTTTTCTTTCATATTCTTTTTTAATTCTTCTGATAATTGTTTTCCTTCTTCAACAGAAAGTTTCCCTTTCTTAATTAAATCAGATATTACTTCTCCTGCCTTTTCACAAGTTAATGCTGCTGTTCCTACCCCTGCTAAAAATATTTCTCTTGCATTCATAATTATTTACCTCTCTTTTCCATAAATTTTTCAATTTCATCAATTTCTTTAATCATATCTTTTGTTAAAACGTTGACGCCATCTTTTGTTACCACTATATCATCTTCTATCCTTATTCCTATACCTTCTTCTTCAATATAGATTCCAGGTTCAACAGTCCAAACCATCCCCTCTTCAAATATAGTATTTCTATCCATCCTATCTATATCGTGAGTATCTAAACCTAAGCTGTGGCCTATACTATGCCAATAATATTTACCAACTTCCTCTTCGCTTTTTATTAATCCAAGCTTAATACACTCTTCAGCTATCCATTTTCTAGCCATTTTATTTAAATCTAAATATTTAAGACCAGGTTTAATAACACTAATAACCCTCTTATTTACAGATAAAACTGCATTATATACTTGCTTCTGTCTTTCAGTAAACTTACCACTTATCGGAAATACTCTTGTTATATCTCCATTGTAATAATTATACTGTGCACCTAAATCAAATAATACTAAATCATCTGCTTTACACTTAGAATTATTGTTAACATAATGTAATATTGTAGCATTCTTACCAGAAGCTGCAATTGTCTTAAATGCATAATCTCTTACACCAGCTTTTCTACATGCAAATTCAAAATATGCCTCTAATTCATACTCCATCATTTCTGGCTTAGCATTTACCATTATGTTTTCCACGCCTTTTATAGTAATATCTATGGCTCTTTGTATATTTTCTATTTCTTCCTTTTCTTTGACTAATCTTAATGGTATTATACTTGGATAAATATTTTTAATCCTTATATAAGGGTATAATTCTAAAAGCTTTTTTGCTATAATCTTTTCTTTTGTTAATACATCATTATGACCTTTAGAAAAATCTAAATAAATATTAAAATCAGAATAAGCTTTTAACTTTTTATTTATAAAGTTATCAAAATTATTAATTATATCTACATTAATTATATCAGATATTTCTTTTGCTTCATAGTCACGAATACTTTTTCCAATCCAACGTTCCTTTTCTTCATCTATTTCCTTTATAAACAAATATTCACTTACTTCATTCTCTAATTTTATCATAAGCAAAATTAAATCTTCTTCATCAATTCCTGTAAAATAATAAAAATTTCTATTAGGTGTAAATTGATAATTTTCATCTTCACTTTTTACTGGAGCATTCCCAGAAAATAAAATCACCATAGAATTATTCTCTAAATTATTCATTAGTTTTTTTCTATTTTTTTTAAACAGACTCTTATCCATATACTACCTCTCCTATACTACTCCATATATAATTTTTCTGCTAAATTCATAATTCTATTATACAAAAAAACACTTATAATCGTATCCACTAAAGCAATTAAAAAGAAAATCAAACCTAAATTATCTATTTTATTAGATAATAAAAATAATAAAATTCCTATAAAAATTATAATAATAACTATAATTAAGGAAAAATAATTTCCTTTTGTTAGACTTTTTTCATCCTTCCATGTTAAATTAGGAGACTTTATATCTATAAACATACCAAATAAAGTCACTAAAATAGTTGTCATTCCAGCTACTACCATACTAAGCAAAATTACTTTTGCTGATGCATTAAAAATAAGCATCAGTATTCCAATTTCTAGTGTAGTTAATTGATTTACTAAAATAGAGGAAACCATCTTTGTTTTTATCTGCAGCCTATAATCTACAGGGATATACTTATATACAATAAAGTCTTTTCCATCTCTAGATATAGCAGTAGTGCCTGCTCCTCCCACTGAAATAAAAAGACCAACCATAACAAAAACTACAATTAATATTTTTGCACTTAATATGTTATTATTTTCGATTATTTCCCTTAAACTATAAAATTGTCCAGTAGCAAATAAAAGTGCTATCAATGAAATTGGCACATACAATTGCATTGCAATGCAATTTAAGAATAATTGTGGAGTCCTTAATATAAACTTTATATCTTTAAATACTAATGCTCTTCTTGGTGAACGATGCACCTTTGAAATTTTTTTATCACCAATAAGTACTTCTCTGCTTCTATTATTTTCAATTAATCCTATTATACTCTTTAAATAAACCTTTGAACCAATAAAATAATAAATAATCAAAAGCCCTAGATTTATAACAAATGTAGCAAGTAAATACAAGATTCCTTTTAACTCCATATAATTTGTCAAACTATATATCATAAACTTATTTGTTATAATTATTCCAGATAATTTACCTATTAACCCTTCATCACCTTTTAATAATAAATTTACAATAGTAGATTCTTCTAAATTTTCTCCAGAAGCTAATAGATTTAAACCAATCACTAAAACTAATGATAAACAACCAGCGATTATCTTTAACAAATCTTTATTCTTAAAAAATATAGTCATCCTCATCAATAACATACATAATATTAAAGAAATTACCATAGGCAATATCGGCAGCATTAATATTACTGGTACTATTAATAAATAATATGCACCTCCTGAATTTGAAAAATATCCATATGTTATTAATGGTGTAATCAATAAAGACGAATATATAAGCATATTTATATAGACCGCTATAAATTTAGCTATTATTATTTCTTTACTTTTTACTGGTAATGGCAAAAAATGTTCTATATCATCTGAAAAATAAAAAACATTCATTATTGTATATATTCCAAATAAGAATACTATTAATAATCCTATGCTAAATAATAATAACAACAATGTATTTTGTTGATTATACTTACTCAAAGGCTCATATAAATACTTAACTATATAGCACAATGGTAATGATAAACAAAACATAATTAAACAAATAATAACTGCAACTATATTGGTTTTTATCTTTTTTATTGAAATTATATTATCTATTGAATTTTTAACAAAATATTTTATAACAACCCCTAATCTACTCATAATTCTGTCAACTCCAAGAACATATCTTCTAAAGAATCATTTGACTTCATTTCATCTCTTAATTCTTCTAATGTTCCTTCAAAAATAACTTTTCCTTTATTGATTATTGCAACACAATCACATATCTTTTCTGCTACCTCTAATACATGAGTAGAAAATAATACTGTATTACCACCTTTAGCATGTTCCTTCATCATCTCTTTTACAATATATGCTGATTTAGGGTCTAAACCTGTCATAGGCTCATCTAAAATCCATACCTTAGGGCGATGAAGCATCACACCCATATTAATTATTTTTTGTCTCATTCCATGTGAATAACTTTGAATTTTATCGTTTAAATCCAACTCCATTTCAAACTTTTCAGCTAAATCCCTAATTCTAGCTGCTCTAATCTCTAACGAAACATCATATATGTCTCCTATAAAATTTAAATACTCCAAACCAGTCAATCGTAAAAATATATCTGGACTATCTGGAACATATCCAAACTGCTCCTTTGCTTCAACCGGTTCATCACTTATACTAATTCCATTTATACTAATATCTCCTACTGTAGGTGATATTATTCCTGTAATCATTTTTATAATTGATGTCTTTCCAGCTCCATTTGGCCCTAAAAGCCCAAATATCTTTCCATCTGGAATTTTTAGATTTACATTATTTACTGCTTTGTAAATATTATCATATGTTTTTGTAACATTATTTATCTCTATCATATTTTATCCTCCATTAATAATTATATATAATTTTTTTAATATAATTATTAAAATTTTTTTAATAATTATATTTTTTACTTTAATTTTTAACTAAAATTAAAAGCTCAAAAAATAATTTCTCATTTTTTGAGCTTTTTATATATTTCTTAATATTTTTAATAAATTACTAATCTATTTTATTTTGTATTACATAATCATACCAATCTATTTCTTCTTTAGAACCTAGTATAATTCTTTCATTATCATTTTTTTGTATTTCAAGCATTTTAGATACACATTCATCATTAAGTGACATTGGATTTATATCCTTATAATTAGCCCTTACTAATCCTAATTTAAAGAATTGTAAATCATATTGTTCGCTAATAAGAACAGAAAATGATATACCACATAAATGTTGATTAACATTAGCAATTTTACTTGTGCTTTGATTTATAACTAGTTTCTTTTCTTCTTTATCAATTCCATTAAGATATAAAATTAAGAATTTAGGTGTAACACTTGCAATTCCTTGATAAAATGTAGTTCTCTTCAATGGAAGCTCTAGTGAATCATAATATTTTTTATAATCTAAAAGACTTATATTATCTTTTTCAAATAATTTTTTTAATTTTATATCGTGCAATTGATTATCATTTTGAATCCCTGTAACAGCAACAGCTCGTAACATATTATCAGCTTCAAATATTTTTATAACAGCTCCTAAAACCCTTTTTGAAGATGTTTCGCTATAATAATAACCATAATATGTACCAATAAAACTTTTATCAAATCCTTCAATAATTTGAGTTCTACTTGAATCTGTAAGAGACAAATCTTCTTTTAGAAATTGAAACGTTGTAATTTCCGGAGAAATATTACAATTATAAAAGTTTACAATCTTATTTACAATATTTATACTTGGAATAAATTCTGGATTTCTACACTTTGATAAATTTACATATGATGGAAGTTCCTCTTCATTTCTAATATAAATTGGACAATCCCCTGAACCTGATACATAATATGGAGCTGTATTAAGTTTTTTCCACATATAATCATAATTAATATGAAAAAATCTATTTTCCTCAGAAGTTAATTTTGTAACATTCCGTGCCATAAAACCATCCCTCTCTATTTCTTACCTTCTTAAATTAATTATAATTATTTTACACTATCTCTCTCAACTAACTGATAATCTAATACATATTGAGACTTTTCTAAAGTCTTATCATTTAATAACTTTATAAGCATTCTCATAGCAACAGAGCCCATATCATAACTTGGCTGTGATACTGTTGTTAATTTTGGATAAAACATAGATGAAATACTAATATTGTTAAACCCTACAACACTAACATCATTAGGTACATTAATTCCCTTTTCTCTAAGTCCATTTATAACTCCCATAGCAGTTTCATCTGAAGCACATATTACCCCATCAAATTTTTTATTACTATTAACAAACTTATCTGCTGCTAAATATCCAGCCTTAATTCTAGTATTATCAAAATAAACTAAATCTTCATCTATTTTCATTCCTGCTTCTTGCATAGCCTTTTCATATCCAATATATCTATCTCCCCATGCATTAGAAGAATCTTTTCCAACACCTACAAAAGCAATATTTTTCTTTCCCTTATCAATCAAATACTTAGTACTTTCATATGTAGCTTTAACATTGTCGATAGTTACACTTGGCAAGCGATTTTCTTTATCCCTAGTTTCAACTAATATAGTCTTCAAATCTAATTCATTTATTAAATCAAGTATTTCTTCATTCAATAAACTACTCATATAAATAACACCATCGACCATTTTCTCTTTAAGAACTTTTAAATACTCCTTTTCTTTTTCAATATCAAAGTCAGAGTTACATAATATGACATTATAATCATAAATATTCGCACCATCTTCTGCTCCTCTAACTATATCAGGATAAAATTGGCTTGATATGTCAGGTATCAATATTCCTATTGTCTTAGTTCTTTGCGTTTTAAGACTTCTTGCAACTATATTAGGTCTATATCCAAGTTTTTGTATCGCATCTAAGACCTTCTTTTTTGTATCTTCATTTACTACGTCTATATCATTTAGCACTCTAGAAACAGTTGCTATTGAAACTCTTGCTTCACGTGCTACATCTTTGATAGAAGTCGCCATATTTCATCACTCCAATTCTAATAATTTCTCAATTTATTATAGTCTAATTATATAGGTATACCTTTTCAATTACAAGTAATAATAAATATAATTTAAAAAGGAGGTGTAATACACCCCCATATTATTTTACAACTTTAACATTCATATTAAGCTTTTCGCCATTAATTGTAGTTTCAATGTATTCTTCGTTATCATCTCCAAAAATAACATCCACTGTTAATGTCTCTTTCTTTATTGTATCTATAAATTTCTTTATAATACCTTCTAACATTTCATTATTTGATACATATAGATTAATCTTATCTGCTACTTCAAAACCTTTTTCTTTTCTCATATTTTGAATCTTAGATATCATTTCTCTTACATGTCCTTCTTCTTGTAACTCTGGAGTTATATGACTATCTAAAACTACACCAATTTCCCCTTCACCTGCAAATGCATATCCATCTAATCCTTGCATTGTAACTAGAAGATTTTCTGAATTTAACTCAATTTCATTACCATCTACTGTTATTATTTCACTAGAACCACTCTTAATTTTTTGAGCCAATTCCATTTGATTTCTAGCTGCTATTTCTTTTCTTATTCCAGGTATCATCTTTCCATAAGCTTTACCTAGAACAGGTAAGTTAGGCTTAATTTCAAAATTAACATGTTCAGAAAGGTCTGCTCCAAACTTAATTTCTTTAATATTTAATTCATCTTTTATTATATCTCCATAATATTCTGGAAGAGAAGTAACTGATACTAACATTTGTGAAAGTGGCTGTCTGTTCTTTATATTAGCTCCATTTCTTGCACTTCTTCCAAGCTTAACGATTGAATATGCTAAGTCCATTTCTTTTTCCAATTCATTATTTATACTTGCTTCATCAACCTCAGGCCAAGTACATAAATGAACACTTTCCTTTGCATTCTTATCCAAGCTTACTACTAAATTTTGATATATTTCTTCTGTAATAAATGGAACAAATGGTGCCGCTACCTTTGCTACTGTAACTAATACATTATATAAAGTTACATATGCACCTATCTTATCATCGCTTAATTCTTCTGCCCAATATCTTGCTCTATTTCTTCTTACATACCAGTTAGATAACTCATCTGTAAATGCATCTAATGCAAGAGCTGCTGAAGTTATATCATAAGCATTTAATTTTTCATCTATGTTCTTAACTAATGTGTTTAACTTAGACATAATCCACTTATCCATAACATTTTCTGACTTAAAGTCCTTGTATTCTAATGGATTGAACTTATCTATTTCAGCATATAATACATAGAATGAATATACATTCCATAAAGTACTTAAGAACTTTCTTTGTGATTCGGCAACATCATCAATTGAAAATCTTGTAGGAAGCCATGGTGCACTTGCTGTATAGAAATGCCATCTTGTAGCATCTGCTCCTTGTGAACCTAATACTTCAAATGGATCTACAACATTTCCTTTATGTTTAGACATCTTTAATCCCTTTTTATCAAGAACATGACCTAAAACTATACAGTTTTCAAATGGATTCTTTTCAAAAATAGATGTTGAAACTGCAAGTAATGTATAGAACCAACCTCTAGTTTGGTCAACAGCTTCTGATATAAATTGTGCTGGGAAATTCTTTTCAAATATTTCTTTATTTTCAAATGGATAATGTAATTGAGCAAATGGCATTGAACCTGAATCAAACCAACAGTCAATAACTTCCTTAACTCTATGCATTGGTTTACCACAATGAGGACATCTTAATTCCACATTATCAATATATGGCTTGTGTAATTCAATATCTTCTGGTACATTGATTCCCTTTTGCTTTAATTCTTCAATGCTTCCTATACATTCTTTGTGCCCACATTCACAAGTCCAAATAGGAAGTGGCGTACCCCAATATCTATCTCTTGATATACCCCAATCAATAACATTTTCTAAGAACTTTCCGAATCTACCAGTTCTAATGTTATCTGGATACCAATTTATCTTATTATTATTTTCAATCAATTTATCACGAAGAGTTGTCATTGCAACAAACCAACTTTCCTTTGGATAATATAAAAGTGGTGTGTCACATCTCCAACAGTGAGGATATGAGTGAAGATGCCTTTCTGACTTAAATAACTTATTATTTTCTTGAAGCCAATTACAAATGCTTTCATCACATTTCTTAACAAACTTTCCTGCCCAAGGAGTTACCTCTTCAACGAACTTACCTTCTTTATCAACTAAATTAACGAATGTAATTCCATTAGCTTTAGCAACAAAGCTATCGTCTTCACCATATGCAGGTGCAATGTGAACTATTCCTGTACCATCTGTTAATGTAACATAATCTCCATGAATGACTTCAAATGCCTTTCCTTCTACTTTAGCAAATGGCATTAATTGCTCATATTTAACTCCAAGAAGTTCTGTTCCCTTAAATTCCTTAATTACTTCATATTCTTCTCCAAGAACCTTATCAGCAAGGTCCTTAGCTAATATATATACTTCTTCTCCAACTTTTGCTTCAATATATGTATAAGCTTTGTTTATACATAATGCTAAGTTTGAAGGTAATGTCCATGGAGTTGTTGTCCAAGCTAATATATATTTGTTATCTTCTCCAGCCACTTTAAACTTAGCTATACAAGTTAAATCCTTAACATCTTTATATCCTTGTGCAACTTCATGTGATGATAGTGCTGTTCCACATCTAGGACAATATGGCATAACCTTGTGACCTTCATATAAAAGATTCTTATCCCACATTTGCTTTAATGCCCACCATACTGATTCAATATATGAATTATGATAAGTTACATAAGGCTGTTCCATATCAACCCAATAACCAATTTGCTCAGTCATCTTTTCCCACATTGAAACATAAGTAAATACGCTGTTTTTACATTCTTTAACGAACTTTTCAACACCATACTCTTCTATTTGTTGCTTTCCTGAAATTCCTAATTTTTTTTCTATTTCAAGTTCAACAGGAAGACCATGAGTATCCCATCCAGCCTTTCTAATAACTTTATATCCCTTCATAACTTTATATCTTGGGATAATATCCTTCATAACTCTAGTTAAAATATGACCAACGTGAGGCTTTCCATTTGCTGTTGGAGGTCCATCATAAAATGTGAAATACTCTCCATCTTGATTCATATCAAAATTCTTCTTGATTATGTCTTTTTCTTTCCAAAGCTTTGCTACTTCTTGTTCCATACCAACAAAGCCATTTGAAAGTTCAACTTTCTTATACATTCAACAACTTCCTTTCTTAAACTATTTTTAATTATTAACAGCCTAGCAATATTTATACTTAAAATAATAAAAAACTTCGCCCTTTTATTAGGACGAAGTAAAAATTTCGCTATACCACCTATTATATAAAAATTCGAATACATTCAAATATTCTATCTCTTAACGCGAGATTACGAGAAAACTTACTAATAAATAATTTTCAGCCTCCAACTCCTAGGTGATTTTCATTAAACTTCTATGTAATTTCACACCAAACAATTACTCTCTTAAAGTAGATAATTTAATTACTTTTCCTAATCATAGTCATTATATTACATTATAAATAAGCATTCTCTATTTGTCAAATAATTTGCTTGTAGTTACTAGTATATTAAGTTCTTAATTAATTCAAAATTTTGATTATATACATTAATTCTTGTTTCACTAAGTAAATACAAATATCCATCTATATAAACACCGTTACTGAAAACTTATAAAAGTTTATAAAAAATATATAAAACTTTAGGTTTCATTCCTTTTTCAACGTATCTGCTTTGATAATAGAAAATCTATTACTACTAACATTTGATATAATACTACGTAAACGACAAAGCGA
>JALENK010000107.1 GCA_022767515.1 Clostridium sp.
TAATGAATATAATAGAGCAATTGATAAAAAAGAGAAGGAAGAAAATAAATACTTTATTTATAGTTATTTATATGGCTGTGCTTATTTTAGGGGCACTATTTTTGAAGATGAGTGTTTTAGCAGTTACTATATTTGTAGCAATGCTTGTATTACCACTTACATTTTATATGCAGTCAATAAACGAAGAGAGAAGATTTATATTAAAGGTGGCACAGCTTAATGAAAAGGATATGAAAGCATTAGTTAAAGAATATGAAAAGCCATTAATAGCATCTAGAGAATTAAAAATTTCAAATTCTTGCATAATATCAATCACTTTTAGAAAATGTATATTTATAGACTATAGAGAATTATCAAGGGTGGATATAGATAAGGAAAAATGTTTATTAAAAATGTACACTGATAGTGGAATTTATGATTTTACTTTGAATAGCAAGGATGATTTAATTAAGGCTGAAAATAGGATTAAGTCTAGAAGCAGATGTAAGATTAATTATTAAAGGGAGTGATTTAAATGGAGTTTAAACCCTTACCAATTGGAGTTGATAGCTTTGAAAAGCTTATTAATAATAATTATTATTATGTTGATAAGACTTTGTTAATAAAAGAGTTATTAGATAAAAAAGAAGATGTTAACTTATTTACTAGACCAAGACGCTTTGGAAAAACCTTAAATTTGAGTATGTTACAATATTTTTTTGAAAAAAGTGATAAGGATAATGCTTATCTTTTTGATGGCTTAGAAATAATGAAAGCAGGGGAAAAATACTTAGAGCATATGGGGCAATATCCTACTATTAATTTATCTTTAAAGTCTGCAAAACAACCGAATTTTGATAGAGCATTTAAATGTATAAAAGAAGAAATTTCAAAAGAATATAGAAGACATAAAGAAATTTTACAGGGCGAATCATTATCAGATGCATTGAAGAAAAAATTTCAAGATATTTGTGATGAAAAAGGTGGGGAAGATGAATATTGTAAATCGCTTCAGTTTTTAAGTGAGTGTTTAGAAAAGTATTATGATAAAAAAATTATAATATTAATAGATGAATATGATGTACCACTTGAAAATTCATTTTTTGAAGGATTTTACTCTATAATGGTTAATTTTATAAGGTCTTTATTTGAATCAGCATTAAAATCTAATTCTTCATTACAATTTGCAGTAATAACAGGTTGTCTTAGAATCTCTAAGGAATCTATATTTACAGGATTAAATAATTTGAATATAATTTCAATTTTAAATAATAATTATTCAGAGTATTTTGGTTTTACTCAGGAAGAGGTAAATGCAATTCTTAAGTATTATAAAAAAGAAGATAAAGAAGAAATAGTGAAAAAATGGTACAATGGATACGTTTTTGGAGAAAGCAATGTATATAATCCATGGTCTGTAATAAAATATTTATATGATGCAATTGCTAGTAAGCATGCTTTTCCATTATCTTATTGGGCTAATACTAGTTCTAATAGCATAGTAAAAAGTCTTATAGAAAAAGCAGATTTAAGTACAAAGATGGAAATTGAGAATCTTATAGCAGGTAATACTATAGAAAAGCCTATTCATGAGGATATAACCTATGATGAAATATATAAAACTACAGAAAATATGTGGAATTTTATGTTTTTTACAGGATATTTAAAAAAGGTTGATGAAAGATTTGACAAAGAAACAAAACAAATATATGTAACATTAAAAATTCCTAATGAAGAAGTAGATTATATTTTTAGGTATAAGGTTTTAGATTGGTTTAAGGAAAAAATTAAAGCAAAAGATTTAAGTGTATTATATAATGCAATTATGGAGGGTAATGCAGAAGTATTTCAAAAAAATTTAGGAAAACTTTTAAGAGAAAGTATAAGTTTTAATGATGCATATGAAAATTTTTATCATGGATTTTTAGTTGGAGTACTAATGAACATAAGTGATTATATAGTAAAATCAATTAGAGAATGTGGTTCTGGTAGGAGTGATATTTATATAAAATCTCCTTCAGTACTTGAAAAAGCAGTAATAATAGAACTTAAGGTAGCGGATAATGTAAAAGAACTAGGTAAAAAGTGTGATGAAGCATTAGAACAGATAGATAAAAAGGGATATGAAGAAGAGCTTAGAACAGAAGGATATGAGGATATAACTAAATATGGTATAGCTTTTTATAGAAAAGATTGCATGGTTAAAAAGAAAGTATTGTCTTAATTATATAAATATGCTATAATGACTAAAAATAAAGAAATAGTCAAAAAAGAGGTGCAAGTTTTGCCAAAGTGCTATAGTGATGTAGAGAAAGAGGCTATAAGGAATAATTTAAAAAAAGAAGCAAAAAAATGTATGGAGCAGTATGGTATTAAAAAAACTACTGTTGATGAGTTAGTGAAGAGGGTTAATATACCAAAGGGGACTTTCTATCTTTTTTATCCGTCAAAAGAGATTTTGCTTTTTGAGGTGCTTTTAGAGATACATGATAGGATAAATGGGGAAATATATCAAGCGATTGTTAATATGAGCAAGGACAATATAGTAGAGTCTTTTACAGAAGTTTTATTTACCTTTTATAAGAGGTTATCAGAGGAGCCTGTATTGAAACTTTTGAATTCAAGTGAGATAGAGATTCTTTATAAGAAGCTTCCTAAAGAGATGATTGAAAAGCATCTAAGTGATGATGACCTTGATATAGAGCAATTGTTTTCAATGTTTCCAGTAAAGAAGGAGATTGATTATAAGGTGCTTAGCACTGTATGTCATGCCATATATTTTGCTACATTACACACTGACCAATTAGACACTGCATCCTATGATGAAGCATTAAAAATGATAATTAAAGGATTTGTTATGCAAATATTTTAAAATCTGGCTTATGCCGGATTTTTATATAAAATTTATTTGACTAAAATTATAAAAATAGTCAGAATAGGAGGAAGAAATGATTAAGGTTGAAAATTTATCAGCAGGCTATGAAAGGAATAAATTGATAGTTAAAGATGTGAGTTTTGAAGTCAAAAAGGGAGAAATATTTGGCTTTTTAGGACCATCTGGTGCAGGAAAAAGTACACTTCAAAAGGTTTTAATTGGAATGCTTACAGGTTATAAGGGAAGTGCTGTTGTTAATGGAATAGAATGTAAAAAAAAGAATGATAGTTTTTATCAGGAAATAGGAGTTGACTTTGAGTATTCAACTATGTATGAAAAATTGACATTAAAAGAAAATTTAAACTTTTTTGCATCACTTTATAAGAATGAAAAGCGTTCTATACCTGAATTGTTAGAAAGTGTGGGACTTCAAAATGATTATGATAAGCTACTTGGGGAATTTTCTAAGGGAATGAAGGCAAGAGCTAATTTTATTAAGGCAATAATTCATAATCCAAAACTTATTTTTTTAGATGAACCAACAAGTGGATTAGATCCAACCAATAATAAAATAATGAAGGAACTTATTCTTAAAGAGAAGGAAAATGGAAAGACAATATTAATAACAACTCATAATATGCAGGATGCCACAGAGCTTTGTGATAGGGTAGCATTTATTGTGAATGGTTCAATTAAGGCACTCGACAGTCCACATAATTTAATTATGCAAAGGGGGGCAGCTAGTGTAAGGTATTCGTGGAAAGATGGAAATGTCGAAAAAAGTGCTGAATGTAAATTAGACAAAGTGGCTGAAGATATTCAGCTTCAAAGATTGATTAGGGAAAATAAGATATTGTCAATTCATAGTAGCGAACCTACTTTAAATGATATATTTGTCGATATAACAGGAAGGAGTTTAGTATGAGGTTTTTAAATGCAATTAAAGGTGATATTAAATTTCAAAGAAAGGCAGGTTTTTACATATTATACGCTTTAATTACAATTATTTATATTGTTGTGATTGGAGCAATAACAGATCAGGAATTAAAAAGGAAGGTGGCAGTATCCTTAATACTATCAGATCCAGCTGCTATGGGGTTATTTTTTATGGGAGCGATAGTTCTTTTGGAAAAAAATCAACATATTCCAATAGCTCTTGCTGTATCTCCACTTAAAGATGGGGAGTATGTACTAGCTAAAGTGGGTTCTATTTCAGTTATTTCGACAATAGTTGCTGTTATTTTAGCCTTAGTTTCAGGAATTACAAATATTCTAATGGTTATTTTAGGAACAATACTTATGTGTATTATATTTTCTCTTTTAGGACTCATTATTGCATGTAAGATAAAAAGTCTTAATCAATTTATAATTGCTACTTGTCCAGTTGAAGTAGTAGGCTTTTTACCAGCATTACTATATTATTTTGGAGTTCTTGATAATAAGCTTTGGAGATATTATCCTTCCGTTGGTGGAATTAATATAATAGATGGCAAAGAAAAATCAGTCATTATAATTTTGATTTTGATAATGGTTTTTATTTTATTATTTTGGGCATCAAAAAGAGCAGTTAAAAATATGTGGCAAAGTAGTGGAGGAATGAAATTATGAATGTAGTATTAAAAAGCTTTAATCAGATGATTAAATTTTGGAGAAAGGATATAATGCTTCTTGCTGTAAGCATTGCACCAATTTTAGCAGGGGTGTTCTTTAAAGTTGGAATACCATTTTTAGAGAAGCTTCTTACAAATTATTTTGAAAAGGAAAGTATAATTGCAGATTATTATTCACTTTTAGACATATTTTACTCCATGTTATGTTCTGTGCTATTTTGTTTTGCAGCAGTTATGGTCATATTAGAAGAAAGAGATGAGAAGATTTCTAATTACTTACTAGTAACTCCTCTTAAAAAGAATGGGTATCTATGGTCAAGACTAGGGGTTTCAGCCTTGATAGCTTTTATTATTACATTTGTCCTATTAAATGTTTTTTCATTAAATTATATGGACATATTTACAACATTTATTTTGTCGATTGCAGGAACATTTCAAGGTTTAATCATAGCAATGATAATGCTTGTACTGTCTTCTAATAAGCTAGAAGCCATGGCAGTATCTAAGATGGCTACTATGCTGATGATGGGAGCAATAATTCCGTTTGTAATAAAGAGCAATCTTCAATATATCTTCTTTTTCTTGCCATCTTTTTGGATTAGTAAGGCAGTCATGGAAATAAATAATTATTATTTGTTTTTGGCAATATTAGAGGCATTAATTTGTTTTGTAATATTATTTCAAAAATATAATAAAAAAATAGTTAAATAGATTTTTATGCAAAATCTAACAAAAATATATTGAAAATCTTATAATTTTATTATAAGATAAATATTGACAAATAATGAATATTTGTTATAAATTGAGATGATTTTGGGGGAGAATTATTTTAGTTTATTAAGATATGCTGATATGAATTAGGATGAGCGGAATTATTAAAAGATTTTATTGGCATATTAAAATACATTGTTTTTGGGGTACTTAATTATATAACTATTTTAGATAGGGACTATAAATAGTTAATATAGGGGAAGTGGAAAACATTTCGGATTTAGTAAAAGTGTATGGTAGTTTTATACGATACACTTTTATTAGTTTTTAGGATAAGTTAACATAAATTTAACAATATTTTTGTATTGGCGTTTTGTTCAAGGTGGTATAATAAATGCAAGAGGTGATAGTCATGGATAAAATCATTATTTATTTTGTAGACAATAGCGTTGAACAATGGGTCAAAAATGATTCAGCAATTTTAGAATTGATAGACAATACTAATGGACATGGTCATTATGAAATGGAAAAACAAGACGATAAGACATGGAAGGTAGAAGTTGATGAGGCTGCACAAAATATCACATTTAATCGTTTAAATGAAGATGGAACAATACAGTGGAATTCTTGGAGTGCAGGAGGAAGAGGCGACTGTAATGTTTATTATTCTGGTGGAGCAGAATTTGGACATTGGGGCAAATTAGAAGAAGAGGTATAAATCGAAAAGGGATTTTTAACTTAATTATAGTTGAAAGTCCTTTTTTGTAGTAAAAATTTTTAAAAATAATATGTATATTTATACAGAATTTTGGTATTATAAATATATGTGATTATTTTAATAAAATTTAAAAGAATGGAGATTGTTATTAATGAAAGAATTTAAACCCGTTAAAGAAGGAAAAGTAAGAGAAGTATATGATAATGGCGACAGCATGATTATTGTTGCTACTGACAGAATATCAGCATTTGATGTAATACTTAAGAACATTGTACATAAGAAGGGGGCTATCTTAACTCAAATGTCAAAGTTCTGGTTTGATTTTACAAAGGATATTGTTCCTAACCATATGTTATCAGTAGATGTTAAGGATATGCCTGAATTTTTCCAATCAGAAAGATTTGATGGAAACAGCATGATGTGTAAGAAGCTTGAAATGCTTCCAGTTGAATGTATAGTTAGAGGATACATAACAGGTAGTGGATGGGAAAGCTATCAAAAAAATGGAACAGTTTGTGGTATCAAATTACCAGAAGGGCTTATTGAATCAGACAAGCTTCCAGAACCAATCTACACTCCAACAACTAAAGCTGAACTAGGAGACCATGATGAACATATCTCATTTGAGGATAGTGTAGAAATCCTTGAAAAGTTATATCCAGGTAAAGGTGAAAGCTATGCTAAGCAAATCAAGGATTGTACAATAGCATTATACAAGAAGTGTGCTGAATATGCATTAAGCAAAGGAATTATCATAGCTGATACTAAATTTGAATTTGGTTTAGATGAAAATGGAAATGTAGTTCTTGGAGATGAAATGTTAACACCAGATAGCTCAAGATTCTGGCCATTAGAAGGGTACAAGCCAGGACAAGGACAACCATCTTTTGACAAGCAATATGTAAGAGATTGGTTAAAGCAAAATCCAAACAGTGATTATCATTTACCAGATGAAGTAGTTCAAAAGTCAGTTGACAAGTATTTAGAAGCTTATGAACTTATTACTGGAGAAAAGTTTAATGCATAATTTAGTACAGTAGATTTTGAAGTACATCTTTAAAGTGAGAATAGGCATTTTAAGGATGTACTCTAATTATATAGGAGGAATTTATGAAGAGAGCATTTACTCATGCAGGAAAATTTCATGCTGATGATGTTTTTTCATCAGCTTTATTAAAAATGATATATGAAGATATAAAAATAGAGAGAGGCTTTAAAGTTCCTGAGGATTTTGATGGAATTGTGTTTGATATTGGCTTTGGTAAATTTGACCATCATCAAGCTGATAGAGAAGTTAGGGAAAATGGTATTCCTTATGCAGCCTTTGGTCTTTTATGGAGAGAATATGGCAAGTTGTTTTTAGAGGGAGATGCCTTTTTGGAATTTGATGAAAAGTTCGTTCAGCCTATGGATGAGTCGGATAATACTGGTTGCAAGCATGAAATATCAGACCTTATAGACAAGTTTAATCCAAGCTGGAATGAAGAGCCTTCTGATAAGCATTTTGAAGAAGCAGTAGAATTTGCGACAATGATATTAAAGAGAAGATTTACTCACATTAAAGCTCAGATAGAAGCTGATAAGATTATGGAAGAGAATATGAAAAAAGCAAAAGATAATATTTTGATTTTAGAGAATTGTGTTCCATGGAAGAATAAATTAATTGGGACAGATATTTACTTTGTAGTATATGAGTCAAAACGTGGTGGCTATAATGCACAGGGAGTTCCAGTTAACAAGGATACAGTGGAGCTTCATTATTCATTTCCAGAAGCTTGGAGAGGTAAGGATGAGGATGAAATTAAGAAGGTAAGTGGAATTGAAACATTAAGATTCTGCCATAATAGCGGATTTTTAATAGCTACTGATACATTGGAGGATGCTGTAAAAGCTTGTAAAATAGCTATGATGTAATTATT
>JALENK010000099.1 GCA_022767515.1 Clostridium sp.
TTAATAATATAATTATATCTAAAGTGTAGCTTTTGATAGTGTTTGATGAATTTCCTTTCATGGTTTCTCTGTAACGTTTGAATTCTATTAATCGTTTTGGACAATAGGATTCATCAAAAGTTTCTTCTTGAAAATCAAATAAATCCATAATTTTTACCTCCCTCTTATCTATTATAACACAACATAGCGCATAATTAGCATTATGTGCTATGTTTTTTTCTCTTCTCTTTTGAATAAAATTTTAAGAAAATAGATTTTTTAGTGCAAAATGAATTTGAAAATCAATCCAGACTAGTATTTATACATTTTATTAAAACTTGAGATTTATAAAGCTCGCAAAATGCGAGCTCTATTTTTATCTATAAGAATTTATAATTTCTTTCAAAACGTCAAGCATTTTATTCATTTCTTCATCAGTTCCAATTGAGATTCTTAAATAATCATTAATTATTTCAGGTTTACTGAAATGTCTTACTAAAATTCCGTTAGCTTTTAATTTTTCAAATAAATATGGACCAGGAATTGATTTGTGCTTTGTAAATATAAAATTAGCTTTTGAATCATAAACTACAAAATCCATATCCTTTAAAGCTTTAATAGTATTTTCTCTAGTGTTAATTACTTTTTGTCTTGTTGTATTAAAATATTCCACATCTTGCATTGCAGCTGTTGAACCAGCAATTGCAATCCTATCTAATGTGTATGAATTCATACTGTTTTTAACTCTGTTTAAACCTTCGATTAATTCTCTGTTACCAATAGCAAATCCACTACGAAGTCCAGCAAGTGATCTTGATTTTGAAAGTGTTTGGATAACTAAAAGATTAGGATATTTATCTATGTATTTAACCATAGATTCTCCACCAAAATCAATGTAAGCTTCATCAATTATGACTACACAATCCTTGTTTGCTTCAAGAATTTTGATTAAATTTTCAGGTTCTATGTATTTGCTTGTTGGGGCATTAGGATTTGGAAGTACTACTCCCCCACCATTCTTTTGGAATTCTTCTATAGGAATATTAAATTCATCATCTAATTTAACTGTTTCATAATCTAAGTTGAATAACTTAGCATACACAGGGTAAAAGCTATAACTTATCTCTGGAAACATTATCTTTTTGTCTTTAGAAAAGAATGCCATAAAAGAAAAAGCTAAAACTTCATCAGAACCATTTCCAACAAATACTTGGTCCTTAGATATATGATAAAAATCAGCAATTGCAGAAATAAAGTTATCACAAGTTGGGTCTGGATATAGCTTTAAATCGCCATTTACTGCATTTTTTATAACTTCAATTACCTTTGGTGAAGGTGGATAAGGATTTTCATTCGTATTAAGTTTTATATATTTCTTATCCTTTGGTTGTTCTCCCGGAACATAAGGTTCAATATTTTTTACGGTTTCGTTCCAAAATTTACTCATTTACCTCTCTCCTTTTTTATAATGTATATATATACTATATCACAAATCAAATGTAACTTTATATATTTTTTTTCATATCTTAATAATAAATAATACTTTTAAATAGGGTGAGAAAGTTTTGTGCGGTATAGTTGGAATTGTTAATATGAAGAAAAATATAAGTGAGAAAAGATATATATTAGAAGAAATGAAAGATAGCATAAAGCATAGGGGACCAGATGCAGAAGGAAGTTTTATATCAGAAAATGTACTTTTGGGACATAGAAGATTAATTGTTGTTGATGCATTAGGTGGAAAACAGCCTATGACTATTAAAATAGAAGGAAAAGAATATGTGATTGTTTATAATGGTGAGTTATATAATACCGAGAATTTAAGGCATGAATTAATTAATGAAGGATTTTCTTTTGATTCCTATTCTGATACTGAGGTATTACTAAAATCCTATATATGCTGGAAGGATGAATTTTTGCCTAAATTAAATGGTATTTTTGCGTTTGCAATATACGATAAGAATGAAAATAAGATTCTTCTTGCAAGGGACCCAATGGGCGTAAAGCCTTTATTTTATACAATTAAGGATGATGAATTGGTGTTTGCATCAGAAATAAAAGCCTTATTTAAACATCCTTTAATTGAGCCTAAAATTGATAGACAAGGCTTAATGGAATTATTCGCTTTTGGACCTTCTGTTGAAGTTGGCTCTGCAATATTTAAAGATATATATGAGGTAAAGCCTGCTGAAAAGATAACTTATATTGATGGTAAAATTAAAAAAAGTGACTATTGGAAGATAGAGATAACAGAAAATAAAGAATCACTTGATGATATAATTCAGCATACAAAATACCTTTTAGAAGATGCTATAAAAAGACAGCTTGTATCTGATGTGCCACTTTGTACTTTCTTATCTGGAGGCCTTGATTCTTCTGCTATATCAGCAGTTGCTAGTAAGGAATTTAGAGAGGATAATAAAATTCTAACTACCTACTCTATTGATTATGAAGGTAGTGATAAGTATTTTGTTCCAAGCTTTTATCAGCCAACATCTGATAATTATTATATTGAAAAGATGTCAAGGTTTATAAAATCTAATCATAAAAAAGTAGTTATTAAAGAAGAGGCTTTAAAAGAGGCTTTAAAAGACGCAGTTATAGCAAGAGATTTACCTGGTATGGTGGATATTGACTCTTCTTTATATTTATTTTGCAAAGAAGTAAGATATGAGCATACAATTGCTTTATCGGGAGAATGTGCAGATGAGATTTTTGGCGGTTATCCTTGGTTTACTAATGAAAATTTATATAATAAAAACGGCTTTCCATGGATACAAAGTGTTGGAAATCGGCTTGATTTATTAAGTCCAGAGCTAAAAAAAATGAACATTAAGGATTATTATGAATCAGTATATAAAAAATGTTTAAAAGAAGTGCCCCACTCTGATAATGAGGATGGAAAAGAATACAGAATGAAAGAATTATATTATTTGAATCTAAAATGGTTTATGATAACACTTTTAACTAGAAAAGATAGGATGAGTATGGCACATAGTTTAGAGGTCAGAGTGCCATTTGCAGATTATAGAATTGTTGAATATGCTTATAATTTACCAAATAAAATTAAACTTTTAAATAATAAGGAAAAGGGACTACTTAGAAAATCATTAGAAAAGATACTGCCAAAAGAAATAATATATAGAAAAAAGAGTCCTTATCCAAAGACCCACAATCCTATTTATGCAAAATTAGTAGCCGATGAAATGGACAAAATAATAAATGATAAGACCTCTCCTCTACTTGATATAGTAGATAAGAAAAAAATTAAAGAGCTAGTAGATACATTGGGAAGTTCTTATAAATTACCATGGTATGGTCAGCTTATGACAGGTCCTCAGCTTATTGCATACTTTATTCAAATAAATTATTGGCTTTTGCACTATAAAATTACTTTGTGAATATGAGATTATTACTATAATGGTAATAATCTCAAGCAAATAATTAACATATCAAACATTATGTAAAGTAAAAATGCAAAAAAGAACTCAAATCTATGATTTGAGTCTTAGCTTTTCTGTTCATCTTTAATTAGATAGTTTGGAACAGTAAATTTATATTTGCTTGTCATTTCGCTTAAGAATGAATCTAGTGCATCTGGATTTGATGAATTTACATCATGTAATAAGAAGATTGCTCCATTGTGATATTGATTTTTCATCAAACTTAGAATTTCATCCTTTGAAGAATCATCTTTGTTAAAGTCTTGATAGAAAAAGCTCCAAAATAATGTTTTATATCCTAGTTTGTTTAAGTAATCTAAGGCTACATTGCTATATATATCATCAGAAAATCTAAATAATTTTGTCATCTTACGTCCTGTTATTTTATAAAATAAATCTTCTGTGTCTACAACTTCTTTTATAAAGGCACCTGGGTCTTTAGCAGCAAGTGTTAGTATATCAGCATTTGATGAAGCAAGATTACAGCAATAATGTCCCTCTTCAGAAATCATTTTTACAGTTTGCTGATTAGCTTTCATAAATTCTTTTGATAAAAAGAAGGTAGCTTTTATATTGTAATTATGTAATATACTTAATGTTCTAGTTATTTGTGTTTTGTCTGAATCTTCATTAAAAGTAAGATAAATTGTATTATTGTTATTTCCTATATAATATGCATTATATTTGGATGCTATAGCTTCTGTTATTGGAGAACCAGGTCTTTTGTGATCAGATTCATAACCAACCCAAAATCTTTGTTCCGTTTTATCAGCTTTTGATTTTTCTACATAATATGTTTTATAGTAGTATATATTAGTAGCCTCATCAAATTGAGGAACGGTATTATCTGATTCTAAATTAACCTCAGACTTATCTTCCTTTTTGTTAGAATTATCCTCTTCTTTATCTGATGTAGTATCATTACTATTAGTTTTATTTTCTGTAGCTACACTGCTTGAGTTTTGACTAGTAGTAGAAGCTGTTTCGTTTTGAGTATTTTTGATAGTACTTATTACTATAAAAATAATGACAATAATAATGGCAACAATTGAACAGATGATTAAGTGTTTTCTTCTCTTTAATTTCTTTTTTTGTTTATATCTTTCACTTCTTTTAATCATAGTTTTTACCTGCTATTATTTATATAAATTGGTTATTAGCTTTTGAGTATGAATAATTAATTTGTGATAATTTTTCAATTAAATCGGACTTGTTTATGTCTAAATCATCACATAAATAATCTAAATTAGAATAAAAATCTCTAAGCTTCATATTTATAATACTTAATAAAATATTTGCATCCATATTTATATCCATAATATAATCATCTCCTTAGTTTTCTATTCTATTCTATCATAAATTTTATTATAATCAAGAAAATATATTTTCACTATGATATAATTAACTGTGATAGAATTAGTTTAAATGATATTGGGAGATGATGTGGGATGAATAGTGAAATGGAACAATTAATAGAGATTTTTAGAAACAGTAATAATATGGTTTTCTTTGGTGGTGCAGGAATGAGTACAGAATCAGGTATACCTGATTTTAGAAGTTCTAATGGTCTTTGGAATGAAAAGCTTAAGGTAAATATAAAACCAGAGGAATTAGTATCTCATACTTATTTTAAGAAGTATCCAGAAGAATTTTTTGAATTTTATAAGGATAAGTTGATTTATCCTAAGGCAGAGCCAAACGCTGGGCACATTGCTCTTGCTAAGCTTGAAGAAATGGGAAAATTAAAAGGAATAGTAACTCAAAATATTGATGGACTTCATCAAAAAGCAGGTTCTAAAAAAGTATGTGAACTTCATGGGTCAGTACTTAGAAATTACTGCACAAACTGTCATACATTTTATGATGAGAAGTTTATATTAGAATCAGAAGGAGTGCCTACTTGCCCTAAATGTAATGCAATTGTTAAACCAGATGTAGTTTTATATGAGGAAGGTTTAGACAATGAGGTGGTGGTTGAAGCTGTAAAGCTTATATCTTCAGCTGATACATTGATTATTGGAGGTACCTCATTAGTGGTATATCCTGCTGCAGGTCTTATTAATTATTTTAGAGGTAAGAATATAGTTCTTATAAATAAAGGATTTACATCTGCTGATTCTAAGGCAAATCTTATAATTAGAGATTCTATAGGAAAGGTTCTTGAAGAGGCAGTTAATAATATGTAATATAAAAAGCTATGGCTTAAATTCAAGCTATAGCTTTTTTATAATTAGTTATCCTCATTTTTTAGTAATATTGAATCTAAAATATCGCAAGCATCACCTACTAAATCAAGGCAAGGTCTTTTTTTATAATATTCTGCTGTTCTCTTATCTGGTGTGGTGTTATTAAAAGGCTTTACTACATCATTTTCTGATACTAAGCCTAAAAGCACTTTACAGTATATAGAACCATTTTTTTCACGAAATGCCTCAGCAAGCTTTTGAACCATATCATAATTAGCTTTCTTTTGGTCCGCATCCTTGCCAACTGTTGCACCAGTTTCAAGACCAGCTACTAAGAGCATACCAGATACTGCGCCACAAACTTCTCTCATGCGACCCATTCCAGCTCCAAAGGAAGCAGATAGTTTAAGTGCAAGTTCTCTATCTATATTATAATCTTCGGCATAAGCTAAAAATACTGATTGAGAGCAATTATAACCCTCTTTAAATAATGCCATAGCTTTTTCTTTTTTTGATTCCATACAATCACATCCTAAATTATTTAAATTTTTAAAAATGATAATCAAACTTTCCTCTGCTGTTTTGACAAGGTAGTCTAAATTCCAAAAATTTTAGACGAGCCTTAGTGAATTTATCAGCAAAAATATGTAAAGCATATCCTATGGTAAAACCAGAGAAAAAGGATATTGGAAAGGCTTTATAAGCACAGAAAATAAAGCATGCTGTTCCAAATATTTTGTGAGTAAATTGTCTATGAGGAGACAACTTTCCTAAGGTTGTTAATATTCCAAATGCTACAAGATACCAAGAATTAAATTCTATATTAAATTTTATATTGTAACCAAAAAATTTTTCTATGACTGTTAGAATAATCAATGCCCATATAGCATGATGTAGAATTTTATTAAACATCTGGCTTGATTTTGATTTACTACTATCAATATCTACTATTAGAGAACCAATAAAGGAACCTAATATCATTAATAATGAGTTTATTGGACTGAAATCACTTTTAAAGATAAATATAA
Organism: Clostridium sp.; assembly: GCA_022767515.1. Classification (GTDB taxonomy): domain Bacteria; phylum Bacillota; class Clostridia; order Clostridiales; family Clostridiaceae; genus Clostridium. The sequence continues at coordinate 6,637 of JALENK010000099.1, forward strand.
AAACTAATAAAAGTGCTATTGTAGTAGAAATGCCAATAACGCTATGTACTTTTCCTGACATATTTTAATATCCTTTCTTTTAAAAATTTTCAAGTATATAGGCAGCTCTCATATCAGCTATATGAAGTTCAAGGGCAAGCAGAGACTTTTGAAATACTTTGCTTAGGGAACGGTCTCCACCTTTGCATCTATTATCAAAAGAACCCATGTGCCAGTTTATAGCTAGTGCCTCATCATCAGTTAAATCCAAGTATTTACCTACTATATATACAGATTTTTCACCATGTCCCATTGGAAATGCTTCATCTATCTTATAGTATGGAACCTTTATCCATTTACCCTCTTCACTTTTTACATTTCTCTCGCCCTTAACATAAAAGTTAGCCTTGCAGACATCATGAAATAGAGAAACTATAGCAATACTCTCCATTGAATAAATGTTATGGTCAAGCTTATCACTTTCTGATAAAAGCTTAAACACGTTATATGAGTGGTCAATTAATCCTCCATCATAGTCAGAATGATACATAGAGCTTGCTGGTGCCTCGAAAAAGTCTGTACTTTCTAAGTAGTTAATTAATTTATCAATGCCTTCTCTTTTTATGTTTTCTTTAACCAAAGATATAAAATCTTCTTTATTTATATGACTCATTTAAATTCCTCCTTTCTTTTTCGCATATCAAAAGTCTTCTTATGAATTTTCCTTTAGGTATGGTGCATTTATCTACAATCTTAAATCCAGCCTTTAATACATCACTTTCCATATCCTCAAAGGTTAATAAAATAAGTCTATTACAGATTTTATAAGAGGATGTTATTATGCTTATCTGCTCTTCTCTTTTAATAGGCGTGAACAGATTGTACGGAAGGTCAATAATTGCTACATCATATTTTTTTTCTAAGTTATTTATATCACAATACTCAATTATTTGTCTTTCATATCCAAAGAATTCTAAATTTCGCCTAGCCTTTGAGACTATACTCTTATTTATATCATATCCATGTACATCTATTCCCATTGATAATGCCTCAATAATAACAGTACCTACTCCACAGCATGGATCCACAAGAGTCAGGCTTCTGTTATCTTTAATTGCAATGTTAATTAAAGCTCTGGCAGTCCTTATATTTATAGAATTTGAATAATTATTAGGTTTTCTTTCATGGATATGCCAATCAAAGTCATTTTTTAGATATCTCCCAAAGTACCATCTGTTGTCTACAAAAGTAATAGCAAATACTTCTTTTGGATTATGGATATTAAACTTTCCATCTATAAGTTCCCCTATGCGCTTTACACTATCTAATCTTTTGTTATAAGGAATAGTTTTATCATAGGTTTTAAGGTAGATTACTTTGTAATCCTTAGCCTTTATTGGTGATGAAACTAATTTATTAATAATTCCCTCTAAAGAATCCTCTTGAAATAAAACATCAATCCCTTCTTTAAGAAATGGACTAACACTTAAATTATAATATATACTACTAATAAAAAGCTTATTTTTTATGTTGATTTCTTCTGAAAATAGAGATTTTAACTCTAGGGAGCATAATGCACTTTCCTCTTTTGGATAATTTATTAGATAAATATATTTCCTTTCTGCCACTAAAATATTTCCTTTCTTTTATTACTTTGTAATTATATTAACACAATTACAAATAAAAATACACCTGTTAGTTTAATTACTAATAGGTGTATTTTGATTAAAGTTCTTATAATGTCAATCAAATATTAATAATTTGTTTTTTTACTTCCCTTCTGGTACTAAATAATGATAGGAAAAATAGAACAAAAGAAACAACAAGTGGTAAAAGCATAAAGATACTAATGCTTGAATAATAAATTCCTCTAGGAATGCAATATAGGTTATTAAATAAAATATTTATAATTATGCCAAGCAGAACTCCTATTATTGAAGAGGTAAGTATAATAAATAAAAGTTGCATTCTAACTCTTTTTGTTATTACTTTTAAGTTATATCCTAGTGCATATAAAAGGCTATATTCTTCATAGAAATTACTTATTAGTGATTTGCTAAGATTAATTACTGTTATTAATATTACTATTGAGAATATTCCAACAACCAATAGGCCAAGACGGGTTAATACTGAATTTACGTTAGCTATAAAGTCTTTTGCACCTAATAGGTCTGATATGTCAGTTATATTTAGTGCCATTAAGTCATCCTTTATTTGAGTTTTATGTTCATAGGAGGTTTGAATTAGCAATTTATTTTTGCTTTTTTGCTTATCTATTACCGAAAAATAGCAAGATGTAGAACCTTCTATTATACCAACTATCTTATAATTGGAATTTAGTTGCATAATGTTATTATAATCTGTACCAATCATATCATTTAAATTAGCCTTGCATAAATTAATACCTTCTTTTGTAAGCACAATTTCATTTTTGTTTTTTGGAAGCCTACCTTCTATTATATGCATATCTGTATTTTCTAGAAATTTTGGAATGTCTTCTGCTTCCATACATAAGAAACTAGTACTTGTATACATAAGTGGAAGCATTCCTATAGCATTTTCAAGGTATCCTTCTGTTACTAATTTGACATTAGCAATTTTAGATATCTTGTTTTTATAATCAGTTAAGTCATTTTCAGGTAAATTTGCCTCTATTACATTCTCTATACCATAATTTAAATTATAATTAGTTGCATTTATAATGCTGACTCCTATACTTATAAGAAATGTTAATGCAGCAAATTCTAAGCCTAAAGTTAAAATTGTTTTAGATATTCTTTTTATATTACTTTTTATATGAGTAATGATATTCAATGGTTTCACTTTCTATCCTCTCCTTATTTCCCCATCCCATACCTTAATTATTTCATCTGCATTTTGTACAGTAGTTTCATCATGAGTTACAAATATAATAGTAGTATTTCCTCTTAATTTATTGAGTTTATCTACTATTTCTTTGCTATTTTTATGGTCTAATGAAGCTGTGATTTCATCTGCAAATATTATTTTGGGATTATTGATTAAAGCTCTAGCTATTGCTACTCTCTGACATTGTCCACCACTTAATTCATAAGGCTTTTTATTAAGCTTTTTCTCAAGCCCAAGCTCAGTTAATAGATTGATAGCTCTATCTACATCTTCTTTTTTGTTAGAATTTAGTGGCACTAAAACATTTTGTATAATATTTAAATAAGGAATTAAATAATGTTTTTGAAATATAAATCCAAATTCCTCTAAACGAATTTTACTTAATTCACTATCATTCATTTTAGTAATATCTTTATTTTTATAATAAATACTTCCAACTGTAGGTGGTTTAATTCCACTTAATAGATATAAAAGAGAACTTTTTCCACTACCAGAGGGTCCTAATATACCATAAAATTTTCCCTCTTCTAGTGATAGATTAGCTTGTCTTACAGCATAAGTCTTTTCATCTTTATCTGCATCATATAATAAACTTACATCTTTCATTTTTAATATTTCCATAAAAATTATCTCCCTTCAATAAGTGAAATTTTATCTACGCTTTTAAGAAGCATCCAGCTTGGAACAAGTGAGAAAATCATAATAGATAATATCACAATTATCATATCTGACATATTTGAAATGCTAAATGCAAAGCTTAAATATCCATTTGGTTCTGCAATGAATTTATTTAAGCAAGTAATTACTATGCTAATTATTCCAAAGGCTATTATTAAGGCAATTAAAGAAGATACTATTATTTCTTTAGTGATTCTTAAAAGTATTTTTTTATCACTATAACCTATTGTCTTTAATATCCCAATCTCTTTTCTTCTATTATAATAGTGAAGATAGGTTGTTACGCCAGTTGTTAATGCACAGGTAAGGGTTATTATAATTCTAACTGCATTAAATGTGCCGTTTGAGTATTCCATAGATAATGAATTTATTTCACTATAATTACTGTTAAATTCACATTGATCTTTTATTATATTTCTGATTTTATCTTTTGCAATATCTAAACAGTTTTCTTTTGGAATTATTAAGTATTCATTACTTCCTTGAGAAAAATCTGCACTACAAAAGTTTATAAGATAATCTGTATTAATGGTTCCTTTTACATTAAATATTGTTTTGTCATTTAATTTATATGTATCAGTTGCATTTTGATTGTTTTTTAGTCTTTTACATATAAGAATATCATTTTTATTGAGGCTATTAATTTCATCATCATTATATTCGATATTGAGAAAGGCTAAAAACTTTTTTATATCCTGCTTTTTCATATAATAAATTGTGCAGTCTGGTGTACTTGCAAATGTAAGCATTGAAGCTTCTATGTTAGCTTTTGGAATAACAGAATTTATTTCATCTAATCCTTCTATTTTTTTTATTATTTCAGAATCTATAATATTTTTATCCCTACTTTTTATATTGATAATATTGTTACGCACCCCATCCATTTGCTTTAATTCATTACTGGTATTAGTTATAACTATTTGAATCATACTAAGAATTACAGCAGTGATTAAAACAGTTAATATATATCGTATAACTACTTTTTTATTTCCCTGAAAATAAGAATAATAACTTAATGCTTTATTCATTTCTTATCTCCTCCTTTAAGCTTATTTTATAATTTTTTAGTATAATAAAAAAGCAACCAAAGTAATAAAGTCATATTACTTTAGTCACCTTATTAATAAGTTCTATTCTATTTTTAACATTAAACTTGATATAAATATTAGAAATATAGTTTTTTACTGTACCTTCTGACAAGAATAGTGCATTTGCAATCTGTTTATTATTAAAACCCATTTGTATCATATCTGTAATTTCTTTTTCCCTATCAGTTAAGTTATATTTATCTAGTTTATTCTGAGGATTGTTAAGGGTTATATTGCTTGCAAGCACCTGTGCTACCTTGGGCTCAATGATATACTTTCCTTCAAATACATCCCTTATTACAGAGACAAGCTTATCGTATTCGATATCCTTAAATACATAGCCATCAGCCTTATATGCCATAGCATTAATTATGTATTCCTCATCATCAAAGGTAGTAAGCATTATAATTTTAGTTGAAGTGTTAAATTTTCTTATTTCTTTCACTGCTTCAACTCCATTTAAGTCTGGCATTCTTATATCCATAAGCAAGACATCAATTTTATTGTTTTTAACTATTTCAATGGCTTCTTTTCCATTTTTGCCAATAGATACTACATTTATATCTTCGTAGGATTCTAAAATTCTTTTTAGTCCTTCTGATAATATTGTCTGGTCATCTACGATTGATAGGTTCATCTAATATTCTCCTTCCTTGTATGGTATATAGGCAGTAAGAGTGAAACCATCTTCTATTGAACTTTCAATTTCTAGGCTTCCCCCTAAACTATTTATACTCTCTTCCATGGAATTAAGTCCAAAACCTTTTTTATAGCTTGAAGAGGCTTTTCCATTATTAATAACCCTAATAATTAAATTATTATCAATGATTTTAACTGCAATTATAAATGCTTTTGCATTTCCATGCTTTATTCCATTTGTAATTCCCTCTTGAATTATTGTATAAATACATTTTCCAGTCGCATTATCTATATTTCTAATATCATCTCTATTATAAGTTATATTAATAATATTTTCTTCTTTAAGATTTTCTATAAGCTTATCTATTTCAATGCACCAGTTATCAGTTTCTCTTATTTTATGTACAGTTGTTCTTAGATTATATAATGACTTTCTCACACTCTCAATAATTATATTAAATTCATCAGCATCTTCTTTTGAAACCTTATCTCTATAATAATTTTCAAGTGTTACAAGACTAAGGGTTAGGCTATGTCCCACAGTATCATGCATTTGTCTTGCAATTCTATCTCTTTCCTTTAAAACAGAATAATTTTCCACCTTATCATATGCTTCTTTAAGCTTCTCGTATGCAAATTCTGTTTGTATGCTTTGAAGTAGAATCTCTTGCTTACTTTTTTCAAGACTTTTGCTTTGAAGAATTATATAATACAAAAGGTAAATAAAAGCATTTCCAATAAGCAAAATCAGGTTTGAGAAAAATATTTGCGAATGCATAATTGAAGAGACATTAATAAATACTATACTTAGTATAAATAATAAATAGTAGCATTTAATTGATACCCTTAATATTTGAAATAATATTATAATAAGGTACATAATGTATATATCGTCTGTAAAAAATGCAAAGGTGAGATTAACAATTATAAATGCGGATATAGCTAATATTAGTGTATTTTTGTTATTTTCCTTATAATTAAACAATTCGTTATATATGACAAGAAGATCCAAAACAGTTATTGAAATATATTTTAAGAGTGGATATTCGCTTAATGTAAATATAGATATTAATGTAGCTAAAAATATAAGTGTTATTTCTAAATAGCATACTCCCTTTTCAATTTTGTTCATATTCGTACCTTCCAATCAATTATAGTAAAAAACACTAGGATACCCATTCCTAGTGTTACTCATAAATCATATTCCCTTTTACCTAAGTACCGAGCTACCCATTCTCAATACTAAATCTCAAAATCTTAAATACCCTTTTATTAAAACAAGCGTAATGCTTGCTTAAAACAAATTTATGTTCCTTACAAGAATTATTATAGCACCTTATTTAAGAAAGTGTGTGAACAAAATGTAAACAAACAGTTAA
>JALENK010000109.1 GCA_022767515.1 Clostridium sp.
CATGTGTTAGGCACGCCGCCAGCGTTCGTCCTGAGCCAGGATCAAACTCTCAATAAAAAGTTTGATATTTACTCAAAAACTTACTTAATAAAAGAATTGCTGGTTTGTTATATCTGTATTCTGTTCAATTTTCAAAGACCATTTTTTTGTATCGCCCTCAAGCGACTCATTTAGTTTATCACCTCACCAGACATTTGTCAACAACTTTTTTTTATTTTTTTAAAAGTTGTTTTTCTGTTTGCCTCAGTGACGTGTTTTATCTTATCATATATATTAATTTAATTTAGACATTTTTCCATCATTATAAGCAATTATATTTGTTTTTCTATTCTTTTCTATCTTTTTCTTCATATTTTTTATATTGATACGCCCGGAGGCGATTCTGTTAAGTTTGTAACAAAAAACCTATTGCAATAAACTGCAATAGGCTTCTATAATATTATTCCTCTTCTAAATTTAACTTTTCTTGAACAATATTTTCATCATTAATTGTTCCAGCAGCTATTTTAGCTACAGCAACAACCTTTTCTTCTTCTTTAGTCTTCATTAATCTAACTCCCATAGTGGCTCTACCATTAACTGATATATCAGATACATTCATCCTAATAGCTATACCACTTGAGTTAATTAACATAAGTTCATCATCTTCTTTACAGATTGTTGCACCTGCAAGCTTTCCAGTCTTATCATTAATCTTATAAGTAATTAATCCTAATCCACCTCTTTGTTGAACCTTATATTCACTTACAGAGGTTCTCTTACCATATCCATTTTCACTTACTACAAGAAGTTTCTCCTCATCAACAGCTATATCCATACATACAGCAATATCATTCTCTCTTAACTTCATTGCTCTAACTCCAGAAGCTAATCTTCCCATTGCTCTTACATCTTTTTCATTAAATTTCAAAGCATATCCATCTTTAGTTACTATCATTATATTAGCATCACCATGGGTTACCTTAACTTTAAGAAGTTCGTCTCCATCTCTTAAAGTAAGTGCAATTAATCCACCTTTTCTTAAATTCTTAAATTCTTCAATTGGAGTTTTCTTAACCCTACCTTGTTTAGTTGCCATAAACAAGAAGCCTTCTTTGTTATTATCTCTTATTGATAATACTGTTTCTATTCTTTCATCCTGTTCTATTTGTATTAAATTAATAACATTAGTTCCTTTAGCAGTTCTTCCTGCCTCTGGAATCTGATATGCTCTTAATTTATATACTCTACCTCTATTAGTAAAGAATAATATATCAGAATGTGTAGAAGTAACCATAACATGTTCAACAAAGTCATCTTCCTTAGTTGACATTGCCTGAATTCCTTTTCCTCCTCTTTTTTGAGCCGAATAAGTATCTGCTGGTATTCTCTTGATATATCCTGTATGAGTTAATGTTATTACAACTTCCTCTTCCTGTATCAAGTCTTCAATGTCAATTTCATTCATAACAGACTCTACTTGTGTTCTTCTTTCATCATTATATTTATTCTTAATTTCTAATAATTCTTCTTTAATTACACCAAGAAGCTTTTCTTCACTTGCTAAGATTGAATTTAAATATTCAATTTGCTTCATCAATTCTGCATATTCCTCTTCAATCTTATCTCTTTCTAAGCCAGTTAATCTTCTTAGTCTCATTTCAAGAATAGCTGATGCTTGTTTATCAGATAATCCAAATACTTCTATCAATGAATTTTTAGCAAGTTCAGTAGTCTTTGAATTTCTTATGATATTTATTACTTCATCAATATTGTCTAATGCTATTCTTAATCCTTCAAGAATATGTGCCCTTGCTTGTGCTTTATTTAATTCAAATATTGTTCTTCTTTTAATTACATCCTTTTGAAAATCAATGTAATTACTTAATAATTCTTTTAAATTTAATACCTTAGGCTCATTATTTACAAGTGCTAACATAATGATACCAAATGTATCTTGCATTTTGGTATGCTTATATAATAAATTAAGAACTACGCTAGGATTAGCATCCTTCTTTAGTTCAATTACAATTCTCATACCATCTCTATCAGACTCATCTCTTAAATCAGATATTCCTGTTATTTTCTTATCCTTAACTAAATCAGCAATACTTTCTATAAGCTTTGCCTTATTAACTTGATAAGGAATTTCTGTAACCACTATTCTGTGTCTAGAATTTTCTTCTTCAATTTCAGCTTTAGCTCTTACTATTACTTTTCCTTTACCAGTTTCATACGCTGCTCTTATACCTGATTTCCCCATTATTATACCACCTGTTGGAAAGTCAGGTCCTTTAATACATGACATTAATTCAAGACTTGTAACCTCAGGCTCATCTATTATTTTTATTGTTCCATCAATTACTTCACCTAAATTATGTGGTGGAATATTGGTTGCCATACCAACTGCTATACCTGCAGACCCGTTAACTAATAAATTAGGGAATCTTGAAGGCAATACAGATGGTTCTTTCTCTTCACCATCAAAGTTAGGTACAAAATCAACTACATCTTTATTTATATCTCTAAGCATTTCAGTTGATATCTTATTCATCTTAGCTTCTGTATATCTCATTGCAGCAGCACTATCACCATCAACTGAACCAAAGTTTCCATGTCCATCAACAAGCATATATCTCATTGAAAAATCTTGTGCTAATCTTACAAGTGCATCATAAACTGAAGAATCTCCATGAGGATGATATTTACCTAAAACATCCCCAACGATTCTTGCACATTTTCTGTATCCTTTATCAGGAGTTATACCTAACTCTTGCATAGAGTACAATATTCTTCTATGAACTGGTTTTAACCCATCTCTTACATCAGGAAGTGCACGCCCTACTATTACACTCATAGCATAATCAATATAGCATTTTTTCATTTCCTGATTAATATCAACAGGTATGACCTTTCCTTCATTAAACTCCATTTACTTCACCTCGTAGTATTAAATATCTAAGTTACTTACTTTCTTTGCGTTCTTTGTTATAAATTCTCTTCTTGGTTCTACTTTATCTCCCATAAGGATATCAAATATCTCATCAGCTTCCATAGCATCTTCTACAGTAGCTTTTAATAATATTCTCTTTTCTGGGTCCATAGTAGTATCCCATAATTGCTCTGCATTCATTTCACCTAAACCTTTGTATCTTTGAATGTCTGTTGAGCTATCTTTTCCGCCTAGTTCTTCTAATACTTGTTCTAACTCTTTATCTGAATAAGCATATACTGATTGCTTATTCTTTTTAACTAAATATAGTGGTGGTTGAGCAATAAATACATGACCTCCATCTATTAGCTCTCTCATATACCTATAGAAGAATGTTAATAATAGTGTTCTAATATGTGCACCATCTACATCGGCATCGGTCATAATAATAATTCTATTATATCTTATTTTTTCTATATCAAAATCTTCACCAATTCCTGCCCCAAATGCTGTAACCATTGATGTTATAGTTTCAGAGTTAAGAATTTTATCTAATCTTTGTTTTTCTACATTAAGTATCTTACCTCTTAATGGTAATATTGCTTGGAATTTTCTATTTCTTCCTTGCTTTGCTGAACCTCCCGCAGAATCTCCTTCGACTATATAAATTTCACATTCTCTAGGATCCTTAGATGAACAATCAGCTAACTTTCCAGGTAACGAAGTACGTTCAAGTACAGATTTTCTAGTTAATTCTCTTGCTTTTCTAGCAGCTTCTCTTGCTCTTGATGCCATCAATGCCTTATCTATAATCATCTTACCAATAGTAGGATTCTCTTCTAAAAATATACTTACGCCTTCCCCTACTATAGAATCAACAATTCCTCTTACTTCACTATTTCCTAATTTTGTTTTAGTTTGTCCTTCAAATTGTGGTTCTTCTATCTTCACAGATATAACAGCTGTCAAACCTTCTCTTATATCTTCACCTGAAAGATTTTTATCATTATCTTTTAGATGACCAAACTTCTTAGCATAATCATTAAGAGATCTTGTTAATGCTGTTTTAAATCCAACTAAATGAGTACCACCTTCAACAGTATCAATATTATTAGCAAATGAAAAAATATTTTCTGTATACCCATCATTATATTGAATTGCAATTTCTACTGATATTTTATCCTTTATGCCTTCAACATATATTGGCTCTGGATGTAGTGATGTTTTATTTCTGTTCAGATAAGAAACAAAAGACTTAATTCCACCCTCATAGTGAAATACCTCTTGTTTATCTTCTTCTCTATGATCCCATAAAACGATTCTAATTCCCTTATTTAAAAATGCTAATTCTCTTAATCTTTGAGCTAATGTATCAAAGTCATATACAGTATCTTCAAATATTTCTGGATCGGGTTTAAAATAAACACAAGTTCCATTTTCAATAGCATTTCCAACCATCTCTAATCCAGTTACTGCTTTTCCTCTTTCATATGATTGTTGCCATACATGACCCTCTCTTTTAACTGTAACAACACACTTTTCTGATAATGCATTTACAACAGATGCACCAACTCCGTGTAATCCACCAGATACCTTGTATCCGCCACCACCGAACTTACCACCTGCATGTAAAATAGTCATAATAACCTCGACTGTTGGCTTCCCTATTTTAGGATGAATACCAACAGGCATACCTCTTCCATCATCTTCAATAGTTATTGAATTATCTGGATTTATTGTAACAACTATATTCTTACAATAACCTGCTAGTGCTTCATCTATACTGTTATCTACAATCTCATAAACTAAATGATGTAGACCTCTAAGACTAGTACTACCTATATACATACCAGGTCTTTTTCTAACTGCTTCTAACCCTTCTAATACCTGTATTTGACTTTCATCATAACTTTGTTTGTTCTGCTCTAACATACTTTTCGTTACTCCTTTATTTATTAATAGCCTAATAATTATTATAATTTAATTCTGTTCTTTTACTTAAAGTTAATGATGATATTGGAGATAAATAAACTTTACTTTTCTTATTTACTTCTGCAATAACAAAAGACTTCGGTTCCTCATCTGTTATTCTCTCTACAAAACCATCTTCTTCAGCCATCCTTAAAAATTGAATAGTATCTGAACTGTACATCGTTGATTGTAAATCAAATATCCCAATAATATCTTTTATTGGTACTACAACATTTTCACCTAAATGTAAGAACACAAAGAACCATCTCCTTTATTTTAATATTTTCCCATTAGTAACCTTGAATATTTTAGCCTTCGAATCTAGATATTCATCTATGTTATCATTTCCAGTACACGTTATTATTGTTTGAATATTATTAATTGATGAAAGAATATATTTTTTCCTACTATCATCTAATTCCGATAAAACATCATCTAATAAAAGAATTGGATACTCTCCTGTCACCTCTTTAATAATATTAAGTGATGCAAACTTCATAGTAAGAATAGCTGTTCTTTGCTGTCCTTGTGAACCATAAGTCTTAGCCTCAATGTTATTTATATGAACAGAAAAATCATCTCTATGTATCCCTACTGTAGTCATTCCCTTATCAATATCTTTTCTTCTGCTTCTCTTAAGCTCATTTATAAACTCTTCTTGTATATTTTCCGTAATTCTTATAGAGGAAATATATTTAAATTGAATTTCTTCTTTTTGAGATGTTATCTGCTTATGTATACCGCTTCCATAATGATTTAGTTTTTGTAAATACTTAATTCTCTCTTTCATTATGAACTCTCCATACATCGCTAACTGAGTATCATAAATATCTAACATATCCTCATCTATTTTTCTATTTTTCAATATAATATTTCTCTCATTAATAATTTTATTGTACTGTACTAAACTATAGTAATATTTACTATTTAATTGACATATTTCCATATCAATAAATCTTCTTCTAATCCCTGGAGAATCTTTTATAATCCTAAGATCCTCTGGCGAAAACATTACTACATTAAAATTTCCAAAAAGTTCACCTATTTTATTTATTTTAAGTTTATTTACTTTAATAGCCTTTTTGCCATTCTTCAAAATATTTATATCGATTCTTTTATCTAATCGCTCTTTTCCAACCTGAATGCTAATATAGGCATCATCACAATCCCATCTTATAAGCTCTCTATCCTTTGATGTTCTATGCGATTTAGCGAAACAACAATAATAAATAGCCTCAAGAACATTGGTTTTTCCTTGAGCATTATTGCCAATAAATACATTAACATTCTTGCTAAACTCTATATCTAATTGATTATAATTTCTATAATTAATTAGTATTAAATTTTTAATAAACATAATAATAACACCTAGTTAATTATACCATAAAAATATACTATTTCTCTAACTCTTTTTTCTAAATAATTTTATATTCTTCACCCTCAAATTCAACACAATCATTGACTCTTATCTTCTTTCCTCTTTGGGTACATACTTCTCCATTAACTCTTACTTGTTCATCTAAAATATACATTTTTGCTTCTGAGCCAGATGCAACTGCTCCACACCATTTTAAAAATGCATCTAATTTTATAAATTCTGTATTAATTTTTATTTCTTTCATGTACTTTTGCATAAAAATGAATTTTTATGCATCCTCCTTATTTTACTAATCTAACAGGTAAAACTAAATATTTGTAAATTTCTGTATTTTGTGCCTTTATAACACATGGAGACACACTTGAAGTCATCTGAATTTCGACATTTTCCTCATCCATATTTTTTAAAACATCTAATAAATATTTTGAGTTAAATGCAATTTCAATTTCTTCTCCTTGCAAATCTATATCAACTTCTTCTTTAATATTTCCATATTGAGAATTAGAGGTAATAATTAAATTATCTTCTTTGGCCTTTAACTTAATTAAATAACTATTAGCTTCTCTTGCCATAAGAGATGCTCTTTCAATACAATTTTGTAATTTTTGCTTATTTGCTATAATTAAAATTTTATATTCCTGAGGTAATAATGAAGTGTAGTTTATATATTTACCTTCTAATAATCTAGAAATAATCTTAGTTTCCCCAATATTAAATAAAATATGATTTTCTGTAAATGTAATATTTACCATTTCTTCTGAATCTTCTAATATCTTAGCCACTTCATTTAAAGTTTTTCCTGGAATTACCACACTAAATTCTAAATCATCATTAATATATTCTGTCTTAATTGCTAATCTATATCCATCTAAGGCAACTAAATTAATCTTTTTATCCTTTACTTCAAACAAAATTCCTTGAAGTATAGGTCTAGTATCGTCTACAGCTATAGCAAATGATGTACTTTTTATCATATTTTTTAAAATATTTTGAGGAATTGAAATATTTTTATTTTGATCTATACTTGGTAGTTCAGGATAATCTTCTCCATCCATTGAAACCATTTTAATTACAGATTTTTCACAAGTAATCTGAATAGCATTTTTTTCTATAGTTTCAATTAATATTTCTGATTCTGAAGGAAGCTTTCTTATTATTTCACTAAACATTTTTGCATCAATAACAATAATACCCTCTTCAATAATATCTACATCTATTGTAGTTTCAATTGATACATCCATATCAGATCCAATTAATGTAAGTTTAGAATCTTTTGCTTTTAAATATATACCTTCTAATATAGGATTAGTAGTTTTACCAGTGATTGCTTTTAGTGCTATTAAAATACCGTCTTGTAGTGTTTGTTTATTACATGAAAATTTCATAAAATAACCTCCGTATTTATTAACAATATAATTTTAGTATAAATAGAATAGATATAATAATATTTTTAGTAATAGTAGTAGTAGGCTGTGTGAAAATGTGGATAAGTGTTTCAAGCCCACTAATACGGCAAAAATTTATTAAAAAATAATGTGGATTACTCGGTAACTTTTTATGTGAGTTATCCACATAATCCACTTTCACTTATTGTTTTTTTGAATATCCACAGCTTATTATAATGTTATTATATACAGTTGTGGATTAATTTTGGGTTAGTTTTTTAGTAATATCATCAATTGTACGTTGAAGACTTTCATCTGTCTTTACATTTTCTGAAATTTTTTCATAGGCATGAATTACTGTGGTATGGTCTCTTCCACCAAATTCTTCTCCTATTTTAGGTAAAGACATTTCTGTAAGTTTTCGACTTAAATACATAGCTATTTGTCTAGGATAGGCTATGTTTCTTGTTCTTCTTTGAGATTTTAAATCTTCAATTTTTAGATTAAAGTAGCTTGCAACTATATCTTGAATTGTAGAAATAGTAATATGTTTTCCTTTTTTCTGAGATATTATATCTTTTAAGGCTTCTGATGCTAAATCAACTGTTATTTCTTTATTAGTTAAAGAAGAATATGCAACTATTCTAATAAGAGCACCTTCTAGTTCTCTAATATTTGATTTTATTTTAGTTGCTATGTATACCATAACATCATTTGTAACGTTTAATTTTTCTACGTCAGCTTTTTTCTTTAAAATAGCCATTCTCGTCTCAAAGTCTGGTGCCTGAATATCTGCAATTAATCCCCATTCAAATCTAGATCTAAGTCTATCTTCAAGAGTTGGAATTTCTTTAGGGGGTCTATCTGATGATAATATGATTTGTTTATTGGCTTCATAAAGAGCATTAAAAGTGTGGAAAAATTCTTCCTGAGTACCTTCTTTTCCAGCTATAAATTGAATATCATCAATTAAAAGTACATCTACTTTTCTATATTTATTTCTAAACTCTTCATTTTTATCATGTTTTATTGCATTTATTAGCTCATTTGTAAATTTTTCGGATGATACATATTCAACGTTAGCATTTGGATTAGTTTGTAAAATGTAGTGACCAATTGCATGCATTAAATGTGTTTTTCCAAGACCAACACCACCATAAATAAATAAAGGGTTATAAGCTTTTGCTGGAGCTTCTGCAACTGCAAGAGAAGCAGCATGAGCAAACCTATTACTATTACCTATTACAAATGTATCAAATGTATATTTGGGATTTAATGACATTGTATTTTGAGGTGTATTATTGGAAAGTGTTTCATTTGCTATAACTTTATTATTAGTTTTTGTTTCTTCTTTTTGTAAATCTGAAACAATGATAAACTCAAATTTATATACTTTGGAACAAACCGTTTGGACTGAGTTTACAAGGAGTGACGTATAACGTTGCTTTAATATATTTTGAGTAAAATCATTAGGAACACTAATCTTTATCGTATCTTCAGAAATAGATATTGGTTCACAACTCTTTATCCAAGTATTATAGCTAACCGTACTTAATTCGTCTTTTATTATGTCTAAGGTTTTTTTCCATAAATCTTTTAGATAAGTATCCATTATTATCCTCCAAAAAAATTTTTTTGTGATACAAAATGGTTATCCACAGGTAAATAACAGGTTATGGACAAATTGTGTTAATATTAAAAATATTGTTGACAATGTTAAAAGAACTATTCACATTGTGGGTAATATAAAAAAATATAAGGATTATCCACAGTTATCAACAGGTACTAAAAATATTTAATAAACAAGTAAAATAGCCATTTTTATTAAATATTTTAAAAATTAACACACAATACATAACAAGTTATCAACAAAACAATCCACACTTGTGGATAACTTTGAAAAAATAACAGATTATTCACAATATATTAACTATAATATCATATAAGAATAGGTGTATTCAATAAGTTATCCACAAAAAATAGTGTGTAAATTTTAATTATCAACAATAAACTATTTTCTTGACACATTCAAGCTATCTATATATAATATTTAAGTAATTAATATTATGTAGATAGTTTATTTACTATAAAAAATTTCAATAGTAGAAAAGGGGGTGTAATGATTATGTTCAGGACATACCAACCTAAAAAGAAGCAAAGAAAGAAAGAACATGGATTCAGAAAGAGAATGAGCACTTCAACTGGAAGAAACATTCTTAAGAAGAGAAGACAAAAAGGTAGAAAAAAATTAACAGCATAAGGGCCGCAATTTGTGGCTCTTTTTCTGCAAATGCAGAAAAAAGGAGTATTGCAATAAAATGTTTTACAGATTAAAAAAGAATAGAGAATTTAAAAATGTTTATAGAAGAGGAAAATCTATAGCTAATGATCTTTTAGTTTTATATATATTTAAAAATAGGAACAATAAGGATTCAGAAAATCTTCCTTATAATAAATTAGGAGTATCTGTTAGTAAAAAAGTTGGAAACAGCGTTGTAAGAAGCAGAGTAAAGAGATTAATTTCTGAAAATTATAGATTAAAGCTTGATAACCTAGAAAAAGGATATGATTTTATTTTTGTTGCAAGAATAAAAATTAAGGATAAAAATTATCATGAGATAGAAAATTCTATGATTAGTTTATTAAAAAAGGCAGGCTTATATAATGATAAAAAGAATGCTAATTAGTTTAATAAAATTTTACAGGAAAAATATATCACCTTTAAGTGCTCCTCATTGTAAGTACATACCAACTTGTTCACAATACGGACTAGAAGCAATTGAAAAGTATGGTGCTCTTAAGGGAGGAATTATGACTATATGGAGGATTTTAAGATGTAATCCATTTAGTAAAGGAGGATATGACCCTGTTAAATAATATATAATTAGGAGGAACTATATAAAATATGTCAGTTATTACAGATTTTTTTACAAGTATTTTTAATTTCCTGCATGATTTAGTTGTTAAAATGGGAGTAGACCCAGATAGTGGGTTATCTTATGTTTTAGCAGTTACATTACTTACAATTATTATTAGAGGATGTATATTACCTTTTAATATTAAGGCTGCTAAGTCAAATCAAAAAATGCAAGAAATTCAACCAGAAGTAAAGAAGATTCAAGAGAAATACAAAAATGACCCACAAAAAGCGCAAATGGAAGTTATGAATCTTTATAAAGAAAAGGATGTAAGTATGTTTGGAGGATGTCTTCCAACATTATTACCATTTCCTATTTTGATGGCATTATATTATGTATTCTATAATATGGATGCAATTGCAGGTAAAAGTTTCTTATGGTTAAATGATTTGGGTGCTCCAGATCAACTTTATATATTACCAATATTATCAGCCATTGTAACATATATTCCTTCATTTTTAATGTCTAAGGCTAATCCAAATCCTGCTGAAGGTACTGGAATGAATATGAACATAATGAGTCTAGTTATGTCAGTATTTATGGGATATATGGCTTTAAAATTTAAATCAATATTAGTTATTTATTGGATATTAGGTGGATTAATTCAATTAGTAACAACTTACTTTATTAATTATAGACCTGCTAAAAAGAAGAGAATACTTAAAGAAGAGGCACAAAAACAAAAAGAACTTGAAAGAGCTCCTAAATTTGTTATGCCAGAATATGTTGAAACTAATAAGGCTAGTAAAAAGAAAAAGAAAAAGAAATAATAAGGTTTATTTGGGGTGGTGAATAGTTATGAGAACTATAGAAGTAACAGGTAAAAATTTAGATGAGGCATTATATACAGCATCAAAGGAATTAAATGTCGGAATAAATGAAATTTCATATGAAGTAATTGAAGAAAATTCAAAAAAAGGTTTATTCGGACTTCTTGGAAAAAGTCATATAAAAATAAAGGTTAGTGTTAAAGAAGAGACTAAAGTAATAGAAAAAGTAGAAGAGGAAGTTAAAGCAGTAAATGTAGATAAGTCATCTGAAGAACAACCCAAAGTTAAGGTTTTATTAAAAGAGATTCTTAAGAATATGGATGTGGAAGCAGACGTTGAAGTTAATGAAGATGATGAGATAATAAGGGTTAATGTTGTTGGTGCAGATGTTGGTGCTATTATTGGATATAGAGGGGAGACTCTTGATGCACTTCAATATTTACTTTCATTATCAACTAATAAGAATAATAGTGATGGTCAACATAAAAAATTAATTTTAGATGCTGAAAACTACAGACATAAGAGAGAAGAAACATTAAAAAGAGTTGCAGATAAGACTGCAAGTAAGGTAATAAAAAGTAAAAGAAAATATAGATTAGAGCCTATGAATCCTTACGAAAGAAGAATAATTCATTCAGCACTTCAAAACAATAGTAAGGTATGTACCTATAGCGAAGGGGAAGAACCTTACAGAAGAGTTGTTGTTGATTTAAAGAAATAATATAAAAGAGAAGTTTGAGAAAAACTTCTCTTTTTTTTGACTATTTAATTATTATTTTGTAAAATTGAAAATAATATATTTTATATAATGAGAGGAGAAAATAATGAAAGAGTTTGATACTATTTGTGGTATAGCTACATCATTAGGAGAGGGTGGAATATCAATAATAAGGGTATCTGGAGATAAGGCGTTAGAAATAATAGATAAAGTTTTTGTAGGTAAGAATGAACAGTCAATAATTGATATGAAGACTTATACTATGAGATATGGACATATTTGTGAGATTGGTACGAAGAACATTATTGATGAAGTAATAATAAGCTTTATGAAAGGGCCAAAGAGCTTTACAGCAGAGGATGTTGTTGAAGTAAATTGTCATGGGGGAATTGTTTCAACTAATAAGGTTTTAGAGGAGATAATTAAAGCAGGTGCTAGACTTGCAGAGCCTGGAGAATATACTAAAAGGGCCTTTTTAAATGGAAGAATTGACTTAAGTCAAGCTGAAGCAGTAATGGATATTATTAGAGCCAAGACAGATCTTTCTATGAAGTCAGCAGTTATGCAACATGAAGGTGCTCTTTCTAAAGAAATTAATAAGTTAAGACAATATATGCTAGATACTTTAGCATTGATAGAGTATTCTGTAGATTTTACAGAGGATGATGAAGAGGAAGACCCTACAATTGCTCCTAGAGTGCAGGACCAGCTAAAAGAAGCCATATTTGATATAGAAACTCTTCTTAAGGAAGCAGATGAAGGTAGAATAATAAGAGATGGATTAAATATGGTTATAGTAGGAAAACCTAATGTAGGAAAATCTTCAATGTTAAATACTTTATTGAAAGAGAATAGAGCTATAGTTACTGATGTTCCAGGAACAACGAGAGATATTATTGAAGAGTATTTAAACATAGATGGTATACCTATTAGAATAATTGATACAGCAGGTATTAGAGAAGCAAAGGATGTTGTAGAACAGATAGGAATTGAAAGGTCTAAGGAAAAGCTAAATCAGGCTGATATAGTTTTACTTATGATTGATTCATCAAGACCTCTAGATGAAGAAGATATGCAAATAATAGAAGCTGTTAAGGATAGAAAAACTATAGTAGTAAAGAATAAATGTGATTTAGAAGTAAAAATAAATGAAGAGGACCTTAAAGATTTTAATGATATTATTTTAAGTTCTACAAAGACAGGATATGGAATAGAAGAGTTAAAAAATAAAATTAAAGAAATTTTCTTTAATGGAGAAGTAAGTAGTGAAAGCTTAATCATTTCAAATAATAGACATAAGCAAGCACTATATAGGGCTCTAGAAAATTGTAAAGAGGCATTAAAAAGGGTACAATTAAATGAGTATTTAGATTTAATTTCAATATATGTGACTTCAGCCTTAAGAGCTTTGGGAGAAATAACTGGAGCTGAGCTTGAAGAAGATTTAATTAACAAGATATTTAGTGAATTTTGTGTAGGAAAGTAGGAGAAAATAATATGAAATACGATGCAGGAAGTTTTGATGTTGTTATTGTAGGAGCGGGGCATGCTGGATGTGAGGCTGCACTTGCTTCAGCAAGACTAGGTTTAAAAACTTTAATATGTACTATAAATTTAGATTCTATAGCATTAATGCCGTGTAATCCTAATATAGGTGGAACAGCAAAGGGACATTTAGTAAGAGAGATAGATGCATTAGGCGGAGAGATGGGAATAAACATAGACCATACATTTATTCAGTCAAAAATGCTTAATACATCAAAGGGACCAGCGGTACACTCTTTAAGAGCCCAAGCAGATAAAAAGGCATATCAATTTAGAATGAAAAAAGTTCTTGAAGAGCAAGAGAATCTTTATATTAAACAAATAGAAGTAACTGAATTATTGACAGAGGATAATAAGGTTGTGGGAGTTGCAACCAAAAATGGAGCAGTATTTAATTGTAAAGCTGTGGTACTTGCAACTGGAACATATTTAAAAGGAAAAATAATAATAGGTGAAGTAAGCTATAGTGGTGGACCTAATGGTTTATTTCCTGCTAATGATTTATCACAATCCTTATTAGATTTAGGAATAAATTTAAGAAGATTTAAGACAGGTACACCAGCTAGAATAAATAGAAGAAGTGTTGATTTTTCTAAAATGGAGGAGCAAAAGGGTGACGATAAGATAGTACCATTCTCTTTTATGAGCAAAGATATCGATAGAGAACAGGTTTCGTGTTATTTAACTTATACGAATGAGAAAACTCATGATATTATTAGAGAAAATATAGGAAGGTCACCTATATATAATGGCTCAATAAAAGGAATTGGACCTAGATATTGCCCTTCTATAGAAGATAAGGTAATGAGGTTCCCTGATAAAAATAAACATCAAATATTTATAGAGCCAGAGGGAGAAAATACATTAGAAATGTATGTAGGAGGATTCAGTTCATCATTACCAGAAGAAGTTCAAATTAAGATGCTTAGGACACTTCCAGGTCTTGAGAATGTTGAAATGATGAGAACGGCATATGCAATTGAATATGATTCAATTGACCCTACACAATTAAAACCAACACTAGAATTTAAGAAGATAGAAGGGCTTTATGGAGCTGGACAGTTTAATGGTAGTTCAGGTTATGAAGAAGCTGGGGCTCAAGGAATTGTGGCAGGAATTAATGCTGCATTGAAGATAAAAGGAGAAGAGCCATTAATATTATCTAGATCTGATGCATACATTGGAGTTTTGATTGATGATTTAGTTACTAAAGGAACAAATGAGCCTTATAGAATGATGACTTCAAGGGCTGAATATAGACTTTTATTAAGACAAGATAATGCAGATTTCAGATTAACAGAAAAGGGATATAAGATTGGATTGGTTACAGAAGAAAGATATAAAACTTTCTTAGATAGAAAATCTGCCATTGAAAAAGAAATTGAAAGATTAAAAGAATTACAAATCACAAACAAGAAGGAAGTTAATGAATTCTTAGCTACATTGGATTCAGCAGAATTAAAAAAGCCAATTAGATTTTATGAATTAATAAAGAGAACAGAGCTTGATTATTTTTCATTAGCACCACTTGATGAAGATAGACCAAAGTTACATAAAAGTATTGGTGAAGAGGTAAATATAATTGCTAAATATGAAGGTTATATAAACAATCAGCTAGAACAAGTAAGTCAATTTACAAAATTTGAGAAGAAACAAATACCAAAGGATATTAATTATGAAGATATAAAGGGACTTAGAAAGGAAGCAATTCAAAAGCTAAGTAATATAAATCCTGTAAGCGTTGGGCAAGCATCGAGAATATCAGGAGTATCTCCAGCCGATATATCTGTATTATTAGTATACTTAGAGCATTATTATAAAAAATAGGAGGTACTATGGAATATTTTAACAAAATGAAAGCTTCTGCTGAAAGTGTCGGTATGGAGTATGATGAAATTAAGCATGAGAGATTTATGAAATATATGAAATTAGTTCAGGAATGGAATGAAAAAATAAATCTTACTGCCATAACGGAAGATGATGAGTTTATTACAAAACATTTTATTGATTGTATTATGGCATTTAAAAGTGCGGAATTAAAGGAAGCTAAAAATGTTATAGATGTTGGAACAGGAGCTGGGTTTCCAGGAGTACCTATAGCAATAATGGATGAAACAAAAAATGTATGCCTATTGGATTCATTAAATAAGAGAATAAATTTTCTTGATATAGTTGTTAAGGAACTTGGATTAAAGAATGTAAAAACAATTCATGCAAGAGCAGAGGACGGAGCTAGAATGAAAGAATTGCGTGAGAGCTTTGAAGTTGCAACTTCAAGAGCAGTAGCCAATATGGCAGTATTATCTGAATTTTGTCTTCCATATGTAAGTGTTGGTGGCCATTTTATAGCACTAAAGGGACCTGCAATAGAGGAGGAACTTGATGGTGCAAAAAATGCGATAGGTACACTTGGTGGAAAGCTAAAAGAAATAATAGAGCTTGAAATAGATGGAACAGAATTAAAGCATAATGTTGTTATAGTATCAAAAGTAAAACCTTGCTTAGAAAAATATCCAAGAAAAGCAGGAATGGTAACTAAAAAACCAATTAAATAAAATTTGATTATAAATAAAAAATGTTTCACGTGAAACATTTTTTATTTTGATTAAAATCGCTTTAATTATTTATAATTTATTATATAATATAATAAGGAAAGGGGGTGCGCTTATAAGCGCCATTTATGAAAAATATTTGTATTTTTAATCAAAAAGGTGGAGTTGGAAAGACAACTACCAATATAAATTTATGTGCAAATTTAGCTATGGAGGGATATAAAGTTTTAACTTTAGATATAGATCCACAAGGAAATACAACCAGTGGATTAGGTTTAGATAAAAGAGAATTAAAATTATCTATGTATGATGTATTAACATCAGATGACGTTAAAATTAGTGATGTCATAATTAAGAGTGATTTAATTCAGAACTTGCATATTGCACCATCTACCATGGAGTTAGCAGGTGCAGAAGTTGAATTGATAGGAAAACATAATCGTGAGCAAGTACTTTTAGAAAAAATAGATGAGGTCAAAGACGAATATGATTATATATTTATAGATTGTCCACCATCCTTAGGTTTATTAACAATAAATGCATTATCATGTAGCCAGTCGGTACTTATTCCTATTCAATCTGAGTTTTATGCATTAGAAGGTGTAGGACAGTTAATTAACACAATTCAATTAGTAAAAAAATCTTTGAATAAGGCTTTAGAGATTGAAGGTGTTATAATGACTATGTATGACTCAAGAACTAATTTAAGCAATGAAGTATATAAGGAAGTAAAAAAATATTTTAAAGAACAAGTATATAAATGTACCATTCCTAGAAATATAAGATTGGCAGAAGCACCTAGCTTTGGTTTGCCAATAGTTCTTTATGATGAAAAATGTAGAGGAGCAGAAGCATATAAAAATTTAACTAAAGAATTTTTAGAAAGGCAAAATTAGGAAGGTGATATAGTGAAGAGAGGTTTAGGTAAGGGATTAGGAGCATTAATTCCAGAGGAAAAAAAAGAAAGTTCGTTAATGATTGATATAAATAAAATTAAAAGTAATTCAGAGCAACCAAGGAAAAACTTTGACAATGATAAGATACTTGAACTATCTGAGTCAATTAAAGTACATGGTATAATACAACCTCTTATATTAAAACAAAACAACGATGAATATATTATTATTGCAGGAGAAAGAAGATGGAGAGCTGCTAAAATGGCTGGTATCAAAGAAGTACCTGCAATAGTAATGGAATTATCAGATAAGGACATTTTAGAAATATCTTTGATAGAAAATATACAAAGAGAAGATTTAAATCCGATTGAAGAAGCAATTGCATATAAGAAATTACTTACAGATTTTGAAATAACACAAGAACAGTTGAGTGAAAGGTTAGGAAAATCTAGAACAGTAATTACAAACTCTATGAGACTTATGAAATTAGATGAGAGAGTACAGCAATATATTATTGAGGGAGTTTTATCAGAAGGTCATGGTAGAGCATTATTATCAATAAAAGATAATAATGAGTTGCAGTATGAGGTTGCACAAAAAACGATAGATGATGGAATGTCAGTAAGACAGTTAGAAAAGTTAATTAAAAGTGGTGTGTTGGAAAGAAAGCCTAAGAAGAAACAAAAGGAGTTAAATCCTTACTATAGAGATGTAAAAGATAAATTACAAAATCATTTTGGAACAAAAGTAAATATCAATGCTAATAAGGGGAAAGGGAAAATTGAAATTGAATATTATTCAGAAGAGGATCTTCAAAGAATTTTAGACATAATTAATTTATAAATGTTTCACGTGAAACATTTTATTAGAAAGGATGAATAGAAAAGTGGAAAGTATAATTAATCAGTATGCACCATACATAATTTTAAGCTTAGCAGTAATTACACTATTATTATTTGTTATTGTAATAATGTTATTTAAAAAGGTAGATAAAGTAGATTCTAGATATCGAAAAATGATGAGGGGTGTAAATGGTAATAATCTTGAAGAAGTAGTTACTAATTATATGAATAATATAGATAAAGCAAGTAAAAGAGCTAAGAAGGCCTTAGATGAGAATAAAATATTACAGGAACAAATAGTTGGGTGTGTGCAAAAAGTAGCTATTGTTAGATATAAGGCTTTTGAAGACGTAGGAAGTGATTTAAGTTTTTCTATTGCCATATTAGATGGAGAAGATAATGGAATTATTTTAACTGGAATTTATGGCAGACAAGAAAGTACTACATATGCGAAACCTATAGATAGAGGAATATCAAGATATGACCTTTCAGAAGAAGAAATAACAGTTTTAAATAATGCAATAAATAAAAATAGAATAAATAACAAAAATTAAAAGAGTTAGTGGATATTGATAAAATGAACTCTATATAGTAGGCACGATACAAAAGAGTGTTTATCTATATAGAGTTTTTTTGGGGTTCAATTCATATATAATCCATACAAAATAATCCAAATACTTTCTATTTTTTAGTAAAAAAATGAACCTTTTAATTGTGGTATTCGTCTATATTATATATAATGATTTTGGAGGTGTTGTTATGAATAAGTTAATAAGTAAAGTTAAGAATAAAGAGCAATTTGCAATAACCAAATTATATAATGATAATATTAATAAAATATATTTTATTTGTAAAGAATTAGTTCAGAATGAGGAAGTAGCATTAGATTTAAGTCAAGATATATTTATGACAATAATAAATAAAATTGATACATTAAATGACTATAATAAGTATTATGCATGGCAAAAAGCAATAGCAATCAATAAATGTAAGGATTATTTAAAGAGGAATAAAGAATTATTGTTTATAGATGAAGAGCAAGAAGAATTATTAATGCAGGTTGAAGAAACAGATGATACTTATGTACCTCATAAATACATAATAAAAAAAGAAACAAGAAATATGATAATGGATATAATAAATACCAAGTTATCAGATAAGCAAAGAATAGCAGTATTATTATTTTATTATAATGATATGAAGTGTTCAGAGATAGCGGAATATTTTGAATGTGCAGAGGGGACTGTAAAGTCAAGACTAAATAGTGCTAGAAAAATTATAAAAATGGAAATTGAAAAACTTCAGGAAAAGGGTGTAAAAGTAAGAAGCAATGCTATTTTACCTTTATTAGTATTCCTTTTAGAAGAGGAAGCAAGAGATAATAAGCTTTCAAAGGTCGTAAAAAATGAACTTTTATCCAATATATTAAATGGAACATTAACTTCTGTAACTAAAATGTGTATGGGTGGTTTAATATCAACAAAGGTTATGGCAATAATTGCAATAGGAACTACTCTGGTTGTAGGTGGCGGAGCTGCTGTATATAAAAATTATTTAAGTAACAATGAAGCAAAAGTTATTAGTCAAAATGATGTTATTCAAGAAAATGATAAAACTATTGTAGATGAAACAGATAAAATTGAAGATGAT
>JALENK010000063.1 GCA_022767515.1 Clostridium sp.
AGGATATATGTGATAAAATATTGCTTCATCATACCACGCCATATAGTTCTCTCCTTCCATACACATTATTTAGATGTATTTTACCACATCTTTTTCGATTTATCATAAATTTTTTTGATTTTTTGCAATCAAATCAAAATCTTTTAATTTTTTTAGTTGTATTTTTCTAAAATTCTGTCTCGCGAATTTTTAATTTTACTACACGCTTATAAAGTGGAGCCTTAAGATTGTATTCATCTAGAATTTCCTGAAGATTACTCCTTATATCCTTAACTCTTTTCTTAGCAGCATATTCGTAATCAGGAAAGATTTCTGCTTCGATGACACCTTCACTCTCACGAACAATCACCTCCTGAATAATTCGCTTTTCAGAAAGTATATTCTCAATTTCCTCAGGCAATACATTTTCACCATTAGGAGTAATTATAAGATTCTTCTTTCTACCTGTCAAGAATACAAATCCATCCTCATCCACGTACCCAAGGTCTCCCGTTTTTAGCCAACCATCCTCAAGTGTCTCAGCGGTCTCCTTCAGCATGTGATAATAGCCCTGCATTACGCTTGTTCCAACATTCATTTTCTCGACCAATGGTCAATATATTTTTTCTAAATAATACAACATACTTTATCCAAAGGTCAACCAGTGTATACAATAATATACATAAATCATGTGGAAATTATTCCCTCTGGTGAAATATTAGGCTTGAAATGGCAGGATATAAACTTTGATAACTATGAAAATACATTTTGCTTATTGCAATCAACATATTTCATCTGCATTTTTCGGTAACTCATGCACGATTTTCAAAAAATCAATGCAATTCTTTTTTTCTTCTTTTTCTTCCTCAACATTATATCCATTTTCTAAAAACCAATCAGCTTTCCAATTATCATTTGTTTTGGCTTTACCATTAACAAAAGCTACACCAGCTGAACGAGTATTCTTTAATGCAACAGCAGCTGTCATTTCTACTTCACCAGTTTTTACAGCACCAGGAGCTTTTAAATCTGGTAAATAACTATTAATCAAATTATTTCCAGTTAATGAAACACCATGAAAACCATTTGCTATATCCATAGTTACTGCATAAATATCAGTTAATCCAGTTACTTCACTTGATGCGCTACCAGGCTTTCTTGTATCTACAATTGGAACAACTGGTACTTCTGATACTGTTGAACCACTTACAGAAGTGTAATATTTTAAATCTACCAAAGGAATACCATCATATGCATCTACTTTTCTACCAAATGCATCCTAACTTTGTGTTAAATAGCCAGCTCTTCTTGCTACTTGCTTTATTCTAGTAATCATCTTACTATTACCCATAATCATTGAAGGAGTTCCACTAATTTCAGCCAAGAATTCATCTAAAGCATCTAAGAATACTTTCCAGTTAGTATCTATAGCACTATCACCATTAATAACAGTATAGTGAAATAAGTTACTTGCAGCTTTAATTTTTTCTTGTAATTGATAGTTTATTTCGTCAATAGTTCCTGAACTATTTGCAATAACTCTATCAATATTGGTTAATGTACTTCCACCAGTACCAGGAGATACAGCATTATCAAATGTCATTGCATCTAATAATAAAGAACCCCTTCTAAATTCATCAATAACTTGTTGTGCGACTTTATCAGACATACCAACTTTTGCTTGTGCTAATGTAATTGCCATAATATATCACTCTCTTTCTTTAATTAATTATTATAGTAAGCACTTAACGCACTTCCTAAATCATTTATTTGTGAATCAGTTCCAGAACTTCCATTATTGTTAGGTGTTGGCCCAGCAATAGTAGCTTCAAATAAATCTTTATAATTTTCTTTTAAGCTAGTAATCTGTTTATCTAATCCAGTAACAGTATTGTCAGCATTAATAATTAACTTTTCTCTGTCTATCTTTGTAGATAGTAAATCAGTGTGCTTTGCCTTAGCTCCACCTAATGCTTTTTCAATAGCTGCATCTAAAGTTAAATTTCTTACTTTTGCTTCATACTCTGCTTTTTGAGTTTTCATGTTATCCTCATACTCTTTAACTTTAGTTTGTAATGCTTCATTATCAGCGTTATTCTTTTTTAA
>JALENK010000064.1 GCA_022767515.1 Clostridium sp.
CTGAAACTAATACACCTATTTATTATTCAAAAAAAGATATTGCTGTTTGGATTCAGTATTTAGAATGTCTTTTTGCTCAAAATTCATTAAATATTTGTCTAATTACATAGCCTTATTTCATTATATATTCGACAAAATAAAGACTTCACCATTATCAATAAAGGGAGAACAACCCTTTAGAAATTCTAATTTCAAAGGTCGTCCTCCCATTTTTGACTAGGCTTGGCTTACTTATCACTTTTATTACGAATTGAGCCTTAAATAAAGTTATGTCTTAAGAAAATAATAGGCCCATATAGAGCCTAAATTACTAAATATCAACAGAATTAAAGTCAATGATTAAATTATCATATATATTTACTTTAACCTTATCTTTAAATGTATAAACTTTAGGAACACCATAGGTATTACCATCATTTAAAGTATAAACAAATATATTTTTTTCAATAGGGTTAACTATCCAATATTCTCTTACATGGTACTTTTCATATTCATATAGTTTTCTAACATAGTCATTACTTGCATTTGAAGGCGATACAATTTCGATAATCATATCAGGAGCACCAACACAACATTTAGAAGTAATTTTATTTTTATCACATATCACCGATATATCGGGTATAACTACTGTAGTACTATTATTAATATCAACTTCATTAGTTAATACAATGTCAAAAGGAGCTGTAAAGACTTCGCATTCACCATTATTAGTTTTTATATATCTATATATTTCGGCTGATAATATCATTGATAGCCTTTGATGTATTGCATAAGGTGAACCCATATTGTAAATATGACCTTCTATTATTTCTATTCTTTCATCTCCTGGAAGAGATAAGTAATCATTGTAAGTATATAGTCTATTTGTTTCAGGTATCATAATTTTTATATCTCCTTTCTATAAGCCATTTTAATATTCATACAAAGCAGTTTTACGAGTTTTTAAAAAAGAAAAAAATATATATAGGCTGTCAACAACCAACTTATTTAATAATTTAGTTGTCAACAGCCTAACATATTCATACGTTATAGATATTTTTGATTATTTATCTTCTTAATTTTCCTTTAAAAAATGATAGTGAGCAAATTATAGTTAGTAATACACCTACTACTACATCTTTGATAAATGCCATTTTAAATGCAGTATTCATTCCTAATAAATCTGGGATTCCAGTTAAGGAATTAATAAAAGAAGTACCAAAAACTTTTTGAACTTCTAATGCAATTGCAACACATTCAGCTCCGAAAAGTAATAGTATAGATAATACTATACATATTATCATACCTTTTAAAGAGAATGTTTTAGCAAAAAGCTGATATCCCTTTATAGAAGCTATTATGATTATAGCACCACAAATACCTGCTACATAACCTAATTTTGCAACTATAACCCAAGGAATAGCACCAACAATACCAAAAAGCAATGCACCTATTATACCTAAAAGGACATTTTCATTTGGTTCTTGAGCATATTCTGCAGCTCCATTAAAAGAAACAGAATTATTGTCTTGTTCATTATTATTCATATTTTGTATCCCCCCCTAAAATTAATTTTACTTTATTAAGATATATAATTCAAGTATATTTTGAGGAGTAAGCTGAGTAGAAAATATAAAATTGTTAATATTAATATATGTGAGGTGTTTTTATGGATTATGATTTAATGATAAGTCAATGTAATGAGCACAATGAGATTAATTTAATATTGAGCAAAAAAATGAATATAAAAAAAATAATAATTATATGTCAGCCTAATAAAAAAGAAAAATTAAATTATATAAAAAAGGTTTATACAAAATTTTTGCCTGATTGTATTGTGCTTGATAGTATTATTGAGGAAGGAAATTGTGCTAAGATAATTAATTTATTAGAAAAGTATAAGAATAACAAGGTATTAATTAATCTTAATAATGATTCTCAGATAAACTCTTTTATTCTACTTAATGAGGCATATAAGTATGATATGAGATGTATATATATTGATTTAGTGAATAAGAAAAGATATATATTTGAAAAGGGCGTTGAGGTTATAGAAGAGATATTAGAGGATATAAATATTGAAGTTATGGCAGAGTTTTCAGGAAATAAGATTAGTAATGATGATGAGGAATTAGCCAGTAGACAAGATTTAATAGAAATATCAAAGACTATCTGTAAAAATTTAGAACTTTGGAAGGCACATAAAAATAAATTATTTGATAAAAATATTATGGTTCATAGCAAGATAAATGATAGGGAGTTATGTATTAATATTGATAAGTTAAATTCATCTGAGTTAAAATTATTAGAAATAATAATAAAAAAACTTAAGATATTAAAAGAAATAGATTATAAAAAATATGAAAATAAAGTTTATATAGAATTTCAGAATGATTATTTCAAAACATTTATATTTAAGATTGGTACATGGCTTGAGGTGTTAACACATACTGTTATGAGAGAAATAAAAGATATAGATGAGGTAAAAAATAGTGTGAAATTTTATTGGAATTTAGATAATAAACAAATAAAAAATGAGTTAGATGTTTTAGCAATAAAGGATTGTATTATGATTTGTATTTCCTGCAAAGATAGTAATAGATACGATGAAGAAGCATTAAATGAACTAGAAGTTTATAGCGAAAAAATAGGAGGAGAAGATGCGATTAAAATTTTAGTAGCTACTGATTATCCTAAAAAAAGCTCTGTAACAGAAAGGGCAAAAGAGATGGGTATTCATTTAGTAATTGTAGATGAAGATATTAAAGAATTTAAGAATAAGCTAATTAGAATAATTGAAAAGAAGCAGTAGATTTTATTTACTGCTTCTTCCTATAGTCTCACCAAAATTAACTTTACATTCAAAGCCTTTTTTAGTTTGTTCTAAGATATCATCATCTATTTTTACGGTATTCTTTTTGAAAAATAATACTGTTGTTGATCCTCCAAATTTGAAATAACCTTTTTCATCACCTTTGTTAACTTTAGAGTTAGGTGAATATGTTTGAATAATTCCACCAACACAAGTTGCACCTACTTCAAGGCAAATTATTTCACCAAAATTATCAGATTTAAACAAGCACCATTCTCGTTTATTTTGACAGAATAATTTTGGGATTCTTTCTAGTGCTATTGGATTTACTGAATAATAATTACCTTTAATTTTTTTTGTTTCAAGAGGAATTCCTGAATCGATAAAGTGAAATCTATGATAGTCTGTTGGACAAAGCCTTAGCACAAGGCAAACCCCACTTTCATATTCACTAGCAATTGCATCATCACCAAGAAGTTCTGAAAGGCTGTAAGTAATACCTTTTACTTGTATTAACGAATTCATATCGATATTATCAAATGCTGATAATCTTCCATCACCTGGAGAAACTAAAATATTAGGTGACATATCTACAGGACGGGCAGTCTTTTTTATAGTTCTATAGAAAAAGTCATTGAAAGATGTAAATTCATTTTGAGTTTTATTAAACTGTGACATATCAATATTAAAATTTTTTATGAAGTTATTAATTTTTCTTTTGCTTAGTTTTGTATCACAATAAGAACCATAAATTTTAGAAAATAATTTTCTTTTTACAAGTAGTTCAGTAAGCCCCTTACCAATTGGTGATTCATAACACCATTTTAAATAACCTTCACCTGCAACTTGCTCAATTTCATAGCTTTTAGATTGTCTATTATAAATTTGTATCATTGTTTTCCTCGCTTAAAAATAGTTAATTATAATCTTTTCATAGATACATTATAGCAGAAAAAAAATAAAAATAAATGTTGACAAATTTATTTTTTGGAATTATCATTAGGTACAAGCAAAGGCGCTAGAGATTCAGAAATGAATTCTAGTGCTTTTTTTATTATTTTTTAATTGGGGTGATATATATGTATTCATCAGTAGATACCATATGGGTATTATTAGGAGCAGTATTAGTATTTTTTATGCAAGCCGGATTTGCAATGGTTGAAACCGGATTTACAAGAGCAAAGAATGCAGGTAACATTATAATGAAAAACTTAATGGACTTTGCATTCGGAACAATAATATTCTGGATTATCGGATTTGGACTTATGTTTGGAGAAAATGTAGGAGGATTCATTGGAATTCCAGATTTCTTCATACAAGGTGATTATGGAGTAGAAGGTTCTTTACCTTCATATGCTGTTATCATATTCCAAACAGTATTTTGTGCTACAGCAGCGACAATAGTTTCAGGAGCTATGGCAGAAAGAACAAAGTTTTCTTCTTACTTAATATATACAATTGCTATTAGTGCTGTCGTATATCCAATATCAGGACATTGGATTTGGGGAGGCGGTTGGCTTTCAGAGTTAGGCTTCCATGATTTTGCTGGTTCAACAGCAGTTCATATGGTTGGTGGTGTCGCAGCACTTGTTGGTGCAAAGATACTTGGACCTCGTATTGGTAAATATACAAAGGATGGTAAACCAAAGGCTATACCAGGACATAGCTTAACACTTGGTGCATTAGGAGTATTTATTCTTTGGTTCTGTTGGTTTGGTTTCAATGGATGTTCAACAGTTTCAGCAACAGGTGATGAAGTATTAATGTCAATGTCAAAGATTTTTATTACAACTAACTTATCAGCAGCAGTTTCAACAGTAACAGTAATGTGTATAACTTGGATTCGTTATAAGAAGCCAGATGTTTCTATGACATTAAATGGTTCACTTGCAGGTTTAGTTGCTATAACAGCAGGGTGTGATTTAGTTGACCCAGTTGGTGCGGCAATAATAGGACTTATAGCTGGATTTGTAGTAGTATTTGGAATTGAATTTGTTGATAAGAAGTTAAAGATTGATGACCCAGTTGGTGCAGTTGGAGTTCATGGAATGTGTGGTGCACTTGGTACTATATTAACTGGTTTCTTTGCAACAGAAGATGGTTTATTATATGGCGGTGGAGTTGAATTCTTAGGAATTCAATGTTTAGGAGTTGTAGCAGTAATTGCATGGGTTGCAATAATGATGACTATTATATTTAATGTTATTAAGCATACAATTGGATTAAGAGTTTCAGAAGAAGAAGAAATAAAGGGTCTAGATATAGAAGAACATGGTTTAGCAAGTAGTTATGCAGATTTTATGCCAGTATTAAATACAGTTAACCTAGGTAATACAACAACAGCAGTTCCAGCTAAAGTTGAAAAAGTACCAATTCCAGCAGGTGAAACAGATGGTAAGCTTAGAAAGGTTGTTGTAATTGCAAATCAAAATAAATTTGAAGAAATCAAGCTTGCAATGGAAGAGATAGGAATTACAGGTATGACAGTAATAAAGGCACATGGTTGTGGAATGCAAAAGGGTAACCTTGAGTACTACAGAGGTGTCGAAATGGAAATGAAGTTATTACCTAAGGTAAAGATAGAAATAGTAATTTGTGAAGTACCATTAAAGGTAGTTATTGAAACATTAAAGAGAGTTCTTCATACAGGAAATATCGGAGATGGAAAGATATTTGTCTATGACGTTGACAATGCTATTAAGATAAGAACTGGAGAAGAAGGTAGAGAAGCTATTATGTAATATACATATATAGATCCCGAAAAAAGAAGCTGAACAGTAATTGTCAGCTTCTTCTTTTTTTAATCAAGTATATATTTTTTTAGAGTATCAAAGGAACAAGGTCCTATATCTAATACTTTTTTTAGAAAGTCTTCTTCATTATACTTTTCCCCAGCATTATCTTTATAACAATCTTGTAAATCTGTTAATTCAATATATCCAACTCCATAAGATAACATACAAGCGGGGTCAGAGATTACAAAGTCATAAATTGAAGAGGCAATTGATTCTGCTTGATTAGCTCCATAATATGTTGATAAATAACTTTCGATATCAGATAAACTATCATTATTATAGTTAACCATTATGTCAACAGCACATGTTAAGTAATTATTTAATAAGTTATCTATTTGTAATAGTCTTATTAAATTATCATCATTTAAATCACACATATTAAATGAATCTAATTCAGCATAAGTTGCCCATCCTTCAGTATACCCTAAGTAAGATAAAAGGTATTCAACATTATAAGGATTAGTATTTTTGTAATAATTTCTTTGATACAAATGTCCTGGATACCCTTCATGAGCTAATGTTGAAAATAAGCTTAAACTTTTATCTGAAACAGCATTTTTATTAACTTTTATTATATTATTATTAGGATTATCTATTTGTGGAGATAAGTAATAAGCAATAACACCATCCATTTCTAATTCTTCAGGTAAATACTTTGCTTTATAATTTACATTAGGTAAACTAGGATAATCTGTAGTAATTTCATTCTTTAATTTGTTTAATGCAGAATCTGGAGTATTATAATTGACTTTTACATCATTTAGTTCATTTAATATATTTGGATTTTTGGATGATATTTTAGTAAATTCTAATATTAAATTATTAATCCTAGAGTTTAAGCTAGATAATAATTTACTTGGC
This sequence comes from Clostridium sp., assembly GCA_022767515.1. Classification (GTDB taxonomy): domain Bacteria; phylum Bacillota; class Clostridia; order Clostridiales; family Clostridiaceae; genus Clostridium. Next base: position 6,448 of record JALENK010000064.1, read on the forward strand.
GATTTTGAAGAACCCGTATAGGATTTTACTAATGCTTCGTAATACTTTTTTCCACCATTAATATTAGCTAAACCTTTAGGGTCTGTATTACTTCCTTTTAAGGATGTAAGTGTATTAGAGATTTCTCTATATTTTGGAATAAGTAAGGTTGTAACTATCTCTTCATTTTGTTTTTTTAATTCTTGTTTTTTTGTAGAATCAATATTAGTCAGTTCGTCAATCTTGTCATTAAAGGATACTATAAATACGTTATCCTTTTTATTACTATAGTTGTTACAATATTTAATATTAGTATCTAATGCAGTATCAGTTGGAATTACATTATTATCAATTTGTTTTTTAGCAAAGTCTATAGCCTCATCATAATAGTCTGGTAATTGTTTTAAAAGCTCAAGATAATCATTAATATCTTTTTCTTCATAGAAGGCATATTCAGTAAAGTTTGAAGCAGTATTTGCAATTACTGATTTATTTCTTCCAAGGGGTGTACTTAAATCCTTACAATCAGCAAAATCTTCTTGAAGTTCGCAATGATATAATAATTTGTCATATAATATTTGTTGTTTTTTAGTTAAGTTATCATAATTAAAACTTTTTAATTCTTTTATATCTTCATCTAAATCACAATCTTCTAAATCACTTTTATAATGTCCAATAGATACTTTATCCTGTTTTATATCATAATTTTCAGGATATTCTAAGAAGAAGTGGGTAGAAAAGGAATCCTCTCCAAAAGCTTCTTTAAAGGTTTCATTTATATATTTGTCAAAATCAGCTTGTGTTTCTTCTGGGGTTCTAGAATCACAGGAAATAAAAGTTAGATTAAAAGAAAAGAGTAAGATGATTAATAAACTAATTTTTTTTCTCATAAAAAAATCTCCTTTATACATAAATAAGGTTCTTTTAGAACCTTATTTATTAATTATTACCAAATGCTTCAATATATTCATCAAATGTCATAGTTCTATCTACTATAGAACCATCATCTTTTATATCAATTATTCTATTTGCTATAGTTTGAATAAATTGATGGTCATGCGAAGCAAATAAAATGTTACTATTATAATCTTTTAAACCATTATTAACTGAAGTAATAGATTCAAGATCAAGGTGGTTAGTCGGTTGGTCAAGCATTAATACATTAGCATTTGAAAGCATCATTTTTGATAACATACATCTGACTTTTTCTCCACCGGATAATACGTTAGCTTCCTTAAGAGCCTCTTCACCAGAGAATAACATTCTGCCAAGAAAACCTCTTATGTAGCTCTCAGATTTTTCTTCTGAGTACTGTCTAAGCCAATCTACAAGAGATAAATTACAATCATTAAAGTAAGCAGAGTTATCATTTGGGAAGTATGCTGTAGTTATAGTTATACCCCATTTAAATTCACCACTATCTGGTTCTAACTCATTATTTAATATTTTAAATAATGTAGTAACTGCTATTTCATTACCAATAAGAGCAATCTTATCATTTTTATTAACCATAAAGCTTACATTATCTAATACTTTAACACCATCAATAGTTTTTGATAAATTTTTAACTGTTAGTATATCATTTCCAACTTCTCTTTCAGGTTTAAAGCCTACAAAAGGATATCTTCTAGTAGATGGTTGTATATCCTCTAAATTAATTTTATCTAAAAGCTTCTTACGTGATGTTGCTTGCTTAGATTTAGAAGCATTAGCACTAAATCTTGCAATAAAATCTTGTAATTCTTTAATTTTATCTTCTTTCTTTTTGTTTTGATCTTTAGCCATTTGAAGAGCTAGTTGGCTTGATTCATACCAAAAATCATAGTTTCCAACATATAATTTGATTTTACCAAAATCAACATCTGCCATATGTGTGCAAACTGCATTTAGGAAGTGTCTGTCATGGGATACTACAATTACAGTTCCTTCAAAATCCACTAAGAAATCTTCAAGCCAGTTAACAGCCTTTAAATCTAAGTGGTTAGTAGGTTCGTCAAGAATTAAAATTCCAGGATTACCAAATAGAGCTTGAGCTAAAAGAACTTTAACCTTTTCTGCTCCAGTTAACTCAGAAACCATTTTGTAATGAAGCTCAGTGCTTATCCCTAATCCTTGTAAAAGCGATGAAGCTTCTGCTTCTGCTTCCCATCCATTTAGTTCTGCAAATTCAGCTTCTAGCTCGGAAGCTTTAATACCATCTTCATCAGAAAAATCCTCTTTAGCATATAAAGCATCTTTTTCTTTCATTATTGAATATAGACGTTCATTTCCCATAATAACTGTTTCTAAAACTTCAAAATTATCATATTGATAGTGGTCTTGTTTCAATATAGACATTCTAGTATTAGGAGATATGCTTACATCCCCTGTGTTTGGTTGGACTTCACCAGAAAGAATTTTTAGAAAGGTACTTTTACCAGCACCATTAGCACCAATTACTCCATAACAATTTCCAGGAGTGAATTTAATATTTACATCTTCAAATAATTTACGCCCGCCGTATCTTAAGCTTACATTTGATACAGTTATCAATATTATTCCCTCATTTCTTATAATTATTCATTGAAATATTATAACATAGAAGTTCTTATTGTGATATGATTTATTTGTAATGAATTTTTATTTTGAGGTGACTGTTATGGAAGAAAAAACAAATGTAATGAGAATTTTAGATAAAAAGAAAATAAAATATAAAACATATTGTTATGCTGATACAGAGGCTATTAGTGGAGTAGAGGTAGCAAGTGTATTAAATCAAAATCCAAATCAGGTATTTAAAACACTTGTTACAATTGGAAAGACTAGAACTAATTATGTATTTGTAATACCAGTTGAAAAAGAATTAGATTTAAAAAAGGCAGCTAAGAGTGTGGGGGAGAAATCTGTTGAGATGATAAAATCTAAAGATTTACTTCCAACTACAGGTTACATACATGGTGGTTGTTCACCGATTGGAATGAAAAAGAGCTTTGTAACTACAATAGATAAGTCGGCAGAGGATTTTGAAACAATCATTTTCAGTGGTGGTAAAATTGGTTATCAGGTAGAGATGAGCTTAGAAGAATTGAGCAAGGTAATAAGATATCAATTAAGTGAATTAGTGTAGATAACAAAAGCTGTGAAAAAATGATTTTTTCACAGCTTCTTTTTAGATTACATAATTAAATACTACAATAAAGTGGCAAAGTGTTCCAAGCATTATAAATATATGAAAGATTTCATGTGTACCAAACACACCTATTTTAAACTTATCTTTTTTTAGTGCATAAATAACACCACCAACAGTATAAAGCACTCCGCCTAATATTAATAGAATTAATCCAGCTAGTTGAAGTGATTGAGATATAGGGTATATTGCAAATATGATAATCCATCCCATAATGATATAGATAGTACTACTTAACCATCTTGGGCAAGTAACCCAGGCAATCTTAAATGCGATACCTACTAATGAACATATAGCAACCACAGAAAATAAAGTATATCCAATTGTATTTCTTAATGCAACTAAGCAAAATGGTGCATATGAACCAGCAATTAAGATAAAAATCATAGAGTGGTCTAATTTTTTTAAGATTTTAATTACTTTCTCATTTGATATTATTGAGTGATAAGTAGCGGAAGCAGAATAAAGTAGTATCATTCCAATACCAAATAGTAGTACCGATAGATATACAATAGGATCGCTATTATTAGTTTTGACTTTTATAATCATAGCAATTAAAGCAAATACTGAAAAGACTGCTCCAATCATATGAGTAATACCATTAACAGGTTCTCTTAAATATTTATTCATAATAATCACTCCTCAATACGTAGTTTTCAAAACTACTTGATGTCTTGTTAATATTATCATATTATATTAGTAAAAAGTCAATACAAAAGTCAAAAAAATGTTATAATAGTTTTAATGAAAAATAATTATTATAGTTAGAGGAACATAACTTTCAATACGAGGTAGATTATGGATATTAATAACATATTACAAAAACTGAATAATAAACATTTTGAAAGAAAGATAGAGCTAGAGGATATTCCAGAAATAGATTTATATATGGATCAAGTCATTCAGCTTTTTGAAAGTAAATTAGGTGACAGTAAAAGAAATCCAGATGATAAGCTTATGACTAAAACTATGATTAATAATTATGCAAAAGCGGATTTATTGATGAGTATAAAGAATAAAAAATATTCAAAAGAGCATTTGATATTAATTAGTTTAATATATGAATTAAAAGGGACAATATCAATTAGTGATATAAAAAGAATATTAGAATACATAGTAGAAAAATATGAAAGTAATAGCGAATATGATTTAAGGAAGTTATATAGTGATTATTTAAAAATATGCGAAGAGGATAATAATAGTATAAGAGAAGAAGTTAAGCAGAAAATAAATAACTTTAAGGAAGAGCAGAGTTTTGAAGAAAAGTTTATATTAGTAGCTTCAATGATTTCTATTAGTAATATTTATAGAAGGATTAGCGAGATGTTAATTGATGAATTTTTTAATGAAGAGGAGAAAAATAAATAATGAAAACTTCAGAAGAGTTAAAGCGTAATTTATATAGTATAGATCAGAAGGGATATAAAGCTTATAAATCTTTAGAAGGAACATACTCTTTCAAAGATTATGTACTTGCAATAGACCATGTTCAAGGAGACCCATTCGCATCACCGTCAAGAGTTAGAGTAATTATTAATAATAATGTAGCTAATTTTCCTAAGAATATGTATGATACATATTATAAAAAAGTAGCTTTAACAGATTTTTTAACAAGGTTATTTGATTATAACATATATAAGTTTACTTCAAGAGTAGCTGGTTCTGGGAAGAGTGGCCTTATTTTTATAAGTAAATGTCCTCAGGAAATATTAGATAGGACAGCTATAGTTATTAACAATGATTCTTTTGAGGTAAGATTTGAGGTTGGATTTCCTGCTAGAGGAAGAAGCGTACTAGCAAGAGAATTAGAAAAAATATTATATGACTTTTTACCTAATATAGTAGATAATACTTTAAAGTATGAGAATATAAATAAGAAAAAACTAATTGATAGGATAAAATTGGTTGAAGACCAAGAATATATAAGGAAAGAAATAGAAAGTAGAAATTTAGTAGCATTTATAGCAAATGGTTCTATTTTGCCTAGAGAAAGTGGAGTTTCAACAAAACCATTAAAGGATTCTGTTAAGTTTATTTCTCCTAAAAGTTTAGAGGTTACATTGAATTTACCAAACAGAGGAGAGATAAAAGGAATGGGTATTCCTAAAGGCATTACATTAATAGTAGGTGGAGGATATCATGGAAAATCTACATTTTTAAGAGCATTAGAACTTGGTGTATATAATCATATAGAAGGTGACGGAAGAGAATTTGTAATAACTGAAAATTCTGCAGTAAAGGTAAGAGCAGAAGATGGAAGAGTAATTCATAAGGATGATATATCATTATTTATAAGCAATCTTCCAAATAAAAAGAATACTAAAAAGTTTGATAGTGAAAATGCTAGTGGAAGTACATCTCAAGCAGCTAATATAATTGAAGCGATAGAGGGGAAGGCAAGTACATTATTAATAGATGAAGATACATCAGCTACAAACTTTATGGTTAGAGATGACGTTATGCAACAGTTAGTATCAAAGGAAAAAGAACCTATAACACCTTTTATTGAAATAGTTAGAGGTTTATATGAGCAGAAGGGAATATCTACAATAATCGTAGTTGGAAGTTCAGGGGATTATTTTGATATAGCAGATACTGTAGTTCAGATGGATTCATATGTAGTAGAGGATGTTACTGAAAAAGCTAAAGGTCTTGCAACGGGTAAAATTGCAAAAAGAATTAAAGATATGGATATAAAGATAGATATAGATTATCAAAGAAAGCTTAAGAAGGGTTCTATTGAAAAAAGTCCAAAGGGAGTAAAAATAAAGACACTAGGTATTGATGGATTGTCTATAAATAAAGAAGATATAAATTTAAGAGCAGTGGAGCAGATTGTTGATAAGGAGCAGGTTACAGCAATTGGTTATATAATTAAATGGCTTGAAGAAAATAAAGTAAATGGAGAATTGACAATAGAACAGTTAGTTCAAGAGGCACAAAATTATATAGATAAAAATGGACTTATATCTATTTGCCAATTAGGAAATCTAGCAATGCCAAGAAGACATGAAATACTTGCAGGAATAAATAGAAATAGGAAACTAAAGTTATAGAAACATATAGTATAGGGGTGAACCTTTAATGACAGTTTTTGCATTAGGAAAAGATATAGTATTTCCAAATCCAGAATTAAGTGATGAAGATGGATTACTGGCAGTAGGTGGAGATTTATCGATAGAGAGATTACTCCTTGCATATTCAAATGGGATATTTCCTTGGTATGATAAGAACACTATGATTATGTGGTGGTGTTTGAAGCCGAGATTTATTTTATATCCTAGTAAAGTTAAAATTTCAAAGTCAATGAGTAAAATAATTAAAAAAAATACTTTTAAAGTTACTTTTAATAATGACTTTGAAAGCGTGATTGGTAATTGTAAGAGTATTAGAGAAGACAATGGTGAAGAAACTTGGATTGTTGATGAAATGAAAGAAGCTTACATAAATTTATATAAACAAGGTTACGCTATGAGTGTAGAAACATATTTAAATGGTGAATTAGTTGGAGGGCTTTATGGCGTAAAAATAGGTAAATGTTTCTTTGGAGAAAGTATGTTTTCAAAGGTAAGTAATGCATCTAAAATTGCATTAATAATGCTTTGTAAAAAGTTAGAATCGGAGGGATATTTATTTATAGATTGTCAGATGAAAACTAACCATTTAGAAAGTATGGGTGGAGAGTTTGTAGAGTGGGATGTTTTTAAGAGTTTGTTAGAAAAAGGAATACAAGATTGATAATGTAAATTATGTATAGTATTATTTAAATAGGCATAATAATATTGAAAGGAAGTTTATTTGTATGAGCCTTAGAGATAAGATTAAAGCTTCAAAAAGAATTGTTGTTAAAGTTGGTACATCTTCTTTGACATATGAAAATGGAAATATTAATTTAACTAGAATAGAGAAGTTAGCAAGAGTGTTATCTGATATAGCTAATTCGGGAAAGGAAGTTGTATTAGTAAGTTCTGGAGCAATAGGTGTTGGAGTATGTAAATTAAAGCTTAAAAAGAAACCTACAGAGATTAGGGAAAAACAAGCAGTGGCATCTGTTGGTCAATGCGAGTTAATGCATATTTATAGTAAATTTTTTGGAGAGTATGGACACGTAGTAGGACAAGTGTTATTAACTCGTGATGTTATTGAAGATGATCATATAAGAGAGAATGTTTGCAATACATTCAATACACTATTAGAAAATGGCATAATACCTATAGTAAATGAAAATGATACTGTGGCAATTGATGAAATAGAAAATATAGTTAAGTTTGGTGATAATGATAATTTGTCGGCAATAGTTTCTGTTCTTGTTGATGCGGATTTATTAGTAATATTATCAGATATTGATGGATTTTATAATGCTAATCCTAGAGAAGATAAAAATGCAGTATTATTAAAAGAAGTTGAAGAGGTAACACCAGAATTAGAGGAATGTGCAGGTGGGGCAGGTACATCACTTGGCACAGGTGGTATGATAACTAAGTTAAAGGCTGCTAAATTGGCTGCTAAATCAGGTGTAGATATGATACTTGCAAATGGTGCAAAACCAGAAATTTTATTAGATATAATACAAGGTAAAGAGGTTGGAACTTTATTTAAGGGAAGTAAATAAAATTAAGGTCATTGAGCAGAGTATAATGCTTAATGACCTTAATTTTTAATACAATAAATAGAGTGATAGTACAATTTGAATTATTAGTATTGCAGGAACACCAATAGTAAATTTTTTGTGCTTTGTTTTATGTCTGAAAGTTTTCATCCCTAAAAGCATACCAATAGAACCGCCAAAAGCAGACACAAGAAGTAAGGTGGATTCCTTAATTCTCCACTTATGCTTTTCAGCCTTTTTTTTATCAATTAGCATAATAAAAAATCCTATTAGGTTAAATAATATTAGATAAACAGTAATAATATATTTCAACATAATAATCTCCTTGAATTTTATTAGATGATTACATTTTAACATAAATTTTAAAGGTAGGTGAAAACTATGATAAATGTTACATTTTTAGGATGTGGGGGAGGTATGCCCATGCCTAATCGTTTTTTGTCTTCTGTAGTTTTAAATTATAATGGACAAAAGATATTGATTGATTGTGGAGAAGGAACTCAAGTAGCTATAAGAAAAAATCATATCGGATTTAAAGATATAAGTCATATATGTTTGACACATCTACATGGTGACCATGTTTTTGGGCTCCCAGGTTTATTAAAAACTATTGGTAATAGTGGAAGAGTTGAAAAAATGACTATAATAGGACCAAAAGGAATAAGTGAATTTATAAATGCAATAATGTTTATTATAGAAGATATTCCATATAAGTTAGAAGTTATAGAAAATCCAAAGGACGAGATATTTATAGGAGATAATGCTAAATTATCAATAACAGAGTTAGAGCATTCTAAGGATTGTATTGGATTTAAATTTTATTTTTATAGAAGAGCAAAATTTGAAGTTCAAAAGGCAGTAGAAAATAATGTACCTAAGGTTTTATGGGGAAAGCTACAAAAGGAAAATGAGGAGATTGAATATCAAGGTAATAAATATACTAGAGATATGGTGCTCGGGGAAGAAAGAAAGGGCATAAATATAATATATATAGGAGATACTAGGGGAGTAGAAAGTATTATTCCATTTTCATCAGGGAGTGATTTGTTTATATGTGAGGGAACTTATGGTGATGATGCAGATATTGATAAAGCAATAAAAAATAAGCATATGACATTTAGGGAAGCAGCAACATTAGCAAAGCAGGCTAATGTTAAAAAATTAATATTGACTCATTACAGTACTGCAATGAACAATCCTTTTGAATATATAATGAATGCTAGGGAAGTTTTTGCTAATACTGAATTAGCAGAGGACGGTTATAGAATAGAATTGAATTTTGAGTAATAGTAACAGAATGATATATTATGGCATAAAATAGTAAAGAGAATTTGAATTTACAGATATGTTAGGAGATGAAAAGAGGTGAAACTTAGAGATGTTTCAACGCATTCTCTAGTTAAGGTAGAAAATATAGAAGCACAAGGAGAGCTAAAAAGAAGATTTTCAGACTTAGGGATAATTAATGGAACTAATATTGAGGTTTTATATAGAAGTCCTTTTGGTGATCCGACAGCATATTTAATTAGAGGGGCTATTATTGCTATGAGGGAAGAAGAAAGTGGGAAAATAAATGTGCTAATAATAAATTAGGAGATAATATGAAGGTTTATAAGGATGATGCCGAAATTCATATTACGAGAGAAGAGCAGAAATCAGATACTGCCAAATGTGGTGAAGTTGTATTAGCAGGCAATCCTAATGTGGGTAAAAGTACAGTTTTTAATAAGCTAACTGGATTAAATCAGCATACAGGAAATTGGACTGGGAAAACAGTAGCTAATGCAAAAGGATATTATAATTATAAAGGAGTTAGTATAAGAGTAGTAGATCTGCCAGGTACTTATTCACTATTAGCTAATTCTGAGGAAGAAGAAATTGCTAGAGATTATATCTGCTTTGGTAAGTATAATTTAGTAGTAGTTGTTGCAGATGCAACATCTCTAGAACGTAATTTGAATTTGTTTTTTCAAATTTCTGAAATAACAAGGAACGTAATTTTATGTGTTAATTTAATAGATGAGGCTCAGAAAAGAAATATTATTATTGATAAGGATAAATTAATAGAGTTATTAGGAACGAGAGTTATATTTACAGCTGCTAGACAAAATATTGGTATTAGTGAGTTAAAAGAACAAATTTATGAAGCAATAAAAAATAATGATTGTAATGCAAAAAGTGTTGAGTATAGTCAGGAAATAGAACAAATAGTAAGAAAGGTATCTGATGTTTTAAAAGATAGTATAATAGATGATAAAAAGAGAAGATGGAATGCTATTAGAATATTAGAAGGAAATAGCAATATAATTAATGGAGCTAGTAGTGAACAAATAAGTTCAATAATGTCAAATAGTAATTCTAGAGAGTTTGAAGAGTGTATTGTAAATAGCTTAATAAAAGAAGCAGAAAATATAGCAGATAAAGTTGTAAAGAATAAAGAAAATTATGAACAGTATCAAAGAACTATTGATAGGATATTGGTATCTAAAGTCGCTGGAATTCCAATAATGATATTGACATTACTTATTATGCTATGGATTACTATTATTCTAGCTAATTATCCTTCTGAGTTAATTTCCTCCATATTTCATAATCTTGAGAAAATGATAAGAGAATCTTATTTATATGAAATAGCTCCCCATTGGGTTAATGGGATATTAGTGGATGGAATTTATGTTACTCTGACTTGGATTATATCAGTAATGTTACCGCCAATGGCAATATTTTTTCCACTCTTTACTTTATTAGAAGATTTAGGATATCTACCTAGGATAGCTTTTAACCTAGATAAGTGTCTAAAAAAGTGTGGGACATGTGGAAAACAGGCATTAACTATGTGTATGGGACTTGGATGTAATGCTGTTGGAGTTGTTGGATGTAGAATAATAAATTCTAAGCGAGAGAGATTAATTGCTATGATTACCAATGTATTTATGCCATGCAATGGTAGATTTCCTTTATTAATCACATTATCAGGAATATTTATTGGTGGAAGCGTTATTAGTGGAGTAATGTCAGCATTAACTGTTACATTAGTTATTATTTTTGGAGTATTTATAACCTTTATAATTTCAAAATTATTATCTAAAACACTCTTAAAGGGTGTACCATCAAACTTTATATTGGAGTTACCTCCATATAGGAAGCCTCAAATAAAACAGGTGTTAGTAAGGTCTTTACTAGATAGAACACTTCATATTCTTAAAAGAGCCATTTTAATCGCTATTCCAGCAGGAGTAGTTATCTGGTTGTTTTCTAGTATAACAATAGGAGAAAATAGTATATTAAAAATTTGTGCAGAATTTTTAAATCCCTTTGCAAAGATGATAGGGGTAGATGGTTATATTTTGATGGGATTTATATTAGGATTTCCAGCTAACGAAATAGTTATTCCAATAATAATAATGAGTTATCTAAAATCATCAGTAATGATTAGTATGGAGAATCTATTTGAACTTAAGGAATTATTGATAGAAAATGGATGGACAATATTAACAGCTATTAATGTAATGATACTAAGTTTGCTTCATTATCCATGTGCTACAACTTTATGGACTATAAAAAAAGAAAGTAATAGTTTTAAATGGATGGCATTATCATTTACAATTCCAACTGTTTTAGGAATAATAGTTTGTTTTATAGTAACACAACTTTATAATTTGATTTTTTAAGGAGAGTTTTCGGCTCTCTTTTTTGTTATAATAATTAAAAAGCAGAGAGGAGTTAGTTATGGAAGAAAGGTATACTCTTATTACAGGAGGAAGTGAAGGAATAGGCTTAGAGCTTGCAAAGCTATTTGCAAAAGAGGGGAACAATTTAGTAATAGTTGCTAGAGATGTGGATAAACTATTAGAAGCAAAAAAAGGATTAGAAAATGAATATAAAGTTAAAGTAAAAACATTTAGCGTAGACTTTTTTGTGGATAATGCATGTGAAAAGTTATATAAATTTGTGGATGAAAATTTTTTAGTTGTGGATAAATTAATAAACTGTGCTGGTATAGGTTCTTTTGGTGAGTTTGTAAATGGAGAAGAAGGAATAGAAGAGAAAATAATAAGGTTAAATATAAGTGTACTTACAGATATAACTAAGCATTTTCTAAAAAAAATGATACAGAACAAAAAGGGTTCTATATTAAATGTTGCTTCTACAGCTGCATTTACTGCAGGACCTAAAATGGCTATGTATTATTCATCTAAAGCATATGTATTGTCCTTATCTGAGGCACTATATGAAGAGGCAAAAAGTTATGGTGTATATGTAGGTTGTTTGTGTCCAGGACCTGTTAGAACTAGGTTTCAAGAAAAGGCGAAAATACATAAATCTGAGAAAGCAAATAAATTTCTTATGGAGGCAGATAAGGTGGCTCAAATAGCATATAAAGATTTTTATAAAAGAAAGGCGATAATAATAGCCGGCAATAAAAACAAGCTATTAATATGGGGAAATAAATTAATTCCAAGAAGTCTTTCTAGAAAAATAATATTAAAAAATAATAAATAGTGAATAAATTATCCAATTCAACAAAGACTAATTATAGTGAGGTGGTTAAGTTGAGTTGGATTTTTTATATAATATTTATTTTTGTATTGTATTCTTTCTTTGGGTGGATATTAGAAGAGGTATACTCATATTTTGTAGATGGAAAATTTAAAAACGAAGGTTTTTTATCAGGTCCATTTAAACCTATGTATGGAATAGCTATGTGTTTAACAACAGTATGTTACCATGTATTACAAGTAAGAGGAGTATTTATGTGGATATTATTTTTTATTATTCCAACTGTAGTTGAATATATAAGTGGATATTTGTTAAAAAATATATTTTATAAAGAGTATTGGAATTATAGAAGTATTAAATGCAATTATAAAGGACTAATTTGCTTAAGATTTTCTATATATTGGTTTATATTAATTTCAATTAGTACTATATTAATAGAACCAATAATTTATTTTATTTATTCAAATCAGAATAATTTATTTAATATTATAGGAATTATATTTGTTATATACATAGGTTTTGATAGTATAAAAAGTATGAAAAATGGAATAGAATTAAAAAGAACATAGAAACTTTTCCTAGCGTATCAATATAGATAAAAATAAGAAAAAGGTAGAAAATGGGAGAAAAATAAATATAATTGCTTATAACAATGGAAAAAAATGTCCAAATTAAATTAATATATATGATAAGATAGAACACGTCGCTGAGGCAAACAGAAAAACAACTTTAAAAAAATAAAAAAAGTTGTTGACAGATGTCTTGCTAAGTGATAAACTAAATAAGTCGCTTGAGGGCGATACAAAAAATTGGTCTTTGAAAATTGAACAGAATACAGATATAACAAACCAGCAATTCTTTTATTAAGTAAGTTTTTGAGTAAATATCAAACTTTTTATTGAGAGTTTGATCCTGGCTCAGGACGAACGCTGGCGGCGTGCCTAACACATG
>JALENK010000103.1 GCA_022767515.1 Clostridium sp.
CTCCTTAATATGTTTTATAGCTTCATCAACTGCCCTTAAACCATATTTTCCTTCCACTTGTTAAACCCTAATAATTTATCATGTTCAGCGATAAACTTATCATTATCAAATACTAAGATCTTTTTCGTATATACTTTACACATTAAAAGCTTATCAACGTACATATCAGGCACTGAATATTGGCATGAATCAATCATAATAGTAGAATATTTACTAACTCTTTCTTCTGTAAGAGTAGATGTTTCATAAAGTGGCATATCAGGTAGTAGATTAGCTTTTTCTTCTAACAGTTCCTTCGCAGTTTTGTTTTTTCCATAAGTAATTTTATTGTTAATTTGAATTAATATTTCAATTAAATGTTTATTAGCAGCTTCTAAAGAAGTAAAGGAAGTATTCTTAGAAAAAGCCTTTCTTCTTATAATTTCTACACTTCTTTCAACATGACCTTTTTCATTTCCACTATAAGCATTACAAAACCTAAAATTAAATTTATAATATAAAGATAATTTTAATAATGCATCTGTAGGTTCTTTATCTGATCTACCAATAAATTTTTTGACGGCAACTCTTGTATTATCATATACTACAGTTCTAAATGAGCCTTCAATTTCTTTAAAAAATTCCGCATGAGCTTCAAGGAAGCATGCCGTATTTTGCTTTGGAAATAGTCTTGCCCACCTAAAATTACTATAGACACTTGTAAATACAGCTAACTGATAATCTCTTAATGTACCATCTTCTGTATACAATTTAACTGTACCGAAATCAAATTCAACAACATCTCCTGGAATATCTTCCTTTCGGCTTCTTTCAAGCTTATTAACAGTGTTAATTACCGAAGAGTAACTGATATTAAAACCTTCTTTTTTTAAGAACTTCATAAATATCTATCTTTTTCCATACAATATCAAACAATACCACAATTATTTTTTGAAAATTTGACAAAAAATAGAGCGGTTACAAGGCTCACAGCGATTTTTTCATTATTCAACTATCAAACTCCCCTGCTTGAAAAAATAAAGGTTTTGTTATATAATTAATTATGAGTTTTACTATCAAGTATATAGTGATAATTTAAAGATTTTTAAATAAATTAGAAATTAAATATATAACTTTTATTAATTTATTTAGGAATATTAAAGAAATACAAAAATAGAAAAAATCGCTAAAAAAATAATAAATATTTTATATAAAAATTCTACATTCTATAAAACAGGAGTTAGTGAATTTGTTTCTTTATAAAAGAATTCATTTTTATTTTATACTGATTCACTTCATTACAACTGTATTTGCTTTTTTTATATAATAAACCATTTATAATATTTTTATAGAGAGAAAATGTGGTAAATATGGATTAAAGAATAGATAAATTAATTTGAAAGATAGAAAATTTAAATTATATCATATGAGATATTAGAAAAATCTATAAATTTTAAATCCTAATAAGGAGGTAGTAATGAAAATAAGTCAAAGGAAAATAGGTGCAATTTTATCATATATAGTTATAGCTTTAAATATGTTTATTGGAATCGCATATACACCTTTTTTAATTAGAAAATTGGGACAGGCTGAATATGGATTATATTCTATCATTTATTCAGTAATATCATATTTGACAGTAATGGATATGGGATTTGGAAATGCAATAATTATATATACAGCTAGATATATAAACCAAAAAGATAAACAAAAACAAGATAAATTACATGGAATGTTTTTTGGAATATATTGGATAATAGGAATTTTAGCAGGAATAATAGGTTTAATTTTATACTTTAATATAAATTTATTATTCGAAAATTCAATGACTATTCAAGAAATAGAAAAAGCTAAAATAATGATGTTAATATTAGTTGGAAATTTAATTTTAACATTTCCGTTAAGTATTTTTGGATATATTATTATTGCTCATGAAAAATTTATTATAAGTAAAATAATAAAAATAATTCAAATAATAATGCAACCCTTATTAATGATTTTTTTATTATTTCTTGGATATAAATCAATAGCAATGGTTGTTGTTTTAACTTTTAGTAATATTTTTTGTTTGGTATTAAATGCGATTATTTGTATAAAGAATTTTGATGTAAAATTAAAATTTAAAGGAATAGATTTTTCTTTATTAAAGGAAATATTTGCATATTCATTTTATATATTTTTAAATCAAATTATTGATAAAGTAAATTGGAATTTAGATCATTTTATTCTAGGTTCAATAGCAGGGACACTTGCAACAGCTGTTTATTCTGTTGCTGGACAATTAAATACAATGTATTTGAATTTTTCAACAGCAATAAGTGGTGTGATGCTTCCAAAGATTACAAAAATGGAAGATAATAAATCAAGTAATGAAGAATTTACAAAAGTTTTTATAAGTACAGGAAGAATACAATATATATTAATGGCTTTAATTATAACTGGATATGTATTGTTTGGTAAAGCATTTATTAATTTGTGGGTTGGAAAAAGTTATGAAGAAGCATACTATATTGGTTGTTTGTTAATGATTCCACTAACAATACCATTGATACAAAATATAGGATTGAGTATTTTACAAGCTAAAAATTTATATAAGTACAGAACAATTATTTTTTTCTTTATAGCTATCGTAAATGTTGCATTAAGTATACCTTTAACTAAATTATATGGAGGAATTGGTGCAGCGTGTGGAACTGCATTATCTTTGTTAGTAGGCCAAGGGCTTATTTTAAATATATATTATCATAAAAAAGTAGGAATTAATATTATAGAATTTTGGAAGAATATTTTAAAAATGACAATTCCAGTAGTATTATCTGTATGTATAGGGTATGGCTTATGCTATTTTATAAAATCGAATAGTATTATAATATTAGGTATACAAATATTAATATATACCATAATATATGGTGTATTAATGTGGTTATTTGCTATGAATGAATATGAAAAAAATATTATAAAAAAACCATTAAATAAACTATTATCAAAAGTCAGAGGTTAAAAAATGATAAATATAGAAGATAAATCAAAATGTTGTGGATGTTTTGCATGTTACAATAAATGTTCAAAAAATGCAATAGAAATGATTAGTGATGAAAATGGATTTAAATATCCTAAGATAAACAAAGAATTATGTATTAATTGTGGTTTGTGTGAAAAAGTTTGTCCATATAATAATGAATATGAAAAAAAGAGTGTTTATGAAAAAAGTTTAGCATATGGTGGTTGGAATTGTGATGAAAAAATAAAAAGTATATCAACTTCAGGTGGAATATTTTCATATTTATCCAAAAAAATTATTGAAAAAAACGGTGTGGTTTGTGGAGCAATATATGATAAAAATTTAAATGTTATACATGCAATAGTTGATAATATGAAAGATTTAAAAAAAATAAATGGCTCAAAATATGTACAAAGTAATATTGGAGATAATTATAAAAATATAAAAAAACTTTTGGATGAAGGAAGATATGTATTGTTTTCAGGAACTCCATGTCAAGTTTCAGGTTTAAATTCTTTTTTAGGAAAGGAGTATGATAAATTATATACATGTGATATTGTATGTCACGGTGTTCCATCACCTAAAGTTTTTGATAAATATAAAAATAATTTAGAAAATAAATTTTCTAGTAAGTTAGTAAAAATAAATTTTAGAGATAAAATATCAGGATGGCAAGGATATAGCTTTTCTGCAGAATTTGAAAATGGTAAAAAATATATTCAAAATTCAAAAGAAAATGAATATATGAAAATTTTCATAGGTGATATAGATTTAAGAGAATCATGTCCTACATGTAAATTTGCTAAATTACCTAGGAATTGTGATTTTACATTAGGTGATTTTTGGGGAGTGGACAACTGTTATCCAGAACTTAATCAAGATAATAGTGGAACATCATTAGTATTGGTTCATACAGAAAAAGGAAAAACATTATTAGAAGGTAGCGATATATATATAAAAGAATGTGATTTAGATATAGCAATAAAAGGAAATCCATCAATTTTAACACATAAAAGTGCTCATAAATGTAGAAATGAATTTTTAAATGAAATTGATGAATATACAATTGAAGAATTAGCTATAAAGTATTTTCCTAAACCAAATTTTGTAAAAAGAATAATAAAAAAATTTTTAAAGATTATAAAAAAATAGGATTTAGGAAAATGGGATATAAAAAATGTCACTAGATATTTACTTAATAACTTGATTGACAAAATTATTATAAATGAAGATGGAACAATCGCAATTGTTTTTAAATACTTTGATTTATATAAAAGTATTATTGAATACTTGAAAAGTCTTAAAAATAAAGTAAAGGGGATGTGAAATAACTTCTAAATAGAAAAAAGATTTTTAATCTGAATCAAGTTGATATGTTCTCCCTGTAAAATAGACAGGTTAGAGTGCTTAGTAATTACTAATATGATAGTAGATTTATTTAAATCAAGAATGAGTGTATCTGAAATAAGTAGCGAATATTACATTGCCAAATCAGCACTCAATGGTTGGATTAAAGATGTAAAAAGAAATTAAAGTGGATGAAAATGAATTTATAACACTAATTGTGGTCTTTGTGCTCAAAAGTGTCCTGTAATAAATAAACAAAAATTTCATGACTATGAGCAAAGAGCATTCTTATTCCAAAATCAAGATGAATATGTAAGAAGCACTTCAACTTCAGGTGATTTTTTACAGTTATTGGTAAATATGTAATTAAAAATAATGTAGTTGTTTATGGAGCTGTTTGTAATAAAGACTTTATAGTAGAGCATCAAAAGGCAGAAAAAGTAGAAGAACTTGAAAAATTAAGAAAGAGTAAGTATGTTCAAAGTAGTCAAAATGAATGTTTCAAAGAAATAGAATCTCTATTAGATGAAGGAAGATTGGTTTGTTATAGTGGAACGCCATGTCAAGTTGCAGGATTAAAATCATTTTTGAAAAAAGATTATGAAAATCTAATACTTGTGGATGTAGTTTGTAGAGCTGTTCCATCTCCATTAGTATTGGAAAAATATAAAAAGTATATTTTGAAAAAAATGAATGCAACAACTATAACTAGAATAGATTTTCGTGATAAAAGGAGGTATGGTTATAAATATTCACATATGACAGTAGAAACAGATAATGGTATTTATAGTCAAGGAATTGATACAGATCCATATTTAAGAGCATTTTTGGGGGATATTTCGGTAAGACCATCATGTTATAAATGTGCATTTAAAGGAGGAAGTAAAAGAGTAAGTGATATTACAATTTGGGATTGCCTTAATATTAATGAAATAGACAAGTCTTTTGATGACGATAAAGGGACTACAAGAGTTTTAGTACAATCAGCTAAAGGTGAAAAAATATTAGACTTAAAGAATTAGAGTTAGGAATAGCTATTAATAATGTAGTTCGAATGAACAATAGTGTTAAGTATAACAGTATTAGAAGTGAGTTTTTTAGAAATATTGAGGAGCAAGATGTATTTGAGAGATTTTTCCCTAAAACTATTAAAACAAGAATGAATAGTTTTGTAAGAAAAACGCTTAGTATTACAGGCATGTATTCGGTTGTTAGGAAGTATGCTAAAAAAATATTAAGAAAGTAGTTAAGAGATGATAGAGAATAAAAAAATAGGTATAAGTAAAAATATATTAATATTTTTGATGGTCATTATTCCAGTATGTTGTGTATAAATTATATTATCATTTTGAAGTAATGGCATTAAAATCATTTTCTACACCCAATAGGATTTTGACTATTATGGAATATTTTGATTGTGGAGGGATAGAAGCAGGTCAAATTTTTGTAAAGTGTGCTCGAATATATGATGCTATAAATATTTTTAATTTTAAAACAATTTTTGAATGGACTGTTGCAATAAGTGTGATATTTAATGGGGGGTGAAATAACCCCTAAATAGAAAAAAAGGATTTTTAATCTGAATCAGGGTTCTTTCTTAAGCTTAGGTATAAGAAGAAAAAGCGGATATGAAAATATCTGCTTTTTCTTTTGTTCTTTTACTTCTTATATTTGGGTATATATAGTATAATAAGAATACCAACAAATGAAAGAGGATAGTTTAATGAAATATTTCCCAAAACAAGATTGCTCATTTCTGTTAGATAAAAAATATTATATTTATGATTATGTTGAAACGGAAGATTGTCTACACATTTACATCAAATCAAAACAGCACAGTGGCATCTGCCCTATCTGCGGAAAAACAAGTACCTCACTTCATGCCACATACAAGAGAAAACTTCAGGATACACCTATTCACTGTAAACAAACTTATTTACACGCAAATGTATATAAGTTTAACTGTGAAAATTTCGAATGCGATTGTAAAGTGTTTATGGAAAACCTTCCTTTTGCAAAAGCTTCCCAGGTACGTACTGATGCATTAAATACATTGATTCTTGCCACATCTATGTTCCTTAGTAATGAAGGGGCAAGCAAAATACTGGCTCTACTTGGCGTCAAAGTCAGCAATGATACTATACAACGATTATATGACAGAATTGAATTTGTAGATAATCCTGATGTAGAAGAGATTGGTATTGATGATGTTGCTATTCGCAAAGGACAGACTTATGCCACTGCCATATATGATTTAAAAGATCATCATTTAATTGCATTACTCGATGGGCGTAATGGTATACCATTAAAGGAATGGTTAAAATCACATAATAAAATACGGCTTGTTGCAAGAGCTGACTTACGGACAATTGTTATGAATATTATTGAATATATTACATAATATATTCAATAATATTCATAACAATTGTCTATGGGTCAGGGTACTAAATAAGCCGAAAACGGCTTGAATAAAAGATTCTTTATAATATTTCTAAAAATGAAGTGTCAAAGACCCGTATCACAATAAAAAAGAATCAAATGAAGATAATAAAAGCTAGGCTTAACACCTAGCTTTTTATTTGTTATAATGTAATAGATTTTTAAATTTGAAAGGGATGTTTAATTTTGAAAAATGATAAGAAAAAATTCTTCTTTATTTCTACGTACGGTTGTCAGATGAATGAAGAAGACTCTGAAAAATTATCTGGTATGCTGAAATCTCAAGGATATTATAGAACAGAGGTAAAGGAAGAGGCTACTATTATACTTTTTAATACCTGCTGTGTGCGTGAAAACGCGGAAAATAAGGTATATGGTAATCTTGGAGCACTTAAAAAGCTTAAAAAGAAAAATCCAGAGTTAGTTATTGGAATTTGTGGTTGTATGATGCAACAGAAGGGAATGGCAGATAAGATTCTAAGTACATTTCCATTTGTAGATATCATATTTGGTACTCATAACTCTCATAAGTTCCCTGAATATTTGCATAGAGTTCAAACTGAAGGGGTTCAAATAAAAGAAATATTTGATAAGGAAACTGAAATTATTGAAGGTATTCCAGTCGACAGAGAAAGTTCAGTTAAAGCATTTGTAACTATTATGTATGGATGTGATAATTTCTGTACTTATTGTGTAGTTCCTTATGTAAGAGGAAGAGAAAGAAGTAGAACTCCAGAAGATATAGAAAATGAAATTAAGGGATTGGTTGAAAAAGGTTATAAAGAGGTAACACTTCTTGGTCAAAATGTTAATTCTTATGGTAAGGGCCTTGATGGCGATATGAATTTTGCTAAGCTTCTTAGAAGGATTAATAAGATAGAGGGACTTGAAAGAATCAGGTTTATGAGTTCTCATCCAAAAGATTTAACTGAGGAAGTTATTATGGCGATTAAAGAATGTGACAAGGTTTGTGAACAGATTCATCTTCCAGTTCAAAGTGGTTCTACAAATCTATTAAAGGTAATGAATAGACATTATACAATTGAGGAATATAAAAAATTAGTAGAGAGAATAAAAAGTGAAATTCCAGATGCTTCAATTACAACTGATATCATTGTAGGTTTCCCAGGTGAAACTGAAGAGGACTTTAATTGTACTCTTGAGCTTGTAAAAGAAGTTAAATATGACTCAGCATTTACCTTTATTTATTCTAGAAGAAACAATACACCTGCTGATAGAATGGAAAACCAGATTCCAGAAGAAATAAAGCATGAAAGATTTAATAGATTAGTTGAAGAGGTTAATAAAAATGTAATAAATGGAAATAAAAAATATGAAGGTAAGACTGTAGAAGTATTAGTTGAAGGTAAGAGTAAAAATGATGAAACTAAATTAATGGGAAGAACTAGAAATGGAAGACTTGTTAATTTTGAAGGTGATATTAGCTTAGTTGGACAGCTTGTACAAGTAAAAATAACTAGAGCTCAGCCATTTTCATTAATCGGGTCTATAGAAGCTTAAGAGTGGTATTATGCTAAGAAATGCATTATTAGATGCTTTTAAAAATAGCACAATAAGCAAGTATGAAAAAGAAGCTGAGAGAATTCTTCAAAATGATTTAGTTTCAGAAATTGATACTCAAAAATCAGAGGATAAAATAGAAATAATAGCTTCGGTAATATCGGAGGATTTATATAATCAGTATTCTTGTAAAATAGATATTGATAAAAAAACAAAGGAAGTATTATTCACTCACTGTACTTGTGATAATTTTGAAGTGAAGGGATATAATAAGACTAATTATTGCTGTAAGCATATACAAGCAGCATTTTATAGATTTTTAAATTTACTAGATGAGGATGTCTCTTTAAAAGACATCCTTGGTTTTAATGAGGAAAAAAATGATATATTAAAATTAACAGAGGCTAATATTTTAAATCTTCTTATAAATAAAGATACAAGACAGGATGAAATTACTTTTGAAATCATATTTAATAAAGATAAATGGACGCAAAGCCTTAATGCAGAATTTAAAATTGGATATCTTAAGCCTAAGAGTAAATTTTATATTATAAAGGACATTAATGCCTTTTTATTAGCACTTGAAAATAAGGTTTCACTTCCTATAGGTAAAGAATTTACTTTAGATATAAAAAAACAGTATTTTTCTTCAAAGGCTAAAAGGCTTTTAAAATTTATTACAATGCTTAAGAAAATTGATTATTCTAGTTCTTATAGAAAAATCAATGAAAGGCTTATCTTTGGAAAGGTTTGTAGAATACCAGAATATCTTTTAAGGGACTTTATGCTGATTTGTAAGGATTTTAAGACATATCTAGGTGATGGATTTTATTCTAGAATTATTGAAACAGAAATTATAAATGATAAAATGCCATTTCCGCTTAATTTAAAAGAAATTCAAGATATGATTAAGCTTGAGGTAGCAGATAATGTTCCAGAAAAGTTTTGTCAAAGTGATGATGTTTATTTAAGCAATATGGTAATTTATATTCCGCCGGAAGAACAAGCTGAAAAAATTATTCCTTATATAGAAGCTTTCGCTTATAGAAATTCTATTTTTTTTACTAAAAATGAGGAAAATAGGATATTAAAGGAACTTATACCATCTATGCAAAAGGTATCTGATAGTATTAATCTATCATCAGGTATTAAAAATAAAGTTGTGCTTGAGAAGGTTAAGTTTAAAATGTATTTTGATAAGGAAGATGAGGTATCATTAACATTAAAGGTTTGCTATGGCTCATATGAATTTAATATTTTTGATGACTACATTGAAAAAGTGATATATCGTGACTTGGAAAAAGAATACAAAATGGTCACAATACTTCAGAAATATGGATTTAAAAGGGTTATGGATGAATTTATTCTATTTAAAGATGAAGAGGCGATATTTGATTTTTTTAAGTATGATATAGTAAACCTTCAAAAATATGGAGAGGTTTATTATTCAGAGAGATTTACAGGAATAAAACATCTTACGACTAAGCATTTTGATGTTCATATTGAAAAAGGTAAGTTTGATTATTTTGAGTTTAATGTAAAAATTGCTAATATTTCTGATGTAGAACTTAAAAGGATACTAAGAGCATTTAGAGATAATAAAAAATACTATAGGCTTCAAGATGGAAACTTTCTTGATTTAGAAGAGATTGAATTAAATAAGCTATTAAAACTTATCTCTTCAATTGATAATGAAAAAGAGGATAAATTATATTTTAATAATAACAGAGCCTCATTTATAGAAGATTATATAGCTAAAAACAGGTTAAGCTACGTTAAAGGTAGAAAAGAAATTAAGGAAATAAAAAAGAGCTTTGAAAGTAAAACAAAACAGGATGTTAATATTGAAGCTTTAACAGTAAATTTAAGAAATTATCAAAAGGAAGGTTTTTTATGGCTTAAGAAGTTAAAATTACTTAATTGTGGCGGAATATTAGGTGATGAAATGGGACTTGGAAAAACCCTTCAAGCAATATCACTTTTGGCTTCGGAAAGTAATATTCATTCTCTTATAATAGTTCCGACTTCATTAGTTTATAATTGGAAGGAAGAAATTAACAAGTTTGCACCAAGTATAAAAGTTGCATTAGTTGTTAATAATAAAGAAGAGAGGGAAGATTTACTTAAGAATTATAAAGAATTTGATGTTATTATTACCACATATAACTTAATTAGAAGAGATATTGAGCTTTATTATGATTTAGAGTTTGATTACTGCATTATTGATGAGGCTCAAAATATAAAAAATGCATCCTCTCAGGGAGCTAAGGCTGTTAAGAAAATAAATGCAAAGCATAGGTTTGCACTAACAGGTACACCTATTGAAAATTCTCTTATGGAGCTTTGGTCTATTTTTGATTTTATTATGCCAGGATATCTGTTTGATGAGAAGAAGTTTGCATCTAGATATCATAGGAGGTTAGAAGAGGATGATTGCATTATAGATGAACTTTCAAAGCTTATTAATCCGTTTATTTTAAGAAGATATAAAAAAGATGTAATTAAAGAACTTCCAGATAAAATAGAAAAGAAGTTAATAATTCCAATGACAGAAAAGCAGAGTACTGTTTATAATTCCTATGCAAAGTATGTTAAGGATTTAGTGGAAAGTAAAGTAAAGGATGATGAATTTAAAAATTCAAAGCTTGAGATTTTATCATATATAACAAAGCTTAGGCAGATAGCACTTGATCCTTCTGTAGTTATGAAAGAATATGATGGTAAGAGTGGGAAGATAGAATATTTAAAAGAGCTTATATTAGAGTGTATAGCTGAAGGGCATAAGATACTGTTATTTTCACAGTTTACCTCCATTTTAAAAAACATTTCACAGGAATTTGATAGTTTAAATATTTCATATTATTATTTAGATGGTAGTACAAAGGTAAAGGATAGAAATGATTTAGTTCATAAGTTTAATAATGATAAAACAAGTGTCTTTTTAATATCATTAAAAGCAGGTGGAACAGGTCTTAATTTAACAAGTGCAGATATTGTTATTCATTTTGATCCTTGGTGGAATCCTGCTGTTGAAAATCAAGCAACTGATAGAGCTCATAGAATAGGCCAAAAAAATATAGTAGAAGTTATTAAATTAATATCTGAGGGGACTGTAGAAGACAAGATTTTAAAGCTTCAAGATGCAAAAAAAGAATTAATCACAAAAATTATAGGGGATAATGTAGATTTTGATAGAAAAATTAGTAGCATAAGCGAAGAGGATATAGTATCATATATCTTATAGAGGAATATTATTAAAAGGGGGGTGATTAGCAGTTAATAAAATATTAGAAAACTTTATAAAAACATAGAATTATATTCTAATTTTTATTATAATAGTTTTAGGAGGCGATTTTATTGAAATATTATTCAATAGGGCAGTTTGCTAAAGCTATTGGGAAA
>JALENK010000004.1 GCA_022767515.1 Clostridium sp.
TTGTAATTGAGGCAACTGATGATGTACTTACTGATAAAAATGTTGTAGGAGGAACAGTTGTTAAGAATCTAGTAGATGTTTCAGCCGTAGTTAATGGTGAACCATCACAAACACCTGTTACTGATGAGAGTGAAGTAGAGACTCCAGTAGTTGATGCAAAACTTGATATTGAAAAGCAAATTTATGACTGCAGAACAAAAGAACTTATTGCCTCTTCAGATGAAAGCTTTAAGGCACTTAATGAAGTTTATGTTGGACAAGAGGTATATTACACATTTAGAGTTACTAATATTGGTGAGATTGACATAAAAGATGTAGTATTAAGTGATGAAGCTTTAGATAACTTAAGAATTGATTATCCAAATACAATACCTTCATTAGCTAAGGAACAATCTGTTGAATTAAACTTAGGTAATACTAAAAATCAAAAACATATAATAAGTGCAGAGGATTTAACAAATGGTAAGATTAGTAATACAGTAAAAGTTACTAGCTTTAAGGATGTATTAGGTACAGAAAAGACACCAAATGATGTTAAAGCAGAAGTTGAAGTTCCAGTCAAGGAACCAAAGATTACTATAGAAAAGTATCCATATTTATCAGTTAGTGATTTATATAAGGTAAAAGAAGGTGGAGAAACATCTGTTGAAGTTGAGTTATTACAAAATATATACTATAAATTTGTAGTTAGAAATGATGATGTTGCTAGTAATACTGATTTAAAGAATATTGTAGTTAAGGATGATACTTTAGGTGTTGAAATAACAAAGGATACAGTTAGTACTTCTATGAAGGTTAAGAAGTATGTTGGTTCAATTTCAGCTATAAATGAAATTGAAAAGACAAGAACAAATTCTGAAAAATTAGAAAGCTTAAAGCTTGGTGAAATATTAGTAATTACAGATACAAGCAGAATGATTAAGAAGATTACTGCAGAAGATGTAGCAAATTATGATAGTAATCCAAGTGGTTCTAATTTAAAGTATGATGATGTTAAGAAAGCAGTTTATTTCCCTAATACAGTAACTGCTAAGGGAACATATACTTATAGTGGTCAAGAGCATGATACTGATATTGTAAAAGCAAAAGCAGAGGCAAGAGCTTACTTAGCTGGTAAAATAGATGTTAAGAAAGAAGCATATGTTAATAATTACAATACACAAGTAAATGGTGCAGTAGCAATTAATGATAATGTTCTTTACAAATTAACTGTTACAAATAATGCAAAAGTTGACTTAAAGGATATTGAAGTCAATGATACTACTTTAAACATTACATTTACAAAGGATGGAGTTACAAAGAATGGTAATGCCATCACTTCAGATACATTAAGTATTACAAAAAATGGAGTGGAAGTAGGATTAGCTGGACTTGAAGAATTAAAAGTTAGTGATATTATTGTAATTACAGATACAGGATTATTAATTGATTCTAATGTTAAGGGTGATGTTAATAATGAAGTTATAGCATCAGCTATAGTTAAGGGAAGCGGAAATAAGGTTGAAGATAGGGATGAGGTAACTGTTACTGTTAAAAAGGCAGAAATAACACCTGAAAAAAAAGCCTTAAACGAAGCTGGTGAAGGTATAACAGAAGCATATCCAAGTCAAACAGTATACTACAAATTAAAGATTAAAAATACTGGAGATATGCCATTAAATAATATAATCTTTGAAGACTCTAAGCTTGGTGTAACAATTAGTAAAGAAGGATTCAAGCAAAATGGAGTAGTTGTAGCACCATTAAATCTTAAGCTAACAGTTTATGATAAGAATGATCATGTTATTAAGACTTATGGTGAAGCAAACAATATTAGTGAGTTCTTTAATACATTAACATTAAATTCAGGAGATTATGTTGTAGCTTCTGAAGATAAATATTTATCTAAGGTAATTAAGACTACAGATAAAAATGCCGATAATGATTTAACAGGTAAGGGATATACTTGGTATGATAAAGAAATAAAGGGTACTACTAAAATAAATATACCTGTAAAAAATCCAAATATGCAAATTATAAAAGAAGCTTATGATTATGATACAGATAGTTTAATTAAATCATCAAAAAATGATAACTTAGGCTCAAAGGTAGCATATGTTGGAGATGATATTTACTATGTATTTAAGGTTACTAACACTGGTAAAACATCATTACATCATGTAGTAGTTGAAGATAGTAAGCTTGGTATAACTATTACAGAAAATGAAGACTCAAGACTTAGCGAAATACCAGTTAACACTACAGTAAAAATTAATGTTAAATCTAAGGCAGTTACAGTAACTGAAGCTGATATTTTAAATGGAATAAAGAATGTTGTTACAGTAAAGGCTAAAGACCCAGAAGGAAATGATATTCCAGAAAAAGAAGCAGAAGTAATAGTATCAGTAGAGAAACCAGAAATAGATGTAGAAAAGACAGCTTATATTATAAATAAAGCTGGAAATGAAGAAGCTATTACTAAGGCATTTAAGGGACAAAAAGTATTCTATAACTTTAAATTAACTAATACAGGTAGTGCTGAAGTTAAAAATATTGTATTTACAGATGATTTAATAGATAGCAAGACAAACATTAGAAAAGTTAAGATTGAAGCTGGTAAGGTATATGTACAAGTTGCTGGAGTTTATACTGAAGTATCTAATAATTTAGAGATTGCTAAATTTGACCAAAATGATGTTGAAATTGAAGTTGGCAGTACAAATATTCAAAAATTAATGTCATTAAATCCAGGTGAATATTTAGTAATTAAGGATACTAAGAATCTTTATAAGGTTATTACTGAAGAGGATGAAATAGCAGGTGAAATTAAAAACTTAGTAATAGCTAAAGGTAAATATGGTATAGAGGGTAATGAAAAAGACTTACCAAATGTAGATGATACAATCACAGTACCAGTAGAAAAAGAAGAAATTGAAGTTAAGAAAGAAGCATATGTTGATAATAAATTAGTTTCATCTTCAGAAAATAATAATACAGTTAAGATTACTGTTAACAAGAAGATTGATTACAAGCTAACATTAACAAATAAAGGACCAGAGAAACTTTATGATGTAGTAATAAATGATACTAAATTAGGTGTTAAGATTACTAAGGATGGAATGTGGAAAGATGCTAAGAAGGTAAATTCAAATATTTCATTAATAATTAGTAAGCTTGATAAGAATGGCAATGTAATTAAGGTTGGTAAATTCCAAGACATTAACGAAATGTTTAGCGAATTAAATGTACAGGAATCATTGGTAGTTGAAGATGCATTATATATTACTGAAACACCTGATAAGGCTGGAGATGTAGAAAATACTGTAGTAGGTAGTGGTAAATATGCAAATGATTTAGAAATTGAAAAGGCTGCTACAACAGTGACTAAGGTTAGTAATGCAAATATAACTATTGATAAGACTATAAGCAGTGTAACTAGAGATGGTAAAGAAATTGCAGTTAAAAAAGGAATGAAATTCTATTCAGGAGATAAGGTGACATTTGGTTTTGAAATTAAAAATAATGGTGAAACAGATGTAGATGGATTATCACTTAAGGATACATTAACTAATAACTTTATTAGTTCAGTTAATGAATGGACATTCTTTGATGCACAAGGTGCGATTTTTGACCATACAAACTTTACTATTAAAGCAGGTCAAACTATTAATCTAAGCACAAGCTGGACTGTGGATAATAAGTGTAAGAGTACTACAAAAAATGATGTTAAGTTAATAAGAGGGGATAAGACAATTGATGAAGATAATGAGAAATTAGTTGTATATCCAAGAGTATTCTTAAGAGTTCTTTGCGAGCAGGATAAAGAGCAACAATTCTATGTTACTGTTGTAGGTGATGATGGTTCTAAGACAGCATTATACTTAAATCAAAAAGATGGTAAAATAGAATTAGACAATTTAAAGTTTGGTATTAATTATAAGGTTACAGAAATTGTACCAATGAACTTTAAATTAGATGAAACTAATATTAAATTAGGTACTGATTTATATGGTAATAAGAAAGTAATTAATAACTTTGAATTCTCATTAATCACTGTAGAAGATGAAGATTTAATCACATTAATCAATGAAAAGCTACCTTCTAATGAATTTAGAGATGGTGAAAATGGTGATGATGATGATACTGATAAAGGAAATGACAATAAAGTAACTAATACTTTAAAGTTCAATAAGTAAGGAGGTAGGAATATGAGTAATAAAAAGAAAAAGATAATAGTAATTTCAGTTATAGCTAGTTTAATAGCTCTTACCTCAATAACAATAGCAGTATTTACTGCAAAGGATGAAGTTATTAACGACTTCAAAGTTGCTGATATTGATGTTAAAGTAGATGAAAAGTGGCATGAACCAGATTCATGGAGTGGTGAAAGATTAGAGAAGGTAGCAAAGGTTACTAATAAGCTTCAAACTGCTGAAGGAAAAGGGATGCCTGCTATGATAAGAGTTGCAGTTGAACCAAGATGGGAAGACAAAGATGGAAATCCTTATTTAGGAGATATTAATTGTGTTGAGTTTGAATTTTCAAATGTAACAGATAATATCAATACTAAAGGAAGCTGGTATAAGGCTGATGATGGATATTATTACTATACAAGTGTTGTTATGCCAGGAGAAAGTACTAATGACATAATAAAGTCTATAAAGTTAAAAGACTCAGTTACTAATAAAGAGAAAGAAGCTTTTGATGGAAAGGAACTAAAGGCTGTAGTAAGAGCTGAAGCAATTTTCTCAGGAAGTAATAAATGGAAAGTTGACTGGAATATTACAAACACGGAAGTAATTAATTTATTAAGCACTTTTACAGCTCAAGGAAAATAGAATTATGGGTAAGAAGATAGTAAATATTTTATCTTACCTGTTAATAGGGATAATGCTACTTATTGTAGCATTATCTTTATTTACTAAGAATGATGTTTCAATTTTTGGTTATAGGTATATGAATGTATTAACAGGGAGTATGGAACCTAATATTCCAGTCGGTTCTTTAATATTTGTTAAGGAAGTAGGTATGGAGGAATGTAGTGTAGGAGATGTAATTACCTATAAAACTCCAATGGGTACCAATGTAACACATAGAATTGTAGAAGTTACTAAAAATGGGAATTTCATTACTCAGGGAGATGCGAATAATGCAAGAGATTTAAATGAGATAACTGAAGATATGCTAGTTGGAAAATATGTTTTTCAGATTAAATATATCGGAAGAGTATTTGGATTTTGCAGAGAGAATATTGCATTCACAATAGGAGCGATAGCAATTGTGCTATTTTTACCTGAGACAATAAAAAAGATAAAAGAAATAAAAGATAAGAAGAAATAGAAAGAAGCAGTTCGATAATTACGAACTGCTTCTTTGCTTATAGTAAAATTATATTATTTTCTTCACATAATTTTAGGTTTTTATCATCCCAAATAGAAGCTTGAACTTCACCTATATGAGCTTTCTTTAACATGTACATACATAGTCTAGATTGTCCAATTCCACCACCTATTGTATATGGAAGCTCACCATTTAATAACATCTTATGGAATGGTAAGTTCTTTCTATCTTCACAATTAGCTTTCTTTAACTGATTAGCTAAAGATTCTTCACTAACTCTGATTCCCATAGAAGAAACTTCAAAAGCCCTATCAAGAAGTGGATACCAGAATAAAATATCACCGTTTAAAGCCCAATCATCATAGTCTGGGGCTCTTCCATCATGTTTTTCACCAGAATTTAATTTATCACCAATCTTCATTAAGAAAACAGCTTTCTTTTCTTTGCATATAGCATCTTCTCTTTCTTTAGCTGTTAAATTTGGATACATATCTTCTAGTTCTTGAGTTGTTATAAAGAAAATATCTTCTGGAAGATCCATAGGAATAGATTTTAAATTGTTATTAACATAATCTTGTGTTTCTTTAAATACACTATATATAGTTTTTACTATAGATTTTAAGGTTTCTTCTGTTCTTTCTTCTTTAAGAATAATCTTTTCCCAGTCCCATTGGTCTACATAAATAGAATGTAAATTGTCTAAATCTTCATCACGTCTTATTGCATTCATATCAGTATATAGACCAGTATGAGGTTTGAAATTATATCTTTTTAAGCTTAATCTTTTCCATTTTGCTAAAGAATGAACAACTTCTGCCTCTTCACCTGTAGCTTTAACATCAAATGCTACAGCTCTTTCAACACCATTTAGGTTGTCATTAAGTCCTGTACTTGCATTAACAAATAATGGAGCTGATACTCTTACTAAGTTTAAGTTTTCAGCCAATGTTTTTTCAAAGAAATCCTTAATTTTTTTTATGTTAATTTCAGTTTCAATTAAACTTTCATTAGTACTATAATTTTCTGGAATAATAAGTCCATCAATTTTCATATAATCCTCTCCTTTAATTAATTACTGTTCTATTATACCAAATTTTTATATATAAATGACAATAAATTAAAAAAAAGAAGGTTAGTTAAATAAATTATTTTTCTTTTTCTGTTTTTATTACAATCCCAAGTTTAGTAGAAACAATGGTATTTAATAAATTGACTGAAGAAGTAAGATGTACAAGTTGTTTTTCAAGTCTTATCAAAATATAGGAACAGATAGCCACAGGAAAGCAAGTGTTACCTATAATTGATATAAGTTCTGATAAATCCATATATAATCACCTCATAAAAAATATATGCAAATTAATATACTATTTAATGTTTAATTTCCAGTATTGTCATAATTTATTATTGTATGCACAATTGAGACAAAGCTAAAGGTTAAAACTTTTTATTTTATTGAAAAAAAATAGTATTACATAGTATAATAGTGTTTAGTATTTAGGAAAGGAATGTATTTTATGACAATGGAACAAATTTGTATCCTAATAACAATAGTAGTTTATTTGCTTGTTGTATTAGGGATAGGGGTATACTGTTCTAAGAAAAGTGGTACTGTTGATGACTTTTATCTTGGAGGCAGAAAGCTTGGACCTTTAGTAACTGCTATGAGTGCGGAAGCATCTGATATGAGTAGTTGGTTATTAATGGGATTACCTGGAGTAGCATATTTATCTGGAGTAGCTGATTCATTTTGGACAGCACTTGGACTAGCTATAGGTACTTACCTAAACTGGTTTTTAGTAGCAAAGAGAATAAGAAGATATTCTGAGGTGGCTGGAAATGCCATTACAATTCCAGACTTTTTCTCAAGAAGATATCATGATAATAAGAATATATTAATGTGTATATCTGCAATAGTAATAATAATTTTCTTTATACCTTATACAGCATCAGGGTTTGCTGCATGTGGAAAATTATTTAGTAGTTTATTTGGTGTAGATTATTTTGTAGCTATGGTAGTAAGTGCAGCTGTTATTTTGGCGTACACTGTACTTGGAGGATTTTTAGCAGCAAGCACATCAGATTTTATTCAAAGTATAGTTATGACAATAGCTTTAGTTGTGGTTTTGGTATTTGGAATAACTACAGCAGGTGGATTTGATGCAGTAATTGAAAATGCAAATAAATTACCTGGATATTTAAGCTTGACAGAATCTTATAATTCAGTTATGGGTACAGCAAGTGATTATGGAATAATAACAATAATATCTACCTTAGCTTGGGGACTTGGATATTTTGGAATGCCACACATATTATTAAGATTTATGGCAATAGAAGATGAAAATAAATTAAAGATATCTAGAAGAATAGCAAGTTCATGGGTGGTTATATCTTTAGGTGTAGCAGTAATTATTGGTGTAGTTGGTTATGCAATGTCACAGGCAGGAGTTATAGAAAATTTACAAAGTACAAATTCTGAGACAATAATAGTAAAAATAGCGGATGCCATAAGTCAATATGGTATTTTTGCAGCATTAATTGCAGGGCTTATTTTAGCAGGAATATTAGCTTCTACAATGTCGACTGCAGATTCACAATTATTAGCAGCATCATCAAGTGTATCTCAAAATCTATGTAGAGGTGTATTTAAGATTAATTTATCAGAAAAGGCAGGACTTATAGTTGCACGTATTTCAGTTATTTTAATTTCAGTTGTAGCAGTATTTATTGCAAAAGACCCTAATAGTTCAGTTTTTGAAATAGTTTCATTTGCATGGGCAGGTTTTGGAGCAGCTTTTGGACCAGTAGTATTATTTTCATTATTTTGGAAGAGAACTAATAAATATGGGGCTTTTGCTGGTATGCTATCAGGAGGAATAATGGTATTTGTTTGGAAGTATTTAGTTCGTCCTATAGGAGGAATTGTTGATGTATATGAATTATTACCAGCATTTATCATAGCTTGTATTTTTATTGTGGTAGTTAGTTTATTAACACCTGCACCTTCAAAAGAGATAGTGGATGAATTTGAAAAGGCAGTAAATACAAAATAACATACATTAATTTAGAAGATGATTTCTATACTTAATAGGAGTCATCTTTTTTTAGTTACTGTTATATTAATCGTTAACTTTAAATAAATGACAAGTTGACAATTAGAGCGAAACAGTATTATATTAGTTAATAGTAAATATAAAGTAAATAGGGAGTGCGTTATGATGAGTATTAATGATTATATAGAAAAGATAAAAAGTGGAATTATGCTAGACAAGGAGGATGCATTAAAGTTAGCAGAGATAGATATTGATAAATTATGTAAAGCAGCAGATGAACTTAGAAAGTATTATTGTGGAAATCAGTTTGATATATGTACAATAATTAATGGAAAAAGTGGAAGGTGTTCTGAGAACTGTAAATTTTGTGCGCAATCTTCTCATTATGAAACACTAGCAGAGGAATATCCTTTATTAGAAACAGAAGAAGTTTTAAGGGATGCTAAATATAATTATGATAATGGTATACATAGGTATTCAGTTGTAACTTCAGGAAGAAAACTTTCAGATAAGGAGGTTGATAAAATTAGTGAAACATATAAGGTTATAAAGAGAGCTATTAACATAGAATTATGTGCATCTCATGGACTTTTAACAGAAGAGCAATTTAAGAAATTGAAGGATGCTGGGGTAAGTAGAATACATAATAATCTTGAAACATCTAGAAATAATTTTTCAAATGTATGTACTACTCATACATTTGAAGATAAGATAGAAACAATAAAAAGAGCCCAAAGGGCAGGTCTTAGTGTGTGTAGTGGTGGAATAATAGGAATGGGTGAAACACTAGAAGATAGGATTGATATGGCATTAGATATAAGAGCTTTAGGTATTAAGTCCATTCCTGTTAATATATTAAATCCAATAAAGGGTACACCTTATGAAAAAATAAAAGGGATAGATTATGATGAAATTTGTAAAACTATAGCAATATTCAGATTCCTTATCCCAGATGCATATATCAGAATGGCAGGTGGAAGAGGATTATTAGAGGATAAGGGTCTTAGAGCTTTTAAGTCTGGGGCTAATGCAGCAATCTCTGGAGATATGCTGACAACAAGTGGAATTACTATAAAAGATGATATGGAGATGTTAAGAGAGTTAAATTATATAATAAAATAGTTCATTAAAAGTTTAATATTTATTAAAAATATTGCCAAAATATTATGCTAATATATAATAAACAGAAATTGTGTATTAGGTAGGTGTTAAACATGAAATTTGAATTATTTAAAATTGAATTAGAACTTACTGATGATTACGAATATATTAATTCAATTTCATTGGCATTTAACTCTAAGTGTTATTCTGTGATTGGATATTATGGATTTAAAAAAGAGATTAGGAATATTGAAAATATTGGTGAGCTACTTAATGATGTTAACTCCATAGCAGAGAAGTATATAAATAATATGATAGCAGAAGGTCTCTCTATATTAAAAACTAAAAAAATATCAATATTGAGCATAGAGGAATTTAAAAATCTATATTTAAAAAAATATTTTGATTTTGATAAATTTTCAAAAGAAATAGAACAGATACCTGATAGTATGGCTTCTTTAAATAATTTAATGTGTGAAAAATTTGAGAAGTGTATTTCTGGAATATTTATGGGTATATTTTGTGTTATAGTTCAGAGTAAGGATATTTACAAATGTGATATTGATAAATCTATTACAAAATTTTATGATATAAATAATAAACAATTAGATTCAAATCAGAAAATTAAAGAAATTATTGATTGTATTAAGTTGTATCCATATAATTTTGAATATTATAAATATTTAATTGATATGTTTTATGATGAAAATAATGAAGTTGAAAAACTTGCAAAATATCTTGGATTTATTAATATTGATGAATATAAAAGAGATAAAGTGGAAAAACTTATAGTTATGTTAAAAAACAAAAGAGAGGATAATAATCCATTAATTATCAATAACGAAAGTAAATTATATGGTATAAATGATGAAAGTACATTAAAGTCTATTTCTGAAGCTGTGCAGAAAATAGAGGATAGAATAAAGACGGTTGATGGTGTTTACTATAAATCTTTTGAGTTAGCTGAAAAAGCAAGAAAAGAGAAAAATAAGATAGATGAGATAATGATAAAGACTGATAGTAATAATTTGGAGAGTCTATATTCATCAAAAGCTAAATTGGAAAAAATGGAGTTTGAACTCAAAGATCAGTATTTAAATGCTATAAATGAGGCGATTAATAAAATTTCTAAAAATGAAACTGTCTTGAAAGAGTATGGGACAAAAGAATTTGAAGTAGAAAATCAGGAATATATTAAAGTAAAAAATGCTGTAATTTTAATTGGTAAGATGAGTTTTGTTGGAGTAATAATTTATTTAATGTATAGATTGACAATATATTTCTTAGGATTTTTTGAAAAATCTTTATATAAGGTGGTTGAAGAAACCAATTTTTATAGTTATATTAAAAATGAGCCAATATTTAACTTTATATTTTGGATGCTATTATTTTTAATAGCTGGATTAGTGATTGTGAAGGTTATTAATAAGAAGTAAGCTTGTTTAAAGAGATGATTTTTTATTTCGAAAATCATCTTTTTTTATACACTCTATTGACAAAAGCCAAAAAACATTTTACTATATTCCTATATAATAAATAGGAAATAAAAGAGGTGGGAAAGGATGAAAAAAATATTATGCTTTGGAGATTCGAATACATATGGATATAATCCTAAAGATGGAAGTAGATATGGATTGGGTGTACGTTGGACTAGTATTTTAAGTGAAAAATTAGATGGTTACGAGGTTATTGAAGAAGGATTATGTGGAAGAACCACTATATTTGATGATTTATATAGAGAAGGAAGAAGAGGAACACAAACATTTCCAGATATATTAAAGGAGCATAAATTACTTGATACAATAATTATAATGCTTGGAACTAATGATTGTAAGACAGCATATGGAGCTGATGCTCAAATAATAGGTGAGGGTATACTTGAAATAATAGGTCAGGCAAGAGAGTATTCACCACTTAGCAAAATACTATTAGTTTCACCTATATATTTAGGGGAGAGAGTATATGAAGAAGGATTTGATGAGGAATTTTCTAAAGATTCAATAGATGTATCTAAAAGTTTAGAGATAGTTTATGAAAGAATTTCAAAGGAAAATAATCTTGAATTTATGAGAGCTGAAGACTATGCCTCTTGCAGTGAGATAGACCAAGAGCATATGAATGAACAGGGACATAGAAAATTAGGAGAAGCGATTTATCAGAAGTTAATAAATGAAGTTTTATAGAATAATGTTATTGCTAGTGGATTCTTATTATAGTATAGTTATTTTATAGTTTATAAATGAAATAACTTATAAGATAAGAAAGGAAAATTGATAATGAAACACGTTTATTTTACAAGACATGGACAAACTGTTTGGAATGTTGAAAATAAGATTTGTGGTGCAACAGATATAGAACTTACAGAGCTTGGACACAATCAAGCTATAGAGCTAGGAAAAGAGATTGCAAGTGGAAAGATAAAGATAGATGAAATATTATATTCACCACTTGTAAGAGCTGCTGAAACTGCAAGACATATTTCAGAGGAAACAGGTATTCCAAGAAGAGTTGAAATGAGACTTAAAGAACAAAATTTTGGAAAGTATGAGTCTACACCTAGAAATGGTGAAGAATTTAAAAAAGCAAAGACTAATTTTATAAATGATTTTGAGGGGGGAGAAACTATGCTTCACTTATGTCAAAGAGTTTATAACCTTCTTGATGATATAAAGAAAGAAGCGGGGGAAAAGACATATTTATTAGTAGCACATAATGGTATTTCAAGAATAATTGAATCCTATTTTAGAAATATGAAGAATGAAGAATTTGCATCTTTTGGAATAAAAAATTGTGAAATAAGGGAATATATATTTGAGGAATAGAAATTTAAGGCATAGGTACAAGGATAATTATGGTATCTATGCTTTATATTGGGTTATTGATATGGGAGGAAGTAAGTATGAGAAAGAAACTAATATTTATGTTAATTATTGTCCTTATTGTAAGTGGTATGATATTTTGGATTAATAATTACGAGCCTAAAAATTATAAGTGCTTAGTATTAGGAGATAGCATATCTACGGGATATGGATTAGAGGATATTAATGAATCATATGCTAATCAAATGATAGCTAAAATTAGAGAAGAATGTATTTCAAAAAAAGATGGTATTACTATAAAAAATGAAGCAGTAAATGGGATGCAAAGTAAGGAATTACTAGAAGCAATAAGAAATGGAAAAATAGAGATTGAAGAAGATACAGATATTATAACCTTATCTATCGGTGGTAATGATATATTAAGGCCATTTAAATCAATATTAGCAGATATAAAAAATTATTTGAATAAAAATAATAATTTAATAGAAGGTTTTATAAAGGTAAAAGATAAATTGATAAAGAATACTGATATTATAAAGAGTGCAAAAGATTTTTCTTCTAATTTTAATAAAATAATAGAGGAAATAAAACATAGAGCTCCTAATTCTAAGATTTATGTTATGAATGTATATAATCCATATAATGATTGTAAGATTTTAACTTTTAATTTGGGGGATATGGTAGAGGAGTATATAGGAATATTAAATAATGCTTTTGATAATAAAAAGGATGAGTATATAACTGTAAATGTTTTTGAGGCATTTAAGAATGAAGAGTATGTTACAAATGCGGATATAATGAAATTAGATTTTGATCCACATCCTAATAGTAAGGGACATAAAATTATTGCAGATTTATTTGTGGAAGCAATTAAGAAGGATTTAAATTAGATTTATTTGTGTACAGAGTATTAATATGTTTAAAATAACTTAACTTTTTAAACCCTCTAGAACTGATATAATAATTATATATAAAATATTGTTGGATTCAAGGAGGGATGTTTATGAGAAAACAAAAAGGTATTAGCATAATGAACTCATACTTACTTATAGGGATGATACCCGCATTAATAGCTGTAGCAGTAATTACACTTTTAAGTTTGAGTGTTGTGTCTGATAATATAAAAGAAAACATAACAGAAAAATTGAGAATTGCTTCAATGAAAGTAGAAGAATATTTTTCTTATGCTCTTCGTATTAGTGGTGATGTAAATTATGATGAATATAGTGATCATGTCTATATGGAATCTTTGGAAAAAGAAGATATTGAATTAAGTTTATTTAAGGGTGATACAAGGTTACTTTCTTCAGTGAAAAATGCTGATGGGACTTATATTGAAGGTACAAAGCTAAATGAAGATGTATATAAAATTGTATCTAGTGGAAAAGAATTTCTTGATGAACATGTAGATATTGAGGGTAAAGATTATATGGTATACTATATGCCAATTTATGGTGCTAATAATGAGTTTTGGGGTATAGCTTTTGCAGGAGAGCCTCAAGAAAGTGTGAATAAGGCAATTAATGAAGTTATAATGAAAGTTGCAATTGTCGGTATTGTATTGCCTATTGTACTTGCATTTATTATTTTTGTTATAGGAAGAAAATTAGGAAAAACATTGAATAGTGTAACTAATAATATTAATCAACTTTCAGAGGGAAATTTGGATGCAAAGTTTAATGAAAAGTCTAATATAAAGGAATTTAATGCGATTATACTTTCTGGAGAGAAATTAGAAAAGGCACTAAATAATATTATAGGAAAAACTAAGGATGTTTCTGTTAAATTAAAGGGAGAAGCTGATAAGGTAGCACAATTAGCAGGGGCAAGTCAAAATGGTGCAGAACAGATTTCTGCATCTATGGAAGATTTAGCAAAGGGAGCTGTAACT
Organism: Clostridium sp.; assembly: GCA_022767515.1. Taxonomy (GTDB): domain Bacteria; phylum Bacillota; class Clostridia; order Clostridiales; family Clostridiaceae; genus Clostridium. The sequence continues at coordinate 14,181 of JALENK010000004.1, forward strand.
ACGGCTGAGAGTGTTCAAAGTATCAGTGAGCAGGTTTCAGAAATCGGAGATGCTATGGATACTATTTATGAAAGTACAAATAAATTAGTAGGTATTTCTAATTCTATGAAGGGTGCTAATAAGGAAGCATTTGATTACATAAACAGAGTTTTTTCTTCTTCACAGTTAAGTGTTGATGCAGTAAAGAATATTTCACAGCAGATTCAAGATACTAATGATGCTATAGAACAAATTAAAAATGCAGTAGAAATGATTACTTCTATTGCAAATCAAACAAATCTTTTAGCACTAAATGCTTCTATTGAAGCCGCTAGAGCAGGAGAAGCTGGAAAGGGCTTTGCAGTAGTTGCAGATGAGATTAAAACATTGTCTGAACAGACTAATGAGTCTACAACAGAGATAAATGAAATTGTTTCAGAAATAGTTGGAAAATCTGAAAAAAGTGTGGAATTATCATCACAGGTTGCAGATATTATTGTAAAGGAACAAGGATATATTAAGGATACAAAAGAAAAGTTCGTTATTCTTAATGGGGCAATTGGAGATTCTGTTTCAGAGATAAATGGCATTTCAGAAAAGGTAAAACAGTTGAATACATCAAAGGAAACAATTACTTCGGCAGTTGAAGATTTAGGTGCAATTACAGAAGAAAATGCAGCATCTAATGAGGAAGTTAGTGCTTCTGTAGATGAAATTGCAAGTTCAATAGCAATTATTGCACAAAATAGTAAGATTACTGAACAAAGTGTAGCTGAATTGATGGAAACTGTAAGTTACTTTAAATAAAATTTTGAAGAAAAAGAACAAGGTGATGATGTTAACATTGCCTTGTTCTTTTTTACAAATTGAGCCTTTGTTATTATATTCGCTAATACACAATTTAGGTTAAATGTGGTATAATACTTATATTATGTTTTGCTTTGGAGGAAAAATATGAGTATAAGAGAACAGGTCGCAAAATTAAAATTAGATAGTAGTAAAATGGCTGCTACATCACTAGAGAAGAGAAATTCGGCATTAAAGTCTGTAATAAAGGCATTGAAGGATAATAAGGAAGAAATAATAAAAGCTAATAAGCTTGATTTAGAAAAGGCAGAAAAAGATGGGATTTCTCAAAATGTCATTAAGAGATTAAAATTTGATGATAGTAAACTAAATGATGTAATTGCCGGAATTGAGCAGTTAATAAAATTAGATGACCCATTATCTAAGCTTCAATTAGCTAGAGAATTAGACGAAGGGTTGACACTTTATAGGGTAACATGTCCAATAGGTGTTATTGGAGTTATATTTGAATCAAGACCAGATGCTTTAGTTCAAATTTCTTCATTATGCATAAAGAGTGGAAACTGTGCTGTACTTAAAGGAGGAAGTGAAGCTTCAAATACTAATAAAGCATTATTTAATATTATATATAATGCAGTAGTGGAAGCTGAAATGCCAGAAGGATGTATGCTTCAAGCAGAGCTCCATGATGAAATAAATGAATTATTAACATGTCATGAATATGTTGATTTATTAATTCCAAGAGGGTCAAATGCCTTTGTTCAATATATAATGAATAATACTAAAATACCAGTAATGGGTCATGCAGATGGGATATGTCATATTTATGTTGATAAGGATTTTGATTTAGATAAAGCGCTTAAGATTATTGTGGATGCTAAAACTCAATATGTTGCAGCATGTAATGCAGTAGAAACTTTACTAGTTCACAAAGATGCAGTAGAGAAGCTTATGCCAGCACTTCAAAAAGCATTTAAGGATAATTCAGTAACTTTAAAAGGAACTAAGGATATCCAAGGAGTAGTTGAATGTGAAGAGGCAACAGATAAAGATTTTGAAACAGAATATTTAGATTATATAATTTCAGCTAAGGTTGTAGATAATATTGATGAAGCTATTGAACACATAAATAAATATGGCTCACATCATACAGATGCAATAATAACTGAAAATAAAGAAAATGCTAATAAGTTTATGCAACTTGTAGATTCAGCAGGAGTATATCAAAACTGTTCTACAAGATTTGCTGATGGTTTCCGTTATGGATTTGGTGCAGAAGTAGGTATAAGCACAGGAAAGATTCATGCACGTGGGCCAGTAGGACTTGAAGGGCTTGTAACTTATAAGTATAAATTATTTGGAAATGGTCATATTGTAAATGATTATGCTACAGGAAAAAAACAATTTAATTTTAAAGATTTAGAAGTATAAAACTAAAGGGGGTGTGAAAAAATGAGAAATCATTTTTTCACATCTCTTTTTTTAATTCATTGCTTTGCATGTACACCTGATAAGTTACCAGAGTTATTAAAAGAAACATTAAAAGGTTAAATAAAAATCCTAGGTGGCAATTAATCTTGCTGCCTAGGATTTTCTAATTTTTCAAATGATTTTTCTTCTGGTTTTGGTTTTTTAGTAATAAGGCTTAGTAAACCGAAGAAAGTTCCAATACCATAAGCTGTATGTAATAAAAAGAACAATAATGGAAGTGTAAAGTTCAAAATATGTTTCTTTTTTTCATTAATAAAGGCTACAATTGTCATTAATATAGCTGCTAAAAAATATAAGCCAAAGTATAAAATAGGAAAGATTAAACTTATAAAGCTTAAAAGTAAAGCTATTAAGCCTCCTGTTACAAATACAAATGGGACAAAGTGATATATAGAAATACACTTTGGACATATTCCCATAGTTCTTCCAATCCAGTATCCATTTCCGTATTTTTGTTTAAGCATTTTTTTTAGGTCTGAACGTGTTTGTTGATATGATATAATGTCTGGGCAAAGAGCTATATTATAGCCATTGTCACGTATTCTTTGACTCATTTCATTATCTTCAGTACGACCAAGAAATTCATTATATAAGCCTACTTTTTCGTAGACCTCTCGTCTATATGCACCATGAAAAATAGATTTTACATATCTTTTTTCTGAATTGTGTCTAAAATCTGCAATGCTTGAACCAAACATAGAGCTTTCAGCCATTAGTAAAGTTCTTTTCCAAGCAGTTTCACCATCTATAATATTTGGTCTAGCACCACCTGTAATCATTTCACCTTGTTTATGGTAGTTTACATTTCTTTCTATAAACTCTGGTGGAATTTCTGCATGAGCATCTATTCTAATGATAATATCTTCATTAGAATTTTTTAAAGCAATATTACATCCTGCTGCTAGTATTTTCTTAGGATTCTGAACTACAATAATATTCTTATACTCATCAGAGTGTTTTATTTTAAAATCTTCAAGGACTTTTTTAGTATTATCTGTAGACATACTATCAACTAGGACAATTTCAGTAAGTGATTTTGGATATGTTTGTTTTAAGATATTTTCAAATAAGAATGACAGATAATCCTCTTCATTATATGCAACAATACATAGTGAAACAGTAAAGTTATGCATTTAATATGCTCCTTTCCATAAATAATAAAAACTAATAGAATTGTAGCATATTTATAATGGTTTTACAAATAAAACGAAAAGAACCTATATTGTGGGGAATAGGTTCTTTTCTTATTGATTAAGGTTATAAGGTTTTAGGGGTAAATGGTTTACACCAATTTACAACTTTATTATATGTTTTAATTGTGTCAGTAATATGTCAAATATTAAAATTTGAATATAAAATTTTATTAATATATAATTATTTTATATGGAGGTGTAATAATGATACAGGATATAAAACCCAATATTTACAGAAACAATTATAGTTATCAACAAATAAAGGATAATGATACAGTAGTATTTGTTAATAGTGATTGTGTTTTAATTAAGGAAGGCGAAAAGCTTGAGTATCCAAAGTATTCTCAAGTTAAGGATAGGAATATAGAATTTACATATTTATTTTCAATAAATGATGAGAAATATTTTCTTGCAGAAATAGATGAAAGAGTAGAATTAGAGGGATATAGTTATGAAAATAAGCAGATATTTAGAGAAAGGGGACCTAAATATCTAGCATTTGCAGGTATTACAGCTACTCAGCTTAATAACTGGTATAGAAATAATAGATATTGTGGAAGATGTTCAAAACCTCTAATTAAGTCAAAGGTTGAAAGAGCATTAAAATGTCCTGAGTGCAAAAATATAATATATCCTAAAATATCTCCTGCAGTTATTGTAGGAATTATAAATAAAGATAAAATTCTTGTAACTAAATATGCAGGAAAAGAAAAAGGGAAGTATGCACTTGTTGCAGGTTTTGTTGAAATAGGAGAAACTCTTGAGGAAACAGTAAGAAGAGAAGTAATGGAGGAAGTAGGAATAAAGGTTAAAAATATAACTTATTATAAAAATCAACCATGGTCTTTTACAGATACTTTACTTGTAGGATTTTATTGCGAATTAGATGGCTCTGATGAAATTAAGATGGATGAATCAGAGTTGTGTGTAGCAGAGTGGAAATCAAGGGAAGAATTAGATGTAAAATCAAATGACCTTTCTTTGACAAATGAGATGATTGTTAATTTTTTAAATCAAAAATAATGTTAGGAGAGTAATTGTTTGGAGTTAGAAGAAGTAGAGTTATTACCAAATGGTTTGGTTACTTGTTTTATTAACAATGAAGAACTTAGAATATTAAAGCTTTCACCAAGAAGCATAACACTTAGAATGTTAGAAGAAGTAAGTGAGATTTTTAGTTTTAGGCTTAAGTTTTATAATTTTGATAGGGATACTTATGAAGAGGTAGAAATTACTAAATTTCAAATTAATAATTTTTTAAAAAGTAAATTTTATACTGAAGGTAAATTTTATATTGATGATGATGAATATAGAAACTTAGTAAGAAGAATAACTAAGGATTATTTAAATTACATAAGACTTAAAACTGAAGGAATAGATAATGAATTTTCCATGGAGATGGTAGGCTATAAAGCAGAAAAGGATTATGATTTTTATGAAAGTTATAGTAAGCAAAAGAAGGATTTATTAAAAAATATAAAAAATCTTGATTTTTTCTGTGATAAATTTTCTTTAGCTGTAAAATTGGATAATTATACTTTATATAATGAGTATTTAAAAAGAGATATAGAATCTTTTTCTAAGTGGTATTTTGAAAATAATTATCTTGAAGAGCATTTTTTATCTAAAAAGAATATTTCAAGATTATATATAGGTAATGAATTTTGTCATAATCTTTTTCCTAATCTAGAACTTTTAAAGAAATTATTAATGAAGGCTTGTAAAGAAAAGCTAGATATAACTTTAGCTTTTACATATCTAAGAGAAGAGTTTATTGAAAAAACGAAGACTATTATAGAGGAAGTGTATTTATTTTGCAAAGAGAATAAAATAAAAATAGAGATAGTAGTTAATGACTGGGGAATTATTAAACTTTTTGATATGAAAAATGAATATTTTGATTTTAATTTGGGAATACTTTTAAATAAGAGAAAAAAAGATCCTAGAATGGTATATAAAAATCTCTCAGATAATAAAAGAGAACTTTTTGAAATAAATAATTTGAATTCACAATTTTTTATTGATTACTTAGGTAGTTTAAATATTAATAGATTTGAGTTTGAGTCAGTAGGATATAAAATCAAACTTCCAATAGGGAGTCATAGCTTGCAGTTACCTTTTTATCAGACTAATACATCTCAATATTGTACATTGTATGCTTCATGTAATAATTATTATAGGGGTAAGCAAAGCCTAGTTAATAATTGTCCACTTTATTGTAATAGATATGCATTTTTGTATCCTAAGCATTTAAGTCTTTTTGGAATATATAATTCTTTATTTGGTTTTGATAAAAATATATTAATAGATAATGATTTGTTTAATTATTATATTAATAATGGAATAGATAGAATAGTTTTAAATTTTATGTAGTGGAGATAAGTAAAATGAAAATAGTAGCTGGTATTGGTGGGATTGAAGAGTATATTCCAATGGTTGAAGCTGGTGCAGATGAAGTATTTTGTGGTTTTGTTCCATTTGAATGGAATAATAGGTATGGGAATATAATTCCTTTAAATAGAAGAGAAGTTTTATATTACAACATTCAGATTTCATCTTATGTTGATATGAAGATATTAAAAAAGATGGTTGAAAAGTATAAAGTTCCAGTAAGTATTGCATTTAATTCTTTATATTATTTAGAAGAACAATATCCTTTTATTACTGATATTATAGGCAGACTTATTGATATAGGCTTTAATAGATTTATTATTGCAGATATAGGATTAATATTATATCTTAAAAAGAATAATATTAATTGTTTTATAGAACTTAGTGGAGAATGCTCAGAGTTAAATAATTTATCTATGAATTTTTTTAATCAATTTGATATATCTAGATATATTTTTCATAGAAAGAATACAATACAAGATATGAAGTCTTGTATTAAAGAAAATTCAAAAAAATTAGAGTATGAAGCATTTATTTTAAATGAAAGGTGTCATTTTACTGGAGCATATTGTAATTCTCTTCATTGTGATGAACTTGAGCATATTTGTAAGCTTCCGTATATTGTTACTGGTTTTGATAATGAAGATAAGCTAAAACAAAAGGAAAAAAAGTTAGAAGAAGGATATATTTTAGGTAAGAGTGGTTGTGGGCTATGTAACTTAATGGAATTAAAAGAAGCGGGAGTTACTCATTTAAAGGTTGTTGGAAGAGGAAATTTTTTGGATGCTATGATACAGGATGTAGAAGGATTAAAGCATGCATTAACAATTTTAGAAACTTCAAATAATAAAGAGGAGTATATAAAAAAGGTTATTAAAGGAAATTGTTCAAAAGAATGTTATTATTCATAGTAATAACGTATGTGTATTATCATTTTTGTATAAAAATGTAGTTTATTATGATATAATGTTTTTGGTTATTATAATAAATAATTTTGGAGGGAAAATAATGAGAGACGAAACAAAATGTTTGCATGCAGGATATACTCCTAAGAATGGAGAACCAGGTACAATTCCTATAATACAAAGTACTACATATAGATTTGATTCAACTGAACATATTGGAGAATTATTTAATATGCCAACTGAATGTATGTATTCAAGATTTGCAAATCCTACAGTAGATGCAGTTGAAAAGAAGATAGCAGAGCTTGAAGGGGGAGTTGGAGCAATGTGTACAACTTCTGGTCAAGCTGCTTCATTTATATCAATTATAAATCTTTGTAGTGCAGGAGATAGCTTTATTAGTACAACAACAATATACGGAGGGACTGTTAATTTATTTGCAGTTACTTTAAAGAAATTAGGAATTGAATGTATATTTGTTGATGAAAAAGCTTCAGAAGAAGAAATTCTAAAAGCATTTAAGCCAAATACAAAAGCAGTTTTTGGTGAAACAATAGCAAATCCAGCATTAAATGTTTGTGATATCGAAAAATTAGCAAGAATAGCACATAAAAAAGGTGTTCCGCTTATAATAGATAACACTTTTGCTACACCAATTCTTTGTAAGCCATTTGAATTTGGTGCAGATATAGTAATACACTCTACTACAAAGTATATGGATGGACATGCTGTTCAAGGTGGAGGAGTAATAGTAGATAGTGGTAACTTTGATTGGACTAATGGAAACTTTAAAGAGTTTACAGAGCCAGATGAATCTTATCATGGAATAGTATATACTGAGGCTTTTGGTAAGATGGCATATATAATTAAAGCTAGAATGCAATGGATGAGAGATTTAGGAGCGTATCCAGCAGCTCAGTCAGCCTTTTATTTGAATATGGGACTTGAAACTTTACCTCTTAGAATGAGACAATATTGTGAAAATGCTAAAAAAGTAGCAGAATTTTTACAATCATCAGATAAGATTGAAAGTGTAACTTACCCATTTTTAGATAGCAATCCAGATATAGAATTAGCAAAAAAATATTTAAAAGGTGGAAGTGGAGTAGTAACTATTGTTATTAAAGGTGGAAAGCAGACAGCTATTAAGTTTATGGATGGATTAAAGCTTGCATGTAATGAAGTGCATGTTGCTGATATTAGAACATGTGTATTACACCCAGCTAGTGAAACTCATAGACAATTAACAGATGAACAATTGGTTGCAGCAGGAATTAACCCAGGAATGATAAGAGTATCTGTTGGTCTTGAAAATGTTGAAGATATTATTGCTGATCTTAAGCAAAGCTTAGATAATTTATAAAATATTAGAATATTAATGGAGTGGTATTTAAAATGTACCATTCCATTTTATTATAAGGGTGGATATGTATGGATTCAATGTCAATTAGTATGATGATTGCATTAACAGTTGGAGTTATATTCTCTGTGGTTGGATTAATTACATTAATAGTATCTAAACAAATAAACTTTAGATGTAGTCAAAAAATTAAAGCAAAGGTTGTAGATATAAATGTTGAAGAAAGTGAGGACGGTAATATTTATTATTCAGAATATGAATTTGAGATAGAAGGTAATAAAATAATAAAAACAAGAAAGAATGGAAGTTTTGAAATTAATGAAGATATTGGAGATGAAATTACTGTATTTTATAATCAGGAAGACCCAAGTGATTGTTATGCAGATGGGGAAAAAAATAATATAGTGGTCTCTATAGTCTTAATTCTTATTGGAGTCTTTTCATTAGTAGTATATTTTTTAGTTTTATAAAGTAAGTATTAATTGTAATAAAGTGATAAAGAAGGTTTTTTGTATAAATTAATAAAAAAAAGTAGATAAAAAAATATTACTTACTTCCATAATAAGTCAAATTTTTTAAAAATAGAGTGGTATTATTAAGTAAAAGAGGAGGGGTTATTATGGAAAGTAAAGTAATAAAGTATTCAGAGAAAGTGTTAGAAACAAAAAAAATTACTGAGGAGGCTATTAAGGGGATAGCAGAATTAAGTATTCCTAATAATAATTATTGTGATTTTATATTTTTATCTGAAGAAGAGGGAGCTTTAGAAGAAATTAAAATTAAAGATGAGGAGTATTATATAATTGGAAGAGATATATTTCATAATAAATTAGTTTTAAATAGTTTAGGAGAGGTATATATTTATAGTGAAAAGAATAAAATAATTACTTTTGTTAATAGTAGTCTTAAAATGTTAATAGAAAGCATGCAGATTGGTATAAAAATGAACTATGATAGTGATACATCCTTATATAAAGTAAATATGCAACAAATAGAAAATTTTGAAGATGAATTAAGAAAAATTGATTCTAAAGCATTAGAAGATGAAAATAATTATTGGATTTATGAAATAGAATCATTAGTTAAATTAGTATGATTATTGACAGAGAAAAAGCATTAATGTAAAATAAAACTGCAGATGATATATGCTTTTTATTGAGTTTTTGTATATTTATATCACCCGAAGTATATGTACTTTGGGTTTTATTTTTTATTAAAAAGGAGAATGGATTATGAATTCGAGAACTAAAAAATTGACTATGGTAGCAATGGTTTGTGCTATCGCATATGCAGTTATGTTTGTTGTAAGAATAAAAATGTTTGGATTTTTAACTTACGACCCTAAGGATGTTGTTATTACAATTGCAGGATTTATTTTAGGACCTTTTTCAGCATTTGTAAGCAGTGTAATTGTAGGAACAATAGAAATGTTTACTGTTAGTGATACTGGTGTAATTGGATTAATTATGAATATTTTATCTACTGCATCATTTGCATGTATTGCAAGTTATATATATAAGAAAAAGCATACAATTGTTGGTGCTGTTATTGGATTATTAGTTGGAAGTCTTGTTATGACTGCTGTAATGATACTTTGGAATTATCTATTAACACCAATTTATATGGGAATGCCAAGACAGGCAGTTGTAGATATGATTCTACCAATATTATTACCATTTAATTTATTAAAGTGTGGAATTAACTCTGCAATTACAATGTTAATATATAAACCTATAGTAAAGGCATTAAGAAAGACAAATTTAATTGAAAAGTCAAAAGAGAATTTAACATCTAAGGCAAGCAGTAGAGCAATAATTATTATTTCATTAATATTACTTGCAACATGTGTCTTATTTGTATTACAATTAAATGGTATAATTTAAAGTGATTTAAATTACCTGTGAGTTCGAGACCTTCCTCACATAAAATAAAACTAAAGGAGAATAAAAATGAATAATACAAAATTTATAGTAAAAAGTGCAATAATAGCAGCTTTATACATAATACTTACTTACTTAGCTAATGTTATAGGGTTAGCAAATGGAGTTATACAGGTAAGACTATCTGAAATTCTTACAATACTTCCTGTATTTACATCAGCAGCTATTCCAGGACTTACTGTAGGATGTGTTCTATCCAACATTTTAACTGGATGTGCACCTTTGGATGTAGTTTTTGGAAGCATTGCGACACTTATAGGAGCTATTGGTACATATTGCTTAAGAAATAAGGAAAAATTAGCAGCAATACCACCTATTCTCAGTAATACAATAATTGTTCCTTTTATACTTTCTTATGTATATGCATTTGAAGGTTCAATAGGATACTTTATGATAACAGTTGGTATTGGTGAAATAATATCTTGTGGAATTTTGGGAATGCTTTTTATGTATACCTTAAAACCGCATAAAAAATATATAGAATAGATAATTAAAAACCTCTATAATTTAAATTGAGGTTTTTTTTATAATATAAGGAGGCTTGAGTAATGAATATTAATTTTCAAAATGTATTAGAGGATAAAGAGATAAAGATATACATACAAAAAGCTGATGAGTCATTAAAAGAATTAGGATATACAGAACATAGTTTTACACATGTAATTAAGGTGGCAGAAAGTGCAAGCTATATATTAAAGGAATTAGGTTATAGCGAAAGAGAGATTGAACTTGCAAAGATTGCAGGATATCTTCATGATATTGGGAATGTTGTAAATAGAATAGATCATGCACAAAGCGGAGCTGTAATGGCATTTAGAATATTAGATAGATTAGGAGCAGATGCAGAAGATATATCTACTATAATTACAGCCATTGGAAATCATGATGAAAGTACTGCATATCCAGTAAATGCAGTGGCAGCAGCCTTGATTTTGGCTGATAAGACTGATGTTAGATATACACGTGTAAGAAATAGAGATTTTTCTACATTTGATATTCATGATAGAGTAAATTATTCGGTTAAAAAATCTAAAATAGAAGTTGTTAAGGATGATTATATTAAATTAACTTTAGAAATAGATACAAGTGTCTGTGCTGTTATGGATTATTTTGAAATATTTATTGATAGAATGATACTTTGCAGAAAAGCAGCAGAAAAACTAAATTTAAAATTTCAGCTTTTAATTAATGGTCAGCGTATATTATAAATAATGGTGAGTGAATATGAAGTTTTCAATAGAAGTATTTAAAATAGTTATGATTATTTTTTTACCTGAGATAATATGTTTATTTTTTAAATCAAGGACTATTAAAGGTAAGTATAAAAAAAGAAAACTAGTGTACATAATTGAAATTATATTAAAGAGTGTATATATGTTTATTATATTGTTTTTTGCAAAGGATATTGAATTATGGAATATGGATAATAAATTTTATATATTAGGTGCTTGTATATTTATCTATTATTGTTTATGGATTAAATTTTTTGTGGGAGGCTTTTCATTTAGAAGAAAAAGTAGAAGACCCGCTAGAGATAGATTTTTAATTGAATTTTTACCAATAGTTTGTTTTTTAACTATTGCTTTAATGATAAAAAGTTTGTCAGCATTTTTGATTATGATGGTTTATGGTATGATTCACTTAATAAATAAAGTAATTTAGAGCTTAGAGGTGCGAATTATTGAATAATATGTTGAATTTTGATAGAATAACCTAGTTAAGTGAATCTTATGCAAATAAAGGAGGAGGAAAATTGAATATATTAAATGCAATTGATGAAATTGTATGGGGACCAATAACATTAGTATTATTGGTTGGAACTGGAATATTTTTAACAATCAGATTGAAGTTTTTACCAATTAGAAATTTATTTTCAGCTCTTAAGAGTGTTTTTAGTAGTGAGTCAAGAAAGGCTGGAGGACATGAAGGTGATGTTTCGCCATTTGCAGCTCTTATGACTGCATTAGCTTCAACTATTGGGACTGGAAACATAGTTGGTGTAGCAACAGCTATGGTTCAAGGTGGACCAGGTGCTCTGGTTTGGATGTGGATTGCAGCATTTTTTGGTATAACAACAAAGTTTGCAGAGTGTGCACTAGCTATTAAATATAGGACAGTCAATGATAAAGGAGAAATGGCCGGAGGTCCAATGTACACATTAAAAAGGGCATTTCCAATTAAGAAAGTAGGAACAGTTCTTGCAGCATTATTTGCTATTTTTACTGTATTTGCTTCATTTGGTATAGGTAATATGGCACAAGGAAATTCAATATCAAGTTCAGTAGAGGAAAAGTTTGGAGTATCAGTATACATAACAGGAATAGTACTTTCGATATTGGTAATTGTTATTATTATTGGAGGAATTAAGTCAATATCAAAAGTTTCAAGCTTTTTGGTGCCAATAATGGCAGGTTTTTATATAATTTCTGCATTAGTTGTTATTATTATAAATTATGAAAATATTCCAAGTGGAATATCCCAAATTTTTACGATGGCTTTTAATCCTCAAGCCGTATCAGGAGGTGTAACAGGAGTTATAACTGTTACTATTTTGCAATCAATGCGATATGGAGTTGCAAGAGGGGTATTTTCAAATGAGGCGGGTCTTGGATCAGCAGCAATAACAGCACCAGCAGCTAAGACTAATGATCATATAAAACAAGGTTACATAAATATGTGTGGAACGTTTATTGATACTATAATTGTATGTACAATGACAGGTCTTGTAATTGCAAGCTCAGGTATGCTTGGAAGTGTTGATGCAAATGGAGAATTACTAGTTGGAGCAAAATTAACAATTAGTGCATTTGAATCAGTAATAGGACCAATAGGTGGATATATCGTTACTATAGGACTTGTTATGTTTGCTTTTTCAACGATATTAGGTTGGGAATATAATGGAGAAAAAGCATTAGAATATTTATTTAAGAAACCAATTTATTGTTATATTTATAGAGGAATTTTTGCAATTGTTGCATTTGTTGGAGCAACCACATCTTTAGAGGCAGTATGGAGTTTTTCTGATATTGCAAACGGACTAATGGCAATTCCAAACTTAATTGGATTAATTGCACTTAGTAATGTTCTTGCAAAAGATACATTCAAATATGATGAAGATAATAGAAAGAAGTTATTAAAAACTAAATAAAATATAAAATACCATCAAGTAAAATTTCTTGATGGTATTTTTTTTAACTGTTCTTTCTCTTTAAAGCTTGATATCCTGCGATTATTTCAGGAACAGCTTTTTTAGCTTCATTTGGCATTTTGTATAAATCTGAAAAAGAATTTACACCACGACTTTTCATAACACCGGAACCACCAGCATAGGCAATTAATCCCATACCTATATCTCCGTTATATGTATCAATACATGTTTTTAATATTCTAGTTCCACCGTCTATGTTTTGTTCTATATTAAATCCATCTGTTATTCCAAAGGCTGCTTGATATCTTTTTAATACTTGCATAAGACCTTGGGCATCAGAGTTAGGATTTTGTGCATTAGGCTGGTATCCTGATTCGTGATTTATAATAGCAAGAATAAGGTTGCTATCTACGCCATATTTTTTAGCTGCATTACTTGCAGCTGATTGTATTCTATTCATAGTAGCACGGTCCACATTATTAGAACAGTCAACATACTTTGCATAAGATACATCAAGGTTATCTATAGAGGTAGTATCAATATTAGAAACTGGAATATATGTATAATTATTCAAATTGTTATATGATGCTTTATTATAGTATGCTCTTCCGTTTAGTATTAGAGGCAAGTCTTGAAGTACTGTTCCAGTAGCAGTATGTATATAATTATTTGAATTTGTTGTTTGATTTGAATCAGAATCTGAATCTTTTATTGCACTTGCTAAAATTTCTGAAAATGCTAAATCCATTTCTGAATTACTATTTGTTTTGTCAGCTATAGAATATAAAAATTGAGCTATAGCTTCATTTGATAGGTTAACATTATTAATAGCCAAAAAAAGTCCCCCTCAGTTTAGTTTATATTTAAATAAGTTTATACCATATAAATAAGTATACAATAATTAATAAGCTTTGTCATTATGTAGAAATAATTAAATTTACAACATAAGGTAAAGGATATATAATAGTATGAAGTAGTGATTTAAAGTTTGATTATAAGGAGATAAGTATATGGATCGAATAAAAAAGAAAAGTCTGTCTCAAGCGCAGATTATGGCATTGGGATTTTTTGGTATTATTTTGATTGGTGCTTTTATTTTGATGCTACCAATATCATCCAAAAATAATGAAGTTACAGACTTTTTGTCAGCATTATTTACATCAACTAGTGCAACATGTGTTACAGGATTAGTTGTATTTGATACTTTTACACATTGGAGTGTTTTTGGTCAGATTGTAATTTTATGCTTAATACAAATTGGAGGATTAGGTTTCTTTACTATTGGTGTAAGATTAACAATGTTTCTTAGAAGAAAGGTATCTCTAAGTCAAAGAGGTATGCTTCAGGAAAGTATTAACACATTGAAATTAAGTGGTATATTAAAATTAGTTAAGAAAATAGTTTGGGGTACTTTTTTGATTGAAGGAAGTGGTGCTATTTTACTTTCTATAAGATATATTCCTGAGTTCGGTGTTACTCGAGGTATTTACTACAGTATATTTCATTCAGTATCTGCTTTTTGTAATGGCGGTTTTGATCTTATGGGGATAAATGGAGAGTATATCTCGCTAACAAGATATTCTGGTGATATACTAGTAAATATTACAATAAGCTTATTAATAATTATAGGAGGCCTAGGATTTGTGGTATGGGATGACCTTACAGTTAATAAGTTTAAGTTTAAGAAATATATGTTACATACAAAGATTGTTATTGTTATGACATTAGTTTTAATAGTTGGCGGAAGTATTATGTTTTATTTGTTTGAAAGAAATAATTTAATGCAAGATATGTCCCTAAAGGATACTATTTTAACTTCAACATTTAGCTCAGTCACAGCAAGAACTGCTGGTTTTAATACAATTGATACAGGTTCATTAACGGTAGCAAGTAAATTATTTAATTCTATTTTAATGTTTATTGGTGGAAGTCCTGGATCAACAGCAGGTGGAGTTAAAACTGTCACTATTGTGGTTATTTTAGTGTGTGTATGGTCTAATATTAGAGGAAAAAGAGGAGCTAATATATTTAATAGAAGGCTTGATGATGGCTCAATAAAAAAAGCTTTTAATGTATTTTCAATAAGTTTTAGTTTAGTTATCATAGCAACAATTACTATATGTGCTCTTCAGCCAGAGTTAAGAGTTGAAGATATTATTTTTGAAGTTTCATCAGCAGTAGGTACAGTTGGAATGTCAACAGGTATCACTAGAGAATTATGTATGGTGTCGAAAATAATTATTATTATACTTATGTATTGTGGTAGACTTGGAAGTTTAACTTTTGCAATATCTTTTACTGAAAAGAAAGGTGTGCCTTTAATACAAAATCCAACAGAAAAAGTTATTATAGGATAGGTGAGTGTTATGAAAAATGTATTAATAATTGGATTGGGGAAATTTGGTCATCAGTTATGCAAACAAATGGTTGAATATGGAAATCAAGTGATGGCAATTGATATGAAAGAGGAAGTACTTGAGGATGTTAAGTCAATTGTTACAAGTACACATATTGCTGATTGTACAAATGAAGATGTAATTAAAAGTATAGGGGTTCAAAATTTTGATTTGTGCTTTGTATGCATAGGCTCTAATTTTCAAAATAGCCTAGTAATAACTGATCTTTTATACAGTAATAATGCTAAATGTATAATTAGTAAAGCAAATAGAAGCGTTCAAGCCAAGTTTTTAAAGAGTGCTGGAGCTTCTGAGGTTATTTATGTAGATGAGGAAGTTGCTAAAAGATTAACAATAAAATTTACTCGAGATGATATATTTGAATACCGTGAGCTAAATGATGAATATTCAATGTATGAAATATCTGTATACAAGGATTGGATAGGAAAGAGTATTAGAGAGATTAATGTTAGAGCTAAACATAATTTAAATGTTATTGGTATAAAAAAAGGAGAAAGTACTCATTATTCATTTTCTCCAGACCATATCTTTACAGAAGATGAGCATCTATTTGTTATAGCTACAAAGAAAGATATGGATAAATTATCAAAAAGGTAATTATTATAATGGAAGAATATATAAAAAAAATTAGGGAATATTATTTAAAAAGTGAATGGATAAATAAAAAAAAAGAACTTGTTTCTTTAGAAGAGTTATCTTATGAAGAAAGAAAAAAACAGTATGATGTTAATAATAAAATAGATTTTAGACCAATTATTAAAACTGGAGTTATAGTATTAGCTTTACTAATCATAGGAATAATATTGTGTTATATATTTTCAAAAGCTATGCTTTGGATAATAATTATAGATTTATTCTTTATAATTTTATTTTTAATAAATGGGATTGGGATAGGATTTGATGAATGTAATCCTGAAAATAGAATTAATAATGTAAATCAGATAAAATATAGACAAAAGTATAAGAAAATACGACAAGAGATTGTAGAAAAGTCGTGCAAAATAAAATATGAAGTGCTTCTAGATGAGGATTATTCTAAGCTTATATTTGGTACCTTGAAGAATAAAGCGCAGGAATATGGGAATTTATATAGAATTAGATTTAATGAATTGAAAATTAGCATAGACTATGGCGAGGTTGCAGTAATTGATGGTAAGGACCTAAAAAATGCAACTAATAGAGATTGGATTAAATATAGAGGAATAGTGTATGAACTAAATAATATAAAGGAGCAATACAATATTGGAGTTTTTCTTAGAGAAAATTTAGAAGATGACATTATTGATGGAGTGGAATTAAAATTTAAGTCTGATTTAGGTGAAAAATATTTTGCATGTGCTTTGATAGGAGAAAAACAAAATATTGATGAGGTTCAGAAGTATTTTAATGATAAAATAGAAATTATTTTGATTAAACTAAAGGCAGAAAATAGAATGGTTGAAATCGAAATGAATCAAGGTATGAAAATTTCAATAGAGGGAGAAACAATACCTAGATTTGAAGGAAATTACACAGACGAATTAACGTTTGTAGAAAATTTAAAAGAATTTAAAGCTTCTAATTATGAGGAGGAGTACATAGAAGATATATCGGTCGCTTTAGAAGTATTTGATATATTAAAGGATGAGGCTATTATCTAGCCTCGTTATTTATAATCCTTTATAAAAAATACGTTTGAAATATTCATTTCCAATAGCAATAGCATAGTCCTTGCAATTTTTTGGAATTGTAAAAGCATAAGAACAAGTTACAGTTTCACCATTTTTGACATTAGAAAAATTAGAAATAAAGGTACCTGGAAGGTCAGGATATTTAAATTTGTTATAAACTAAATCTTCTTTATTAGAGCCTGTGATTTTTACATCTAATATAGGACTTATTCCTTCTTCTGGTACGTTTAGGTCATTTGGAATGGTTAGTTCTATATCACATATTCCAAATTCTAAGTCATTTTTATTCATATAGGATAGATTTATTTTTAAAGAACTGTTTTGATTAAACTTATCAACTAGTGCTTGTGCTTCATCACCACGTATAATTTTTATCAATTTAACATTTACATCAGACATACCATCATTGCCAAGTGAATTATTGATTGATGCAATTGAAGGAGTATTAATTTCAAGTAATTCATTGTTAGAGTTTGAATCAGATGATGAGCAACTAATAAAACTAAAGCATATAAAGCATATAAATAATAAGATTAATTTTTTATTTTTCATATATTAAATCACCTACCTTAAATAATTATAGCATGAAAAATTATTATTTTTATTAAAAATGATATTTTATAAAAAAGTAATGATTAAATATTATAAAAGTGGTAGAATATAATATAGTATTTTTTTAAAAGTGAGGATATATATAATGAGTAGTTATACCGCAGAAGAATTAAAAAATATTCAAAAGAAATCTTTAGAGATAGGAATATACTTTGTTGAGTTTTGTAAAAAACATAATCTTCTATGTTATTTTTGTGGTGGAGGGTGCATCGGTGCTATTCGTCATAAGGGGTTTATACCATGGGATGATGATTTGGATTTTTTTATGCCAAGAGATGATTATGAAAAGATGGTTAAATTATGGAAGGAAGAGGATAATTCTAAATATATTTTAGAAAAAGCAGATGAAAACCATATTGATCATAATTCATTTGTAACTATAAGGGATTCAAGTACAACTCAAATAAAGCCATATCAAGATAAATTTGATATTTGTCATGGAGTAGCAATGGATGTTTTTCCTATTGATGGTTATCCAAAGGGAAAGATGCAGCGTAAATTCCAAGTAATGTGGGCGCTTATATATTCTTTATTTTGTACACAGTTCATTCCAGAAAAACATGGAAAACTTATGAGAGTAGGAAGTAAGATAGCATTAACTATAGTTCCTGGAAGAAAGCTTAAATATAAGCTTTGGAAGATGGCTGAGAGAAAGATGTCAAAATACAAAATTGAAGATTGTGATAGTATAACAGAGCTTTGTGCAGGACCTGGTTATATGAAAAATAGATATCCAAAGGAAGCTTTTGAAAGTGCCGTATATAAAGAGTTTGAAGGTGTTATGATGCCTATTCCTGTAGGATATGATACATATTTAAAGATAGCCTTTGGTGATTATATGACATTACCACCTAAGGAAAAGCAAGTGGCACATCATGATAGTAAATTTTTAGATTTAGATAATAGTTATAAGATTTATAAAGGAAAATATTTTTGTGTGGAGGAAGAAAAATGATATTTGGAGCAATTTTAGCAGGCGGAGTGGGTTCAAGAATGAACATAGCAGATATGCCTAAACAATTTTTACCTTTAGGAGATAAACCTATAATAATTCATACTTTAGAGAAGTTTATGCTTTGTTCAAAGATGGATAAGATATATATAGGAGTTCACCCAAGCTGGCTTTTACACATGGAAGATTTAATTGAAAAGTTTATTAAAGTAAGAAAAGATGATATTATAATTGTTGCAGGTGGTGGAGATAGAAATACTACAATTATGAATATTATCGATAAAATTGAGGAAGAATATGGAGTAAGTGAAGATAATTATATTATTACTCATGATTCTGTAAGACCTTTTGTTACATCAAGAATATTAAATGAAAATATTGAAGCTGTTGTTAAATATGATGCTGTAGATACTGTTGTGGGTGCAATAGATACTATAGTTATGAGTGAAGATGGTAAAATAATTTCAGATATTCCAGATAGAAGAAAGATGTATCAAGGGCAAACGCCTCAAAGTTTTAAAATAAAATTATTAAAAGATTTATATAATGATTTATCAGAGGATGAAAAAGAAATTCTTACAGATGCATGTAAGATTTGTTTGGTTAGAAACACTAATGTACATTTAGTTGAAGGCGAAATATCTAATATGAAAATAACAACTGTAAGTGATTATAAGATTGCTCAAGCAATGGTTGGAGGAGATAAGATTGATTAATTATGTTTATCAACTTGTAAGCCCGCAGGTTTTTTCAATAAAATATGATGATATAGAATTTCGAGATAAGGTAGTAATTAAACCAAAGTATATGGCAATTTGTCATGCGGATCAAAGATATTATTTAGGTAAAAGAGATCAGACAGTACTTAGAAAGAAGCTACCAATGGCACTTATTCATGAATGTTGTGGAGAAGTCGTATATGATCCAACAGGAAAGTTTAAAAGTGGAGAATTAGTTGCAATGATTCCGAATACTCCGACAACTCAAAGTGATGTTATTTTTGAAAATTACAGAAAGGGTTCATATTTTTTATCTAGTGGATACGATGGATTTTTAAGAGAATATGTTGAGATGTCAGAAGATAGAATCGTTTCACTTGATGGAGTGCCTAGAGAAGTTGCAGCCATTACTGAATTTGTATCAGTAGGTGTGCATGCAAGTATTCGTTTTGACCTTATTGCGCACAGTCAAAGAGATGTTATTGGAATATGGGGAGATGGAAGTCTATCATTTGTTGTTAGCTGTATATTAAAGAGTAAGTTTCCAAATAGTAAAATAGTTGTTATTGGAAGAGATACAAGAAAGTTATCTTATTTCTCCTTTGTAGATAAAACTTATAATGCAGATAGTATTCCAGAAGATTTTCATATAGATCATGCATTTGAATGTTGTGGGGGTGAAGGTAGCTATTATGCAATAGATGACATAATAAAATATATTAATCCACAAGGTTCGGTTATGCTTATGGGTGTAAGTGAGAATAAAGTAGCAATAAACACTCGTGATACTCTTGAAAAGGGACTTACGATAGTTGGAAATAGTCGTTCTGGAATAAGGGATTTTGAAGAAGCTGCAGAGCTTATGAAAAATGAAAAGTTTCAAAAGAGACTTCAATTAATAATATATAAGGATAAACCAGTATCTTCAATTGAAGATATACATAGAGTGTTCCAAACAGATTTGAATACTCCGTTTAAAACTGTTTTTGAGTGGAGATTATAATGAGGTAGCATAATGAAAAAGATTTGTTTTGTAAAGCAAGATATGCAAGATGCAAGTGGAGGTGCAAGAGTTTGTGCTAACCTTGCTAATGCTCTTGCAGATATATATGAAGTTCATGTCGTTAGTATATGTAGTGAAAAAGAGGATACTTTTTATAAATTAAATGCTAATGTCAAATATAAGGTACTTATTAAAGGTGAAGGTAGAATTAGGGAACTTTTACTTAAGGGTGTGCCAAGACTTAGAAAATATTTAAAGCAAAATCAAATAGATATAGCTTTTTCGGTTGGAGTTAGTATAAATCCATTTGTAATACCAGCCACTAAAGGAATACATTGCAAAGCAGTATCGTGTGAACATATGAACTGTTTAAATAGCTTTGGAAATGATAGAAGTCAAAGATTTTGTAGATATCTAGGTGCAAAATTTGGAAATAAAATCATAACATTAACAAAAATGGATAAAGAATCCTACATAAAAAAATATCATTTGAAGGAAAATAAAGTAGAGTATATTTATAATTGGATGGATGAGTCTCTATTTTCAGATGATGTGAAATATAATATAGAATCAAAGCAAATTATTACAGTTGCAAGACTTGAGAAGGTTAAAGGGATAGAAAATGTAATAAAAGTTTCAAAAAGATTAAAAGAAAAGTATAATGATTGGCAGTGGCATATTTATGGCGGTGGTGAACAATCTTATATTGATGAGTTAGAGAAACAAATTAAACAGAATGAATTACAGAATTTTGTCATATTAAAGGGGAAGGTAAATGATATATATGATAGATACAAAGACTACAGTATTTTTGTATTAACATCATACAGTGAAGGTTTGCCAATGGTTCTTCTTGAAGCAAAATCAAAGAAACTACCTATAATTAGTTTTGATTGCCTGACAGGACCGAGAGACATTATAAGGGATGGTATTGATGGATATTTGATACCAGTAGATGATATAGAAATGCTATATCAAAAATTAGACTTATGTATGTCAAGTAAAGAAGAGCGAATAAGATTATCTGAACAGTCATATGGCAATATATCATTATTTTCTAAAAATATAATATTAAAGAAGTGGGTTAATTTCATAAATAATTGTAATTAGGTGGTAGAGAACGTGAATTGTTTAAAAAAATATCAAAATTATTTGAATAGATTTAGAAAGGGATATATTATAGCATTCTTAACATATTTAATGTTATCTAGAATTGTTTTATTTGTAAATATTATATCAATATCTGCCAATGCATTGATATATAATGTTTTTGCTATAGTAGGAATATTATTATTAATATTTGATTTTTTATCGAATTTTTATCCATTTAAGAGTAGAGCTAATATTTTATTGACGGCATTTTTAGTTACTTGTGCAATATCTTCAGTAGTAAATATCTCTTATGGTATAAGTGATAATTTAAAAACGTTAGTATGGACTGCTATTCAGTTTTTTGTGCTTTTTTCTACGCTTCATTTAAAGAGTAAAGAGGAAGCTTATGAAAATATGAATATTATTATGAAAATATCTAGTCATATATGGTTTGTTGCTGTAGTAATTTCATTATGGCAATTTGTTTTTCAGATACATTATAGAGCAGATTTTTCAGAATTTACAAGAAGACAAGGGTTTTATGATGCGAGATTGTTTGGAATTTTTTCAGACCCTAATTTTGCAGCAGTAACATCTTTAATTGTGATTGTATTTTGTTACTATTTAAATAAAAAATGTGATAAGAAATGGCTAAAGAGAATATATACTGCAAACATAATTTGTCAAGCATTATATATAGTATTATCAGGTTCAAGAACAGGAATAATAGAAGCAGTTATATTAACTGTTATGTTAGTATTTTTTGAAACACGTAATAAACTTGTTGATGTTTCTGCTAAAAATTATATACGAAGATCTATTTTAAAAAGTATTATAGCTGGCGGATTAGTTGTTTTATTAATGTTTATACTTCCAGCTCCACTACTTAAGTTAGCTGAAGGTGGAGAGTATATTAAGGCAAGTATTTTAGGTGAGGAAGAAATTGAAGAAGAAGAGATAAAATTAGATAGAGATGATATAAGAGAGGATAATTTAAGTAATAACAGATTTGAAATATGGAAGAGTGCACTTGAAGTGTCAAGTGATAAAAGATTTATCGGAGTATCACCTAGAAATATGATAAAATATGCAGAGAAAAATTATCCAGACAGTTATATAGCAAAAACTAAATATGAGGCACATAATGGTTATGTTGCAGTAATAGCAAGTACAGGAATACTAGGAACTGTAATTTTATTATTATTTATAATATACTTAATTTTAAAGTTGGTTGCTTTTGCAAGAATGAAAAAGTATGCAGTTTTTGAAGAGGGAATAGTGATAACATTTATAGTCATGTGTTTAGTAGCAATATCAGCGTTTATGTTACTTGATATATTTTTTGTTAATACTTATAGTGCAGCTATATTTTGGTTATTTACTGGTTATTTAGTATATTTTTTAAGAATTCAAAAGAAGGTAGAGGATTAAATGAATACAAGAAAAGTTACTATTATTGTACCTGTATATAATGCAGAAAAAACTATAGAAAGATGTGTTAGAAGTATTCAAAATCAAACATATAAAAATATAGAAATAATATTAGTTAATGATGGTTCTACAGATGACTCTTTAAGTTTATGCTATGAACTGCAGAAACAAAGTGACAATATAATTGTTATAAATAAAGAAAATTCTGGTGTATCGGATGCGAGAAACATTGGAATAGAGAAGTCTAGTGGATATTATATTCAATTTGTAGATAGTGATGATTATATTGAAAATAATATGTCTGAGAGGCTAGTTGAATTATTAGAAACAAATCAGGCCGATACAGTAATATGTTCTATGGTTATTCAAAAGGAAGAAGGTAAGTCTTTTAAGGATATAATGCCAGGAATTTTTAGTAAAGATGAGGTAGCTAAGAATCTTATTAAGATATATAAAACAAATTATATAAATTCACCATGTAATAAATTATATAAAAGAAGCCTTATAAAAACTCTTTTTGATAAAAAGCTTTCACTTGGAGAAGATTTGTTGTTTAATTTAAAGTATTTAGATGAGTGTGATAAAGTTGTATTTGTTAATGAGCCAATGTATATATATGATTATGTTAATGAAAATTCATTGATTCATAAATATCGAGAAGATAGTTTTGAAATAGCTACAAAATTATATGGAGAAGTTATTAAATTTGCTAAAAGACACTCTGTAAGTGATGATGAATTAATGACAGTTAGAGAAGTCTATATTAATAGTATTTTTTATTCATTTCAGGATTTGTTTTATTATAGTGATTTAGATAAAAAACAAAAGAAATTAAAAGTAAAAAAGTGGATTTCTCAAAAAGAATTAGAAGAGTGCATCTGTAATTCATATGAGGTATCTAGACAGCAATCTATTTTTTGTAAATTAGTAAAGAAAAAAACTTATGGATTTATAAAAGGCTTTTTTGTTATAAAGAAGTTTATTTCATCAATTAGATAATATAGGAGAAAAAAATGGAAAATCAAAGAAAAAGTGGAGCAATTTTATCATATGTATATATAATAATCAATTGTGTATTAGGTCTTGTATATGTAAAATTTTTGAGAGATAAGCTTGGGCAAGCAGAATATGGAATGTATGGTACAGTTGATTCAGTTATTGCATATTTAGCAGTTCTTGATTGTGGTTTTGGAAATGCAATAATAAGATATACAGCAAGATATAGGGCTAATAATGATAAAGATGGAGAATATAGATTAAATGGAATGTTTCTAATTTTATATTCAATTATTGGAATAATTGCTTTTGTTGTAGGTACAATTATTTGTCAAAATATAGGAGCAATTTATGGTGGTAATGCTGATTATTCTGCTAATGATTTGGTTTTGATGCAAAATCTAATGAGAGTAATGGTAATAAATGTTGCAGTTACTTTTCCTTTAAGTATATTTTCCGCTATAGTTACAGCATATGAGAGATTTAAGGTACCTAAAATACTTAATATAGTTCGTGCATTATTACAGCCATGTATAATGGTTCCTTTATTATTTATGGGATATAAGTCTATGGCACTTGTTATAGTAACAACTATCTTAAACATTGGAATATTGCTATTTAATGTTGTTTATTGCTTTAAAATATTAAAAATAAAAATAATTTTTGATAAATTTAATAAGCCATTATTAAAAGAAATTAGTATATATTCATTTTACATTTTATTAAATATTTTAGTTGATAAAATCTATTTAAGTACGGATAATATAATATTAAGTATACTAATAAATAAAACATCAGTTGCAATATATACACTTGCTATGCAGTTATATAATTATTATATTATGTTTTCTACAGCAATTAATGGAGTATTTTTACCACAATTATCAATTATTGTGGCAAATGCTGAAAAAGAGAAAAATGAAGATTATAATAAGGATATATCTGACATATTCATAAAAGTTGGAAGAATACAATTTATGATAGTTGCATTGGTATTAGTTGGATTTATTATTGTAGGAAAAGACTTTATATTAAGATGGGGAGGAATAGATTATTCTGATGCCTATTATATAGAAATTATATTAATGATTCCAGCTCTTATTCCTTTAGTACAAAATATAGGAATATCAATACTTCAAGCTAAAAATATTCATAAATTTAGATCAATAGTATATATTATAATTGCTTTTGCAAATATTGGATTATCAATTCCACTTACTATGGCTTTTTCAGGAATTGGTGCTGCAATAGGTACAGCGATAGCTACAATAATAGGTCAAGGAATCATAATGAATTGGTATTATTATAAAAAGGCAAAAATAGATATACCAAGATTTTGGAAAGAAATATCACATTTTATTCCAAGTTTAATAGTATTTTTAGTACTAGGTGTAACATTAAATTTAATATGGGTTAATGGAAGTTATTTTGCAATAATAACCAAGGCAATAATATGTACTTGTGTTTATTTTATTACATTATGGATATATGGTATGAATGAATATGAAAAAGGCTTAGTAAAAGGAATATTTAGAAAACTAAAATTAATCAAGTAATTAAAAGGAAATGTGTAGGTAACAATATGAGTAGAGTTAGAGATATATTGAAAAAGTTAATGAATATTATTCCATTAAAAAATAAGGTAGTACTTGAAAGTAATCCAGATTTATCAGATAATACATATTCCTTATTTAATAAAATGATTGAGAAGGGATATAATAATAAATATAGGTTTTATTGGCTGGTTCAAAAACCAGAAGAGTTCAGTACTATTGATATAAAAAATGTATATATACGAGAATGGAATCCAAGTAGCTTTATAAATAAGTTGAAAAAATTATGGTTATTATATACTTCAAAATATATTATAGTTTGTAATAAATATATTGAAAAACGTAGAGATGAACAAGTAGTTGTAGCACTTGGACATGGAACAATATTAAAATCAGTAAAACAATATAAAATGATAGGTGCTGATTGTGATTTCACATTGTGTCCATCAGAATATTTTATTCCTATATATTGTGACCAATTAAAGTTGAAAGAGCATCAGATGCTAGTATCGGGTTATCCTAGAAATGATTTGATTTTTAGTAGCAAGGAAAAAATAAATAAAGTATTAAACTTGAAACAAGGTAGTAAGGTGATTATATGGATGCCTACGTTTAGAAAACAAAAAAATTCTGGAAGAGTTGATAGTGATTTTGATTTTAAACTAGGAATACCAATAATTTATGATGAAAAGGCTTTAAAGGAAGTTAATGATTATTTAGTCCAAAATAATACAGTATTAATGTTAAAACTTCATCCTGCACAGGATACTTCAATTATCAAGGCAAGCTCTTTATCTAATTTGATTATTTTAACAGATGAAATGCTTGGAAAGTCTGGAGTTAAGTTATATGAGATTTTATCAGATACAGATGCTCTTATTACAGACTATTCATCAATATATTATGATTATTTATTATTAGATAAACCTATAGGAATAACTCTTGATGATTTTGAGGAGTATACAAAAAAGAATGGATTTCCTTTTGAAAATGTATTAGAAATTTTAAAGGGAGAATATATATATAACAAGGATGATTTAATTAAATTTATTAAGAATGTTAATCAAGGTATAGATGAAAAAAGAGCAGACAGGCAAGTAATTAATAATTTGGTTAATAAGTATCAAAAAGGTAATTATTCCGAATTTGTATTAAACTACTTAATTGAAAATAAAAAATTTTAGGTTGCAATTAATTTGCAACCTAAAATTTTTTATCTCCACTAAAAATTAAAGTATATGAAAGGATTATAAGTGCCCTTTATTAAATATGATATAGAAATAATAAATAATAAGACTATTATAATAGCAGAAAGTATCTCTAATATGTAATTAGTATTTTTTAACTTGCTTTTTACAAACGGAATAATAGGAGTTGAACAAATTATTCCAAATAAAATGAACAGAATATTATCTTTTATGTAGAAAAGAGTTGTTTCATCATATAGAGTATTTACGCCAAATCCAAACATTGCTTTTATTTGATAAATAGCGGATGAAAGATTAGGAGCTCTAAATAGTACCCAGCCAAGTATTACAAAAGTTAAGGTATATATAATTCCAAATGGATTAGTATTTTTCCCAAGTTTCAATATTTTTTCAATACCAATTAATATAAAGTATAGTAGTCCCCAACATATAAAAGTCCAATTTGCACCATGCCATAATCCAGTTAAGAACCAGACAATGAAGATGTTAAAAAATAATCTTTTGGTTGATGAGACTTTACTTCCACCGAGTGGAAAATATACATAATCTTTAAACCAAGTTCCAAGTGAGATGTGCCATCTTCTCCAAAATTCAGATACGGAACGAGAAATATAGGGATAATTAAAGTTTTCATTAAAATGGAAACCAAACATTTTTCCAAGACCTATAGCCATATCAGAGTATCCAGAAAAATCAAAATATATCTGAAGTGTATAGGCAATTGCACCAGTCCATGCCATTAAAACAGATGGTGTATTATATATATCATTTGGATTTGAAAAAACATTAAAGGAATAATCGGCTAATATAGCTAAAGTATTTGAAAGAAGAACCTTTTTTGAAAGTCCAATCATAAAACGTGTTATTCCAGAAGTAAAATCATCTAGTGTTTCTTTTCTATTTTCAATTTCATGAGCGACTGTTTCATATCTAACAATAGGTCCAGCAATTAATTGTGGGAAAAATGATATATATAGACCTACATTTAGTGGATTTTTTTGAACTGCTCCTTTTTCTCTATAAACATCAATAACATACGAAATAGCTTGGAAAGTAAAAAACGATATGCCTATAGGTAGAGCTATAGAAGGTATATTTATATTAGTATTAAATACACTATTTATTATTTCAAGACTAAACATTAAATATTTAAAAATGAATAGTATTAGTAAATTTGAAAAAATCATTAGTGATAAAATAAGTTTTGATTTTAGTTTATCCTTACGAAATTTATCTATCAATATACCAAAAATATAGTTTATTAAAATTGAGAAGATCATTATAAAAACAAATTTAGGCTCTCCAAAGGCATAGAAAAGTAAACTTGAAATAAGTAAAAAAACATTTTGAGCCTTTCTAAACTTTTTTAATGGTACATAATAAACAAATAATACTATTGGTAAAAATAAAAAAAGAAAATAGGTAGATGAAAAAATCATAATTGCCTCCTTAATTATTTAATTTGTTAAATTTCTCTATACTATTTTGATAGGCACTTGGATTATAAGCCATAATCACTAAATCTATATTGTTGTTTGTTATGTAGTCTTTTAGATTATTGTCGTAGTATCTTAAATCTATTATATGAAGCGATTTAGTTGATAAAGATAAGAATGGAGCAAAAGTACAGGAAAATGAATCTCTTATTAGTAATACATTTTTTCCATCAGAATTATCATTGTTAATAATAATATTTAATGGAAAATCTCCACCTGTATATGCTGCATAAGGATTTAAATTAAATAAGTCCTTATTATTAATAAGTGAGTAGTCAAACATTACATCTTTAAATTCACCAGTTCTAGAAATATTTTTATGTGGAAGTTTAAAGGTAAAATTAGTGGGGAATTTTGGTGTTATAAGTGATATATCATCTACTTCGCAATATAGTGGTCCAACTCGTTTACCTTGAGAACCTAAAAACCAGTTTTTGTATACTTTTGTATCATAATTTTGAGCTTCATATATTGAGGAATCTAGTCCTAGATAATCAGCAGTTACCTTAGAGGCCCATAATGCAGCTTCAGGTTTCCAATGATGGTCAGTTTTGAAAAATAATTCATAATGATTTAAATTTTGTTTATCAATTTCATCTCTTAAATCAAGCACATCTATGGAGTTATTTTTTAAAGCATTTGTAAATTCATCAGCAATTTTATTTGAATAATCCACAATTCCATTTGGAAGCTTACTATCGTTTTTATCAATTTTAAATGGCATTTGTATCATTAAAAAATCTATATTATTTTCATTTAAGAATGAATTAAATTTTAAAGTGTCATTAATTTGAGAGGTCATATCTACATATTTATATGCCCAAGAAAGATAACTATTATTTAGCTTTACAACAGAATAACTAGGGTTTACATCGGGGATATAATCCTTATTAATTAAATTTTGAAAGCCACCATTAAGTGTAATCATTTTAGTTTTCAAACCAACATTAGATTGAAGTACGTCTTCAGTTATTTTTACAAATGAAGATATGTTTTTGTTAGAAGAATTATATATGTTTTTTAATGTTAATATCATAAAAGTTATTATGATTAATAAAAAACAAATAGAAGTTATATAGTTTTTTATTTTTTTCATAAATAAACCTCCTAAAAATTAAAATTGTTTCCTTAATATACTTAAAATGATACTTTTTTAGTATAGTTTAGCATATATAAAATGTCAATTAATATGGAGTGTATATGTCATTACCTAGAATTATTGATAAAAGTATAGTTATTTAATATACTAATAATAGATAAAATATTGTTAAAGGGTGAGAGGGTAATATTATGGAGTTAAATTATGAACAAAAAAAGTTAATTACAAGTACCAATATGAAGCATTCTCTTATTAAAGGGGTAGCTGGTTCAGGGAAAACAACAGTAGCAGTAAATAGAATTGGCTTTTTACTTGATAATTATTGTATAGATGATACAGATGAAGTTTTAATGGTAACATATAATAAAAGTTTGATTCAATATATCAGCCATATTTTTAAGTCTATAGATGATAACAAACAAGTAAGTATGTTTGAAGATGATAAAAAGAGAAATGAAAAAGTACATATAGTAAATATAGATAAACTTATTCATATTTATTTTCTTAGAAGTAACAAAGAAAAAGGAATAGAAAAATCGAGTATACAGCCAAAGGCAAAAAGAGGATTGATAAATAAATGTATATTTTCATTAAAAAAGCTATATCCAGATGTTAAATTATTAGATACGTATTATTCTGATTTTTTAATGAAAGAAATAGAATGGATAAAGGCATGTAATTATATGGAACTTGAAGTATATCAATCTGTTGATAGAATTGGTAGAACATCGAGTAACAATAGTGGAGAAGGACCTCAAAGACTTAGTAAAAATTCTAAGGTTAGACAATCTATTTTTGAATTGATGATGTTATATGATAAAGAAAAGGAAAAAGATAATTTAGTTGATTTTGAGGACAAGGCATTAATAGCACTAGATTATGTTAAGAGACATAGAATAAAAAAATATACACATATTATAATAGATGAAAGTCAAGACTTATCTAAAGTACAGTTAGATTTTCTTGTTAATTTATATAATAAAGAGGTAGAGTACTCAAGCATTTTGTTTGTGGCCGATATTGCTCAAAGTATATACCATAAGTCATGGATAATTAAAGGTAGGAGTTTTGCAAGTATTGGCTTTGATATGGTAGGAAAGAGCAATTCCTTAGCTAAAAATTATAGAACAACTACACAAATAGCAGAGGCGGCCTTTGCACTAATTCAAAATGATAATGATATTGTTAGTGATGATAATTATGTTAAACCATCATTAATTGATAGACAGGGGAGTTATCCTGTATTGAGAGGATTTTCGGATATTTTACAGGAAGCTACATATATAAAGAATTTAATTAAGAATAGTTTAATTAAAAATTATGAACTTAGAGATATAGCAATAATTGCAAGAACAAAAACGGTTTTAGAGCAGATTAATAATGAATTAAGTAAAGAAATAAAATGTAATTATTATTCTGATGGAATAAATTTTGATACACAAGATGTAAAGCTATTGACAATGCATTCAATAAAAGGATTAGAATTTAAAGTGGTAATTATAGCAGGGGTATCAGAAGGAGTAATTCCGAATAAATATGCATTAAATGAAAATAGAGATGTAAATTATACCGAAACTATGGAGAGAAAGCTATTATATGTAGGAATGACTAGAGCAACAGAACGTTTATATATGAGTTATCATAGAGAGCCTTCAAAGTTTTTAAAGCAGATTCCAAATAAGTTTTTAAGACTAAAGGAATATTCAAAAATAAAGCCATATAGTAGTATTGAGTTTGATAAGTTTTTATTTAAAGAAGAAGTTCCTGATTTATATAATAAAGAAGAAAAGGTAAGACAATGGCTTATTAAAGAGTTGATTGAAACATATAAGTATCCTTTGGAGCTTATTAAGGTAGAGTATCCAGTTCAAATATTTTCTAGAAAGGGATATGTAGATGTAGTGGTCTCTATATATAGGAATAATGTAAAAAAACCATATATTTTTGCTGAAGTTAAGAGTTTAGGTAGTGGAATAGAGGATGCATTTGAACAGTTAAAATCATATATGACAGTTAATGAAGAATGTATGTATGGAATTTGTACAGATGGAATATCAATAAAGATTATTGATAGAGATAAAAAACTTATTGAAGACATTCCATCATTTGATTCTTCAATGCTTCCTTCAAGTATTAATG
Organism: Clostridium sp.; assembly: GCA_022767515.1. GTDB lineage: Bacteria > Bacillota > Clostridia > Clostridiales > Clostridiaceae > Clostridium. The sequence continues at coordinate 45,782 of JALENK010000004.1, forward strand.
AATACTTATATAGGGATTTTAGAAATAATAAAATTCATAAATTCCAAGTAGATTCAGATAATAATAATCAAATTATAATAGATGAAACAGTATATAGTGAAAATCTATTGTGTAAAATTCCATTATATACTGAAATTGCAGCAGGAAAACCAATTGAAATTGTTGATGAAATAGTAGATTATAAGTATGTTTTAGATGAATGGATTTCTAATAAAATCCTAACTTTTGCTTTGAAAGTTAAGGGAGATTCTATGATAAATTCAGGTATAGATGATGGGGATTTTGTAATTATAAAGAAGCAATCTACTGCAGAAAATGGAGATATTGTAGCGGTGGATATTGATAATAATACTACATTAAAAACATTTAGAAAGATGGGGAGTCAGATTCTATTAGTGCCAGAAAATCCAGCGTATGAACCTATAGTGTTAGGTGAGGAACAGGTTAGGATAATTGGAATTGCACAAGGAATAATTAAGAAAGGATAATAGGTTAATGTTTGAGAATAAATGTAAATATAACTTTACTCCATTTGAAGAACTTACAAGAGAACAGGTGAGAGATTTAAGGGATAAATTTCTATATAAAATAAAGTATTATGCTGGAATTATGGGTGTAAATTACAAAAAAGTAACTGTGAAGAATCAGAAAACTAGATGGGGAAGCTGTAGTAGTAAGGGAAACTTAAACTTTAATTATAAATTGTATTTTTTACCTGATAGGCTCATGGATTATGTTATTGTTCATGAACTTGCTCATTTAAGGCATATGAATCACTCAGAAGCTTTTTGGAAGGAAGTAGAGAAATATTATCCAAACTATAAGGAATGTAGAAAGGAATTAAAGCAGCTATAGAAGAAAGTAAATTAATAAAATTTTCACTTTAATATATAGTAAAAATTGATATAATTAGAATATATGAGTATATTACGGTAATATAGTAAATTATATAATGAGGTGGTATTTATGAGAAGTATAGTAATTAATAGGGAATTTGGTAGTGGTGGCAGAGAGATTGGTAAGAGGTTATCAAGAGAACTTAACATGCCTTTCTATGATAGTAATATTTTATTACATGCAGCTGAGAGGTATGGGATAAATCCAGATGTTATGAGGGATTGTGATGAAAAGTTAATAGTTGGTATGCGTCATAATTTTGCTGCATTTGTGACTCAAAATGCTGAAGCAATGAAGCTTCCATATAAAATGTATGAGGCAATTGCAGATATTATTAGAATGGAAGCGATGAAAGAACCAAGTATATTTATAGGAAGATGTGCAGATAAGGTATTAAGCGACAGAAATATTCCTTTTTTAAGTGTATATATTTATGCATCTAATATGGAAGATAGAAGAAAAAGAGTAGCAGAAACAGAAGATATAGATTTTGAAGAAATAGATGAATATATAAATAAAAAGGATAAAGCAAGAAAAGAATATCAAAAATACTTTGCAGGAACAATTTTAGGAGAGTGCAACCAATACGATATTTGTCTAAATAGTAGTAAACTTGGTTATGAAAATTGTGTTAAAGTAATAAAAAATTTGTTATGATGGAATAAAATTATTGACAATTTGTGAATTATAGAATATATTAGGTTTATGAAAACCGATGATTGAGAAGAGTATTTAGATGTATTACTTTCCAGAGAGTTATAAGATAGGTGAGATTATAACATTTGATTATCTAATGAATGGGCTCATAAGGGTGGAAGGAAAAGTATTTTTACTTAGTAATATCCAACGGGTGTCCTCCGTTATAGGGAAAGAACGTGTTAGCGTTTAATTGAGTGCATGTATAATTTACATGAATATAGGTGGTACCGCAGAAGTGATTTTATTACTTTTGTCCTATTTTAATAATAGGACAAAAGTTTTTTTTTATCCTATTAGAAATTAACATTGAAGGGAGATACAAAATATGTTAAAAGGACGTTTTGGTATTCATGGTGGACAATACATTCCAGAAACATTAATGAATGCAATGATTGAGCTTGAAGAAGCATATAACAAATATAAGGAGGATCCTGAATTTAATAGGGAGTTAACAGAAATGCTTAATGAATATGCAGGAAGACCTAGCAGACTTTATTATGCAGAAAGGATGACAAAGGATCTTGGTGGAGCAAAGATTTATTTAAAAAGAGAAGATTTAAATCATACAGGAGCACATAAAATTAATAATGTTATAGGGCAGATGCTTTTAGCTAAGCGTATGGGAAAAACTAGGGTTATAGCTGAAACAGGTGCAGGCCAACATGGGGTTGCAACTGCTACAGTAGCTGCTATGATGGGTATGGAATGTGAAATTTTTATGGGAGAAGAAGATATAGAAAGACAAGCTTTAAATGTATATAGAATGAAACTTCTAGGAGCAAAGGTTCATTCGGTAAAAACAGGTACAAGAACCTTAAAGGATGCTGTATCTGAAACCTTTAGAGAATGGACAGCAAGAATAAATGATACACATTATGTTTTAGGCTCAGTTATGGGACCACATCCGTTTCCTACAATAGTTAGAGATTTTCAAGCTATTATTAGTAAAGAAATTAAGGAACAAGTTATGGAAAAGGAAGGAAGACTACCAGATGCAGTTGTTGCATGTGTTGGTGGTGGTTCTAATGCGATAGGGGCATTTTATAATTTCATTGAAGATAAATCAGTGAGACTTATTGGATGTGAAGCAGCAGGAAGAGGAATAGATACTTTTGAAACAGCAGCAACAATAAATACAGGAAGACTTGGAATATTTCATGGAATGAAGTCTTATTTTTGCCAAGATAAGTATGGACAAATAGCACCAGTTTATTCTATATCAGCAGGGCTTGATTACCCAGGAATTGGACCAGAGCATGCTTATCTTCATGATATAAAAAGAGCTGAGTATGTAGCTGTAACTGATGATGAAGCAGTGGAGGCATTTGAATATTTATCAAAAATTGAAGGTATAATTCCTGCAATTGAAAGTGCACATGCGGTAGCTTATGCAATTAAGCTTGCTAAGACAATGAATAAGGACAAAATACTAGTAATAAATATTTCAGGAAGAGGAGATAAGGATTGTGCTGCAATAGCACGTTATAGAGGGGAGGATATTCATGAGTAATATACATAAGGCATTTGAAAGTGGAAAGGCATTTATTCCGTTTGTAACATGTGGAGATCCATCACTTGAGGTGACAGAACAAATTGTATATGCAATGGAAAGGGCAGGTGCTGATTTAATTGAACTTGGAATACCATTTTCAGACCCTACAGCTGAGGGACCAGTCATTCAAGAAGCTAATATAAGAGCATTAAAAGGTAATGTTACTACTGACAAAATATTTGATTTAGTAGTAAAGATTAGAAAGACAGTTAAGGTGCCAATGGTTTTTATGACATATGCAAATGTTGTTTATTCTTATGATAGTGAAAAATTCATAAAGAAGTGTAAGGAAGTTGGGATTGATGGATTGATACTTCCAGATATACCTTTTGAGGAAAAGGATGAGTTTGATGGGATATGTAAAAAATATGATATTGATTTGATTTCATTAATTGCACCTACATCGCATGAAAGGATTACAAGGATTGCAAAAGAGGCTTCTGGATTTGTATACTGTGTATCATCATTAGGTGTTACTGGAACGAGAACTAATATAACTACTGATATAGGTGCTATGGTTAAGCTTGTTAAAGATTCAAAGGATATTCCATGTGCTGTTGGTTTTGGAATATCTACACCAGAGCAAGCAAAGGCAATGGCAGATAAATCTGATGGTGCAATAGTAGGTTCAGCTATAGTAAAATTATGTGCTAAATATGGAAAAGATTGTGTTCCTTATATAGAAGAATATGTAAGAAGCATGAAAGAAGCAATTAGGGCTTAATTTGTAATAAAAGTGATAAGTAAACTAAGAATAGTACAAATTGGAGGGCATCCTTTAAAATTAGAATTTTTAAAGGGGTGTTCTCTTTTTATTTGTGGTATACTGTTTATAGGATTTAATATAATGAAAATTAAGGTGTGAAATATGAAAATTAGTATATTGAATGAAAATACAGTTTATAAAAGAGGACTAATAGCAGAACATGGATTATCATTATTAATTGAAACTGATAATGAAAGAATATTATTTGATATGGGACAGAGTTTTGCTTTTACTTACAATGCTGAGAAGATGGATATTTCACTAGAAGGCTTAGATGCAATTGTTATAAGTCATGGACATTATGACCATACTGGTGGATTAGAGTATCTTGTAAAAATCAATCAAAAGCTTCCTAATATATATGTTCAGGAAGAAGCATTTTTTGAAAAGAAAAATGGCGAGAAAAATATTGGAATACCATGGAATATTGAGGAGTTTAGGGATAATATTGTTTATGTTTCAGAAAAAGAAGAGATATTTCCAAATATATATTTAATATCCAATATTCCATACTATACAGATTTTGAAAGAGTTCCATCTAAGTTTAAGAAGATTAAATATGGAAAAATAGTTGAGGATGATATGATAGATGAACAGGTCCTTGTTATAGAAAAGGAAGAAGGACTATTTGTTTTTGCAGGTTGTAGTCATAGGGGGATAATAAATATATTAAAACATGTGAATAAAATTTTTAATGGAAAGCATATATGTTTTTTAATTGCAGGGATGCATCTTATCAGTTCTAATAATGAATATATTCAAAGAACCATAGACGAATTAAAAAAAATTGATATCGATAAAATTATTCCGCTTCATTGTACAGGCCCTATAGCTATAAGTAGAATACAGGCAGAGTTTAAAGATAGGTGTGAAATGGTTGAAACTGGGCAAATTATTAGTTTATAAGTATAGAAAACAATTGTAAAGCTTAATATCTAATGTTATTATTATATTAATATAAAAAAAAGGATGTATAGATATGGATGTAAATGAAATAATAAAAGAAATTAATGACTCATTAACAGGTGACTTGAAAACAGATATAAATTATTTACAACAAAAGGTGCAAGAATATAAGGATAATGTTGAAATTTCAAACTATATTAGTAGATGCATATACATGATTCTACCAGAGGATCAAAAAGAGGATTATGCTAATAATATGTTTACTAAAGAGGAAAAAATAGAAGTAGAACTTCAAAGAGCAGCTGTTATACTTTCAGCTAATGATAAGGAAAAAATTGATATAGCTTATAATCTTGTAACAAATGTTGTAGAACAAATCAAAGATGAATTTAAAGCAGGGGATACATTCAAATACTATAGTTTTGATGATTATATGCAATTTGCATTATATTGTAATATATTTCAACCAACAAAGGAAGTAAGAAGAGCTAATTACAAATATGATGATATATATAAGATGCTTGGATATATACTAATTGAAAAAGGGGAATATGATGAGGCAATTGAAGTATTAAGAAAAGGTATGAGCTTTAATCCGGTTTCTGTTAGAATTATGTTTGAATTAGGAGAAGCTTATAAGCTTCAAAAAGACTGGGACAAGTTCTATAGTGTTTCAAAAAGAGCACTTGAATTTGCAATGGATAAAGAGGATATTGCAAGAGCTTATAGAAATATTGGATTTTATTTTACTGAAAAGGAAATGTATAATGAAGCAATAGCTTTATTCTTGTTAAGTGGCGAATTTGTTAAAAGCGATGTTGCAGCAAATGAATTACAATATATTGCTTCAAAATCAGGATTAAATGTTTCAGAATTTGAAATGGATAAGGTAAATGAAATATTAGAGGATAATGAAATACAATTAGGTGTTAATCCATTTATATTGCAACTAGCATATGATATTGGACAGCAAGCATTAAAGGATGGAAAAAAAGATATAGCAAAATATTATTTTGAATTTATTTTTAAATTTAATCAAGAGGCACATATTAAAGAAATCTTAGAGCAATTAAATTAAGAAAATATGGTCTAAATGAGAATGTAAAAAGTTTGTTAATAAGATTGTTATTTTTATAACAATTATGCTATAATGAATGTAAGATTGGTTATTTACCATAAGAAAAAAATTTGAAGAGGTGTATATATGGAAGATTCTAAACAAACTATAATTGAAAGTTCAATTTGCACAGCATTTACATTAATTAACAAATGTGATTTGGAAAAAACTAAAGCTGAAGGAAGATTAGTTGCTGTATCAGGAAAAGTCTGCACTCCAGGAATATATGAAGTGCCAGAAGGAACTACATTAAACGAATTAATTCAAATGGCTGGTGGCATAAGTGAAAAACAACAATTTAAAGCAGCACAATTAGGTGTGCCATTTGGTGGCTTTTTAACTAGCGATGATTTAGATTCTGAAATTGATTTTAGTATATTTAGAAAAAATACATATAAAGGTGTTGTAATCTTATCATCAGAAGACTGTATTATTCAATTTGCTATTTATTATTTAGATTATGTTTTATCAATGATGAGAAATGGTGAATATTTAGAATTAATTGCTTGTAAAAATGATATTGAAAGAATGAGCAGAATTTTTGATAGAATAAGCAAAGGAAAGGCTACTACAAGAGATGTATATTTATTAAGATATATTGCTAACAATGTAAAGGAAAGAGTAGGGCAAGAACATAACTTTATACTTGATATAATAGAGGATTTCTATGAAGAAATAGAACATCATATAGAATATGGAGAATGTCCAACTGGTACATGTCCTCAACTTGCACAATTAAGAATAACAGATAAGTGTGTTGGATGTGGAGCTTGTAAGAGAGCTTGTCCTATAGATTGTATTGAAGGAGAAGTTAAAACAAAACATTACATTGATTATAATAAGTGTACACACTGTGGGGCTTGTTTACAAGCTTGTCCGTTATCTGCAATAACAGAAGGAGATAATACATTAAAATTCTTAAGAGATTTATCAGTTCCAGATAAAATAGTAGTTACTCAAATGGCTCCTGCTGTAAGGGTTGCACTAGGTGAAGCATTTGGATTTGAACCAGGAGTTAATGTTGAAAAGAAGATTAATGCAGCACTTAGAAGATTAGGTGTAAGTTATGTATTTGATACAACTTGGGCAGCAGATTTAACTATTATGGAAGAAGCGAGTGAATTACAAGAAAGATTAGAAGCATTTTTAGCAGGAGATAAAAATGTTAAATTACCACTTTTAACTTCTTGTTGTCCAGCATGGGTTAAATTTATAGAACAAAGCTATCCAGATATGCTTGATGTTCCATCAACAGCTAAATCACCAATGGAGATGTTCTCAACAGTAGTTAAGGATATATGGGCAAAAGAACATGGATATAAGAGATCACAAGTTGTTGTCGTTGGAATCATGCCTTGTGTTGCTAAGAAATATGAAGCTTCAAGAGAGGAATTTTCAAGAGGAGATAATTACGATACAGACTATGTAATTACTACAAATGAATTGATTGAAATACTTAAGAAGTGCGAAATTGATTTAAATGAATTGCCAGATGAAGAGTTTGATAAACCACTTGGAGAATACTCAGGTGCAGGAGTTATATTTGGTAGAACTGGTGGAGTTATTGAAGCTGCAACAAGAACAGCACTAGAAAAGATGACTGGTGAAAGACTTGAAAAGATTGAATTTGAGGAACTAAGAGGATATGAAGGATTTAGATCATGTGAGTTAAATGTTAACGGAATTCAATTGAAGATAGGTGTTGCTCATGGTTTAAAGGAAGCAAAGGTTATGCTTGATAAAATCAGAAGTGGTGAAGAATTTTATCATGCAATTGAAATAATGGCTTGTACTGGTGGTTGCATCGGTGGAGGTGGACAACCTAAAGTTAAAATTGTTAAAAATAAACCTATAGTTCTTGAACAAAGAGGAAATGGATTAAATACTATTGATGAAAATGCACAAATAAGAAGATCTCATGAAAATCCTGCTGTATTAGCAATATATGAAAAATATTTAGATGCTCCACTTAGCAGAAAAGCACATGAGTTACTTCATACAAAATATTTCCCAAAATTAAGAAAGTAATATTTTAATAATTAGTGTTTCTATGATTAATAGTTTTTTCGTAGAAACACTTTTTTTATGAATATATCTAAAAAAAATGTAAATACTATTATTATGCATATTAATAAGATGATGGGAAGTGGTATTTATGTTTAATAAAGATATTGATAATATAATAACTATAACTGAAGGTAAGGTGAATAATGCAAATAGGTGGCCTGGAAAATATTTTGTTAGAGCAATTATAACGGGCTTTTATGTAATTGTTGCAATTATTTTATCTTATACTACAGGAGCTATTTTATCTGATAAATATCCTGAAATATCTAAAATCATTGTTGCAGCTACTTTTTCTTTTGCATTAGCATTGATAGTTTTTTTGAGTGGTGAATTATTTACAGGAAATACATTTGCATTATCTGTAGGGATTCAAAAGAGGAAAATTAAAATTAAAGATGCAGTAAAAGTTTTAGTTTTTAGTTATTTAGGAAATATGCTTGGTTCTATATTATTAGCCTATTTATTTGTAAAAAGTGAGCCATCATTAATTAAAGATTATATAGAGCCAATTGTTATGGCAAAGGTCAATTTGAGTGTGGCAAATATGTTTATAAGAGGTATTCTGTGCAATTTTATAGTTTGTCTTGGATATTTGACAGGTATAAAAATGACTAGTGAGAGTGGGAAAATGATTATGATGTTTTTCTGTGTTTTTGCTTTTGTTATAGCGGGATTCGAGCATAGTATAGCTAATATGGGAATTTTTTCAATAGGGTATTTTTCTCTTGGTAGTTTGTCATTATATTCAGTGTTAAAAAATTTGTTTTTTGTCACAATAGGGAATATAATTGGAGGAGGAATATTATTAGCAATTCCTTCTGTTTATATGAGTATTGATTAAGCTCTAGTAATTTAGTAGGGGTGATATGAGAGATGGAAACAATTAATAAAGAATTTAAAATTAAAAATGGTATAATGATGCAGTATTTTGAGTGGTATCTTCCTAGAAGATCACATCTTTGGAATAAGGTAAAAAACGAAGCAAAACATCTTTCAGATATAGGAATTACCGCTTTATGGTTACCGCCATCTTATAAAGGAAAGGATGGGGATAATGACGTCGGTTATACAGTTTATGATTTATACGATTTAGGTGAATTTTATCAAAAAGGTAGTATAGAAACAAAGTATGGAACAAAAGATGAGTATATAGATGCTATAAAAGAACTAAAAAAATATAATATACAGACCTATGCAGATGTATCATTAGACCATAAAATAGGGGCAGATAGTGTCGAAAAAGTAAGAGCTATTGAATATGATACTAAAGATAGACGTAGACGTATTGGTAATGAAGAAGAAATTTACGCATGGACTAAATTTGATTTTCCTGGAAGAAACGGAAAATATTCTGACTTTAAATGGAACTGGACTCATTTTGATGGTGTAGACTGGGATGATAAAAGAAAAAAAGGTGGAATATATAAGTTTGTAGGAAAAGAATGGGATGCTGATGTAGATGGAGAAAATGGTAATTTTGATTTTTTAATGGGAGCAGATATTCATACTGCTAATAGAGAAGTTATTGAAGAACTTAAAAACTGGGGTAGATGGTATATTGAAACTACAGGAGTTGATGGCTTTAGGCTTGATGCTGTAAAGCATACAGGCTATAAGTTTTTGACTGAGTGGTTATATACATTAAGACAGGAAAGTGGAAAAGAATTATTTTCGGTTGGGGAATATTGGAATGCTGATATTAATGTCTTATTAAACTATTTAAGAAATACTAAAGAAGATATGTCTTTATTTGATGTACCTTTACATTTTAATTTTTATGATGCATCTAGAAGTAATGGTACATTTGATATGAGAAACATATTTAGAAATACATTAATGGAAAGAAACCCAATAAGAGCTGTAACCTTTGTAGATAATCATGATACTCAACCAGGACAGGCACTTGAATCGTGGGTTCTAGATTGGTTTAAACCTTTGGCATATTCAATGATTTTATTAAGAGAACAAGGGTATCCTTGTGTATTTTATGGTGATTATTATGGAATAGGAAATGAAAAAGAACATAAAATGCAGGAAGTTTTAGATATATTATTAAAAGTTAGAGCAAGATATGCTTATGGAATACAACATGATTATATAGATAATCCAGATATAATAGGATGGACTAGAGAAGGAAATGATGATATAGAAAATTCTGGATGCGCTGTTATAATGTCTAATAGACATAATGGAGGAAAAAGAATGTATATTGGACAAAAATTTGCAGGATGCGAAATGTATGATGTACTTGGAAATAGAGAAGAGGTATTAAAAGTATCTAGTGATGGCTCTTGTGATTTTCCAGTGTACGGAGGTAGTGTTTCAGTTTGGTTAAGAAAATAAACTAAACAGCATAAAATACTTAAAAAAATAAAGTTTTTACAGTTTAAATGTTAAGAAATAGTGGGTTTTATTTAATTAATTTAGAAATGTTTCAAATCTATTAAAATCAGTTTACAATGCATATAATATGAGGTATTATTTTATTATCTCGTAGATGAGTTGAAAAACTTAATGAAAGGAAAATGCATATGAATTGTAGATTTGAAGAAAATGATAATAACACGGTAAATCAAAATGCTGTTAATTCAATGGAGAATGTAGCAGGAATGTATGATCCGAGTTTTGAACATGATAATTGTGGTATCGGAGCGATAGTTAATATAAAGGGTAAGAAAACTCACGATACAGTAGCAAATGCGTTAAAAATAGTTGAAAATCTTGAACATAGAGCAGGCAAAGACGCCGAGGGAAAGACAGGAGACGGAGTGGGAATTTTATTGCAAATTTCACATAACTTCTTCTCTAAAGCTGTCAAATCTCTCGGCATTTTTTTAGGAAAAGAAAGAGATTATGGTATAGGAATGTTTTTCTTTCCACAAGATGAGCTTGAAAGAAATCAAGCTAAAAAAATGTTTGAAATAATAGTTGAAAAAGAAGGTCTTGAATTCTTAGGATGGAGAGAAGTTCCTATAAATCCAGAAATTCTAGGTAAAAAAGCTATTGATTGTATGCCATGCATAATGCAAGGTTTTGTAAAGAGACCAGAGGATGTAAATCAAGGATTAGATTTTGATAGAAAGCTTTATGTGGTACGTAAAGTATTTGAACAAAGTTGTGATAGTACATATGTATGTTCATTATCAAGCAGAACAATTGTATATAAAGGAATGTTTTTAGTAGGACAATTAAGATTATTCTTTGAGGATTTACAAAGTGAAAATTATGAGTCAGCTATAGCAATGGTTCACTCAAGATTTTCAACTAATACAAATCCAAGTTGGGAAAGAGCTCATCCGAATAGATTTATAGTACATAACGGAGAAATAAATACTATTCGTGGTAATGAAGACAAAATGAGAGCAAGAGAAGAAAATATGTCTTCAAAATACTTTAAAGATCAGATGTATAAGGTTATGCCAGTAGTTAATCCTAATGGTTCAGACTCAGCAAGATTAGATAATACACTTGAATTTTTAGTAATGAGTGGAATGGATTTACCTCTTGCAGTTATGATTACAATTCCAGAACCATGGGAAAATGATAAGACAATAAGCAAGAATAAGAAGGATTTTTATCAATATTATGCAACAATGATGGAACCATGGGATGGACCAGCTTCAATATTATTTAGTGATGGAGATGTAATGGGAGCTGTTCTTGACAGAAATGGATTGAGACCATCAAGATATTACATTACTTCAGATGATAATTTAATACTATCTTCAGAAGTTGGTGTACTTGAACTTGATTCGTCTAAGATAGTTGCAAAAGAAAGATTAAGACCAGGAAAGATGCTTCTTGTAGATACAGTTAAGGGAGAAGTAATAGATGATGATATTATAAAAGAAGGATATGCTTCAAAGAAGCCTTATGGAGAATGGTTAGATAGTAATTTAATATCATTAAGTGATTTGAAGATACCTAACAAAAAGGTTGAAGAGTATTCTAGCGAAACTCTACATAAATTATTAAAAGCATTTGGCTATACTTATGAAGAATATAAAAATGCATTATTACCAATGGCTAAAAATGGTTCAGAGGCAATAGCTGCTATGGGAATTGACACTCCAATAGCTGTACTTTCAAAACAACATCAACCATTATTTAGTTACTTTAAGCAATTATTTGCACAGGTAACTAATCCACCAATAGATGCTATTCGTGAAGAAGTTGTTACATCAACATCTGTATATATTGGTGAAGATGGAAATATATTAGAAGAATCACCTAATAATTGTAGAGTATTAAAGGTAAAGAATCCAATACTTACAAATACAGATATACTAAAGATTAAGAATTTAAATAAAGAAGGATTTAAGGTAAAGGTAATACCAATAACATATTATAAGAGTGCTAAAATTGAAGTTGCGATTGAGCATATGTTTATAGAAGCTGATAGAGCTTATGCTGATGGTGCAAATATACTTATACTATCTGATAGGGGTGTTGATGAAAATCATGTGGCACTTCCATCATTGCTTGCAGTATCTGCACTTCAAAAGCACTTAGTAGCAACTAAGAAGAGAACATCAGTTGCATTGATTTTAGAAAGTGGTGAACCAAGAGAGGTACATCATTTTGCAACATTACTTGGCTATGGTGCTTGTGCTGTTAATCCATATTTGGCACAGGAAAGTATTAAGGAAATGGTTCAAACAGGATTACTTGAAAAAGATTATTATGCAGCAGTTAATGATTATAATAATGCTATACTTCATGGAATAGTTAAAATTGCATCTAAGATGGGTATTTCAACTATTCAATCATATCAAGGTTCACAAATATTTGAAGCAATTGGTATTAATTCAGACGTTATAGATAAATACTTTACAAATACAGTAAGCAGAATTCAGGGTATAGGATTAAATGAAATTGCAAAACAAGTTAATGAACTTCATTCAAAGGCATTTGATCCATTAGGATTAAGTAGTGATTTGACTTTAGATAGTATTGGAAACCATAAAGAAAGAAGTGGACAAGAAGAGCATTTATATAATCCACAAACAATTCATACTTTACAATTAGCTACTAGGAATAATGATTACAACTTATTTAAACAATATTCAAACTTATTACAGCAAGAAAATCGTTTTATGAATATTAGAGGATTATTAGACTTTAAATATCCTGAAAAAGGTATATCTATTGATGAAGTTGAAAGCGTAGATTCAATTGTTAAGAGATTTAAGACAGGAGCTATGTCTTACGGTTCAATATCGCAAGAGGCACATGAAACATTAGCTATTGCAATGAATATGTTAGGTGGTAAATCTAATAGTGGTGAAGGTGGAGAAGATTTAGAAAGATTGTCAATTGGAGCTGATGGATTAAATAGATGTTCATCAATTAAGCAGATTGCATCAGGAAGATTTGGAGTTACATCTAAGTACTTAACAAGTGCACAAGAAATCCAAATTAAGATGGCACAAGGAGCAAAACCAGGAGAAGGTGGACACTTACCATCTAAAAAAGTATATCCTTGGATTGCAAAAACTAGACACTCAACTCCAGGTGTTGGACTTATATCACCACCACCACATCATGATATTTATTCAATAGAGGATTTAGCACAACTTATTTATGATTGTAAGAATGCGAATAAGAATGCTAGAATTTCAGTTAAATTAGTATCAGAAGCTGGTGTTGGAACAATTGCGGCTGGTGTTGCAAAGGCTGGTGCTCAAGTAATCTTAATTTCAGGATATGATGGTGGAACAGGTGCAGCTCCTAGAAACTCAATTCATGATGCCGGATTACCTTGGGAGCTTGGACTTGCAGAAACACATCAAACATTAATAATGAATGATTTAAGAAATAAGGTTATTATTGAAACAGATGGTAAGCTTATGAATGGTAGAGATGTTGCAATTGCTGCTCTTCTTGGAGCTGAAGAATTTGGATTTGCTACAGCACCATTAATTACTATGGGATGTGTAATGATGAGAGTTTGTAACTTAGACACTTGTCCTGTAGGTATTGCTACTCAAAATCCAGAATTAAGAAAGAGATTTAAAGGTAAGCCAGAATATGTTGTTAACTTCATGAGATTTGTTGCTCAAGAGTTAAGAGAAATTATGGCTAAGCTTGGAATAAAGACTGTTGATGAATTAGTAGGTAGAACTGACCTTTTAGTTCAAAAAGAAAATATTACAGATGAGAAAGCAAGTAAGGTTGACTTGTCTAGAATATTAGGAAATCCATACGTTGGTAAGGAATATGCAGTTCAATATAAGAACAAAAATGTATTTGATTTTGAATTAGAAAAGACAACAGATGAAAAAGTTATACTTAAAGAATTTAAGGAAGCACTTGAAAAGAAGGAAAAGAAGACAATTGAACTTCATGTATCAAGTGTAGATAGAACTCTTGGAACATTATTTGGAGCTGAGGTAACTAGAAAGTACTATAATACAGTTGAAGATGATACCTTTACAATTAAGTGTTATGGTAGTGGAGGACAAAGCTTTGGTGCATTTATTCCAAATGGTGTAACTTTAGAGCTTGAGGGAGATAGTAATGACTATCTTGGAAAAGGACTTTCAGGTGGTAAGATAGTTGTATATCCACCTAAGGATGCTAAATTTAAAGCAGAAGAAAATATTATTATAGGTAATGTGGCATTATATGGTGCAACTAGTGGTAAGGCATTTATTAATGGAGTTGCTGGTGAAAGATTCTGTGTACGTAATTCAGGTGCTACAGCTGTTGTTGAAGGTGTTGGAGAGCATGGTTGTGAATATATGACTGGTGGTAGAGTTGTTGTACTTGGTAAGACTGGTAAAAACTTTGCAGCTGGTATGAGTGGCGGTATAGCATATGTGCTTGATGAAGATGATGATTTATATATGAGATTAAATAAGGAAATGGTATCATCTGAAGAAATAACAAATAAATATGATATACAAGAATTAAAGTCAATTATTGAAGAACATGTTAAAGTAACAAACTCAAGTGTTGGTAAGAAGATATTAAATAACTTTGACGAATACTTACCAAAGTTTAAGAAGGTAATTCCTTATGATTATAAGAGAATGCTTTTAACAATTGTTCAAATGGAAGAAAAGGGCTTAAGCTCAGAACAAGCACAAATTGAAGCGTTTTATGCAAACACAAGAAAATAGGAGGAGGAAATAATAATGGGTAAGCCAACTGGTTTTTTAGATTATGAACGTGAAGATAGTATTGCTATCGAGCCAAAGGAAAGAATAAAGAACTTTAACGAATTCCATACTCCTTTATCTAAGGAGAAACAACAACTTCAAGGAGCTCGTTGTATGGAATGTGGTGTTCCATTCTGTCAATCAGGAACTACATTAAATGGTATGGCTTCAGGTTGTCCTTTGAATAACTTAGTTCCAGAATGGAATGACCTTGTATATATAGGTAATTATGAACAAGCATATTATAGATTAAAGAAAACAAATAATTTTCCTGAATTTACATCAAGAGTTTGTCCAGCATTATGTGAGAATGCTTGTACATGTAATTTAAATGGTAAGGCTGTTGCAAGTAAGCAAAATGAATATGCAATAATTGAAAATGCATATGAAAAGGGATATGCAGCGGCTAATCCACCAAAGGTAAGAACAGGAAAGAGAGTGGCAGTAATAGGTTCTGGTCCATCAGGACTTGCTGCTGCTGACCAGTTAAACAGAAGAGGTCATGAAGTTACAGTATTTGAAAGAGAAGACAGAATTGGTGGACTATTAATGTATGGGATACCAAATATGAAGCTTGAGAAGCATATTATTGATAGAAAAGTTGCAGTAATGAAGGAAGAAGGAGTTATTTTTGTAACAAATTCTAACATTGATAATAAGCATAAGGCAAATAAAATAATAGAAGACTATGATTCCGTAATTTTAGCATGTGGTGCTTCTAATCCAAGAGATATAAAGGTTAAAGGAAGAGAAGCTAAAGGGATTCATTTTGCAGTGGATTTCTTAAAATCAACAACAAAGAGCCTTTTAAACTCAAATCTTGAAGATGATGATTATATATCAGCAAAAGGTAAGAAGGTAATGGTAATAGGCGGTGGAGATACAGGTAATGACTGCGTTGGTACATCAGTTAGACATGGTGCAGAATCAGTAGTTCAGCTTGAAATGATGCCTAAGCTCCCAGATGAAAGAGCAGAGAATAATCCATGGCCAGAATGGCCAAGAGTCTGCAAAACAGATTATGGTCAAGAAGAAGCAATTGCTGTATATGGACACGACCCAAGAATTTATCAAACAACAGTAAAGGAATTTGTTGTGAATACTAAGGGTGAAGTATGCAAAGCTAAGCTTGTTAAGCTAGAAGCTAAGAAGGATGAAAAGACTGGAAGACTAAATATGGTAGAAGTTCCAGGTTCGGAATATGAAATGGAAGTGGATTTAGTTCTTATTGCAGCTGGTTTCTTAGGAAGTCAAAGCTATGTTACTGAGGCATTTGGAGTTAAAACAGATCAAAGAACAAATGTTGAAACTGCATTAGGACAATATGAAACATCAGTTAAAAATATATTTACAGCAGGAGATATGCACACAGGTCAGTCGTTAGTTGTAAAAGCAATTAATGAAGGTAGAAGAGCTGCTAAGGCTGTAGATGCGAAGTTAATGGGATATACTAATCTATAGAATGTAGAAACTGGTTAATATAATTATTAGCCAGTTTTTTGTTTGTAATATAGAACAAAATGTTAATTTTTTTTAAACAATGTAACCGTTTTATGAAAAGTATAAAAATGATGTTATAATATTATATGTTATGGATATAAATTATGTCTAATTTTAATATTTATGGGGAGGAACAAAATGAATACTAAAACTAAAAAATTAAAAAGTTTTAAGTGGATTGTATGCACTCTTGCTTTAATAGTATTTTGTGTTAATATGATACAAATACCTATGCAAAAGATTAGTGCTACTGAAAGTTATGGACCATCAAGAAATGCAGATGGAACAGTAACAATTACTTACAAATATGATGATGGTGAAGAACTATATATTTGTGGTTCATTTACTAGTTGGAAATTCCAAAAAATGAGTAAGGGAGAGAATAATGTATTCTCTTATACAACTGAAGTTTTAAGTGCAGGTTCTTATGAATATAAGTTTGCACCAGAAGCTGCTTGGGGAAGAGATTTTAACCAAAATGGTGAAACAGGTGGAGCACCAAATAGTACATTTATTGTTAAGGATTTAGGTGTTACTTTAAATGGGGATGGTACAGCTACACTAAGAAAAGATTATGATGGTGATGAATTATACTTAGTTGGAAGTATGAATGGCTGGTCAGAAGCTATTGTTATGACTAAAGGAACTGATGGAGTATTTGAAGTTACAATTCCAGTTGAAGAAGGTATGACATATGAATACAAATACAAGGTTTCTTCTGATATGTCAGATTGGAAAATTTCATTTAACCAAGATGGTGGAGATACAAATTCTACATTCAAGGTTCCAGGTAAAGTACAGGCATATGCACCAATAAATAATGGTGATGGAACAGTTACATTTACTTATGCTAATGTAAGTGCTAAAAATGTTTATGTTGCAGGAGCATTTGACAAAACTGTTTGGCAACCAACAGGACTTGCAATGGAAAACAATGGTGAAGGTTTATGGAGCCTTACTATGGAAGCAGATGAACTTGTTAATTATGAAGATGGTGATTTAGTTCAATATAAATTCGTAGTTGATGGAACAAATTGGATAACAGATCCAAGTAATGAAGAAATTAAAGATGGAAATTCAGTATTTGTTTATCATAAGTTTGATAAAGCTACTTGTCCAATTTTAAATGCAAATGGTACTGTTGTATTTAGTTTTGATGCACCAGATGCTACTTCAGTTTCTGTTGCAGGTGATATGAACGGATGGGATGCAAATGCTACTCAATTAACAAAGAATCCATATGGAATTTGGACATGTGTTTTTGAACCAATTCCAGGAACAGAAGCAATCATATATAAATATGTTGTAAATGGTTCTGATTGGATTGTTGATCCTAACAGATTAGATGAAGTTGGAGACGGATTTGGTGGAGTTAATGGTTTATTTAACTTAACACCACAAAAAGTTGAGCACAAGAAGGTTATATTAAAATATATTAGAGAAGATGGCGATTATGAAGGTTGGTGCTTATGGAACTGGTCAACTGGATTAAAGGAAGGTAAAGTTGATTTTGAAGTTAAAGACGGAGTTGCAACAGCAATATTTGATGTATCAGATGATTGTCAAAGTGTTGGATTTAAGGTAATGAGAAATAATTGGGAAGCAGTTGATGTTGACTCTGATAGATATGTTACAATAGACAAGACTGCACAAGTTACTAAAGTAGTAGTATACAGTGGAATGTTAGATATAATGGTAGTTCCTACAGTTAAGGAATATGAAATAAATCCAGGAGTGATTGATTTCCAATACAGAAATATTGAAGCATATAATAAAGATGAACAAGATAAAATTACAGATGTTAAGGTAGTATTAGATACACCACAAGGTACACAAGAAGTAATACCAATGAATTATGATAGCTTATATGAATACTTTGTAGGCGCATATATTAATGATGATATGCAAGAAGGAGAGTATACTTATAAGTTTGTGTATAAGTATGATGGTGAAGATAAAGAAACAGAAGCAAAGAATTTTGAATATATTAAGAGAGGCATTGAAGTTAACGCTTCTATAGATAAAAACGAAATATCATATGATCAAAATGCAATTGTTTCAGTAGAGGCAACTGGAGATATATCTAAAGAAACAATTAGAGAAGTATATATGGATTTATCTGAAATTGGTGGAAAAGAAAAGACACCAATGAGTAAAGATTTATTAATATCAGGAGAAGGTAAGTTTAGACAAACTATAGCTGTAACTAATAATACAACTGCTGGAGATAAGACTATTTCAGTTGTTATAGTAGATGATGGTGGTGTAAAACATGAAGCTACATGTAAGCTTACAGTTAAGACTAAGGTTTCATCTGGTGATAAACTTGATTTTAGCTTTGATGAAGCAATAGTATATCAAGTTATTACTGATAGATTCTTAAATGGTAATACAGAAAATGATGACCCTAATGGAAAGAATTATGACAAGACTGCTCCTTACACTTACCATGGTGGAGACTTTGCAGGAATTATAAAGAAGATAGAAGATGGATATTTAACTAATTTAGGTGTTAATACAATATGGATTAGTCCTATAGTTGAAAACACTGATATTAGCCAAGGTTTTGCAGAAGATGGAGGACAATATTCATACCATGGATATTGGGCTAAAGACTTCACAGTACTTGATCCTCACTTTGGTACTATGGAAGAATTTAAGAAACTTATTGACGTTGCACATCAAAATGGAATTAAGATAATGGTTGATATTGTTATTAATCATTCAGGATATGGAACAGAAGCTTTATTTGGAGATATGTTAAGAAGCGAATCAGGAGATGATATTTTCACAACTCCTTCATCAGGATTACCTGATTTTAGAACAGAAGATCCTGTAGTTAGAGCTAAGCTTATTAAATGGCAAGTAGATTGGCTTGAAAAGGCTAAGACTGAAATTGGAAATACTATTGACTACTTTAGAGTAGATACAGTTAAACATGTTGAAGATGCAACTTGGAAAGAATTAAAATCAGAATTAACAAAAGCAAACCCAGAATTTAAAATGATTGGTGAGCAATATGGTGCTGATTACAATGCAGATGGTGGACAATTACAAAATGGTCAAATGGATGCAGTATTAGACTTCTCTTATAAGAATTATGCAAAGAGCTTTGTTAATGGTAATCTTTCAACAGTAAGTGGTATTTTAGATGAAAGAGCATCAAAATTAAATAGTTCATATTTATTAGGACAATTCTTAAGCAGTCATGATGAAAATGGATTCTTATATAATATTGTAAAAGATAGATTAGGAGATGCTTTAGGAAATACAGTTACTAAGGATGATGTAATAGCATCAGATTTAGCTAAGCAAAAACTTGCAGCATCACTTCAACTTACTGATAAAGGTATGCCTGTAATTTACAATGGTGAAGAATTAGGACAAAGTGCAGGAAATGGAATGGGATGTAAGGATGCTAATCGTAATGACATTGAATTCTCAAGAATGGATGATACTGAATTTAAAGCAGTATATGATCACTATGCAAAACTTATAAATGCAAGAAAAGAGTTCTCTAAGATATTTGCACAAGGTAACAGAGATACAATCGTTGCTGATGATGAAACAGGAATTACAGTATACACAAGAAACTATAATAATGCATCAGTTGTAGTTGCATTAAATGTTAAAGAAGTAGAAAATGAGCTTGAAGTGCCTGTAACATTTGAACCAGGAACAAAGGTTACAGATATGTATTCTGGAGAAGAATATACAGTTACAGAAGACAAAATAGTTAAAGTTACTGTACCATCAGCACTTGATGGAGGAACAGTTATCTTAGCTGATAAAAATAATAAGGGCGATAAACCACAAGATCCACAAAACCCACAAAACCCACAAAAACCACAAGAGGGTTCTGGAGAATCAGAAAAAACTGGAGATAATGCTTTAGCATCAATAGTATTAGTATCTATGTTATTTGTAGCATCTGGTACTTTCATAGTTGTTTCAAAGAAAAAAAGAGTAAAATAAGTTTGTAATTATTAATATTTTGCTTGTAATAGTATAGTTGTAATGATATAATAGAGATGTGGTTATACATTATATAATTACACAATAATTAAAGATTCACTAGATAATAATGTACTCCGGTTTAGGAATCATTTAGTCGAATGGTCTTTAGACAGGAGGAGTTAATATGGAAGATAAGACTATCGTATGTGTTGATTGCGGTAAGAAATTTGTTTTTACAGTTGGAGAACAAGAATTCTATAAGGAAAAAGGTTTTGAAAACGAACCAAAGAGATGTCCTGATTGTAGAAGAGCTAAGAAGCAACAAAACAACAAAAGATAATTAAATTATGAAGCTATAGGCTCTAATGTTAGTTTATAGCTTCTAATTTCTTTTTATTATTGGGATATGGCCAAGTGGTAAGGCGTCGGTCTCTGACTCCGATTATCGTGGGTTCAAATCCTACTATCCCAGCCATAAGAGGGTAACAAAAAGATGTTACCACAAAAAAGCCCGATTTTATTGGGCTTTTTTATTTTAGGCTCAATTCGTAATAAATCAGCACAATCTTTTAATGAATTTTGACAAAAAAGACATTCTAAATACTGAATCCAAATAGTAATATCTTTTTTTGAATAATAAATAGGTGTATTAGTTTCAGTAATAAATGATTTTCTACAACTTTTGCATTTATATCTCTGTTTATCTTTATTTTTACCATTTTTAACTATGCATTTTGAATTACAATGAGGGCAAACTAATTCTGTACAGTTATTTTGTTTTTCTTTTGAAACTAGCAAGAGAAATATATCTTTTATCTAGTATTGCCATAATATATCCCTTTTATACACAATTGAGCCAAAATTATAG
The DNA here is from genome assembly GCA_022767515.1 of Clostridium sp. GTDB lineage: Bacteria > Bacillota > Clostridia > Clostridiales > Clostridiaceae > Clostridium. The sequence goes on from JALENK010000004.1 coordinate 67,274, forward strand.
AAGATGCAATAAATGGTTATTCTCCTGAAATAATAGCAAAACAAAAAGGCATTTCAATGGAGAAAGTATTAGAGATATTAAATTAAATAAGTGCCCCCTATAAAAAATATACATTATAAAGTAAGAAGTGAAATCTAAATATGATTGCACTTCTTATTTTTTATGATAAATTTATGATATAATTTTAAGTAATATAATTTGTGAGGTGGAAGTTACTTGATTAAAAAGAATGATGAATTAATTGTAGACATAA
>JALENK010000010.1 GCA_022767515.1 Clostridium sp.
TGTATTTTTGTTATCATCGATGAATCGATATACCACTAATCGATTTCCTTCGCGAAGAATGCCGCTGCTTTTTTTAGGAATTCTATTTCCTTATCCTTTTCTTTAAGCATCTGATTTAATTTTCTAATCTCCTTAGCTTCAACGGATATTACAGAACTAACAGCTGAAATCATCAGAAGTTTTGTTGAGAGAATTGATGTTTACAAACCTGAAAAGGTGCCGGGAACAAGAACTAAAAAGCAAATCATCTGCATCCATTGGAACTTTATTGGTGCAGTTGATATCCCGGCAGAAAATGAAAAAACGGCATAACCTACATTGTCGTAAGTTATGCCGATTATTTCAGAGATAAAAAATCCCTAATTGAAGGCACCTAAATCAGACTTTCTTTATAAAATTCCTTCAATTATTCCACCACCAATTACACTATTGCCATCATAAAAAACTACTGATTGTCCTTTAGTAATAGCTCTTTGTTTATCCTTAAATATAACTTTAACCTTACCTTCTGGAAGAGGTGAAATAGTAGCTTCTGACATTTTTGCAGAATATCTTGCCTTTGCTAGTACCTTCATTTCTCCTTCAAGCTTTTCAAAAGGTATGAAGTTAACCTCCTTTGCAACTAATCCATTTTTAAATATTTCTTCCTCTGAGCCAATTACAACCTGATTGTTCTTAGCATTAATATTTGTAACAAATACAGGTCTTCCAAGAGCTAAGCCAAGCCCCTTTCTCTGACCGATAGTATAGTAAGGAATTCCTTTGTGCTGTCCTAAAACATTTCCATCTTTATCAACAAAATTTCCAGTTTTAATATTGCCCTTTAACTCATTTTCAATGAACTTTCCATGATTATTATCAGGAATAAAGCATATATCTTCACTATCTTTTTTATTATGTACATCTAAGCCTATTTCTTTTGCTATCTCACGAATCTTATCCTTAGTATATGCACCACAAGGCATTAATATATGCTCTAGCTGATACTGAGTTAGATTATAAAGCATATATGTCTGATCTTTCTTTTGGTCATCAGAACATACTAAGCTGTATCTATCACCAACTTTTTCAACCTTTGCATAATGTCCTGTTGCAATATAGTCTGCACCTATTTCCTGTGCCTTTCTTAATAGTGCATCAAACTTTAAATATTTATTACACTGAACACATGGATTAGGAGTCCTTCCACACATATATTCATTAATAAAATTATCAATTACCTTTTCTTTAAATAAGCTCTTGAAATTTACTACATAAAAAGGAATATCAAGCTTTGCACAAACTCTTCTAGCATCTTGAACTGCAGATAGTCCACAGCATCCACCTTCAAGCTCGCAAATTTCCTCATTATCTGGAGTAAGTCTCATAGTTATTCCTATTACATCATACCCCTGTTCCTTTAAAAGATATGCCGCAACAGAGCTATCAACTCCGCCACTCATTCCTATAACAACCTTTTTTTTCATATTTATATCACCTATTCTTCACCATGCACCGCATCATGCAAATCTTCGCCATGCTCAACAAAGTCCCATGCTGCCAATCCATTTTTTATTCTATAATCATTTATAGCCTTATGGATTGCTTCTTCTGCTAATACTGAACAGTGCATCTTCACTGGTGGAAGCCCATCAAGAGCCTCAGCTACTGCCTTATTTGTAAGCTCCCAAGCTTCATCCACTGTATGCCCTATGATAAGCTCAGTTGCCATAGATGAAGATGCCACAGCAGAACCACAACCAAAAGTCATAAATTTTGCATCTTTTATTATATTGTCCTCAATTTTAAGATATATTCTCATTATATCTCCACATTTTGCATTACCAACTTCACCTATACCATCAGCATTTTCTATTTCCCCAACATTTCTTGGATTTCTAAAGTGATCCATTACCTTTTCTGAATATATCATATTAATTTTCTCCCTTCTTTATATGTTCATACCAAAGTGGTGACATTTTTCTAAGTCTCTCAATTATTGGCGGTATCTTACTTAAAGCATAATCAATTTCTTCTTTAGTTGTTTCATCTCCTAAAGTAAGCCTTAAAGAACCATGCGCCTTTTCATGAGGTAAACCTATGGCAAGAAGTACATGTGATGGGTCTAAAGAACCTGATGTACAAGCACTTCCACTTGATGCACATATACCTTCAAAATCTAAAGACAATAATATTGATTCCCCTTCAATAAATTCAAAGGATATATTTACATTACCAGGAAGTCTATGATTAATTGGTCCATTTAGTCTAGTATATGGTATTTTTAATAATTCTTCAATCAAATAATTTCTAAGAACTAAAGCTTTTTCTGCTTTTTCTTGAATATTAGCAGTTGCAAGCTCAACTGCTTTACCAAGTCCAACTATTGAAGCCACATTTTCTGTACCTGCTCTTCTAGCTCTTTCTTGACCTCCACCATGAATTAAATTATCTATCTTAACTCCCTTTCTAATGTATAATGCACCTATTCCCTTTGGTCCATAAATTTTATGTCCTGCCATTGATAATAAATCAATATTCATATCCTTAACATCAATTTCAACATGTCCCACTGCTTGAACAGCATCTGTATGGAAATATACGCCTTTTTCTTTACATATTCTTCCTATTTCTTTGATATCTTGAATTGTTCCAATTTCATTATTTGCAAACATTACAGAAACAATAATAGTTTTATCTGTTATTGCATTTTTTAATTGCTCAAGATTTATAAACCCTTCCTCATCTACATCTAAGTAAGTTACCTCAAAACCATGCTTTTCAAGATACTGACAAGTATGAAGTATAGCATGATGTTCTATCTTAGTTGTAATTATATGATTACCTTTATTTCTATTTGCTAAAGCCACTCCCTTAACTGCCCAGTTATCAGCTTCAGAGCCTCCACCTGTGAAATAAATCTCACTTCTATCTGCATTTATTCCATTAGCAACCTGCAATCTTGCTTTATCTACAGCAATTGCTGTCTCTCTTGATAAAGAATAAAATCCTGATGGATTACCAAATTTCTGAGTAAAATAAGGCATCATTTCTTCTAAAACTTCAGGCTTTACATATGTAGTTGCTGCATGATCTAAATATACTGTCTTCAAACTTAATCCCACCTTCATTTTGTATATTATAAATTTCATAAATATATTACAAATCAATATTTTTATACAAATCCTATCTCTCAAATAGGATTTATATTTATATCATAGTTATTTAATAGGAATTTGTCAACAAAAAATTTAAAATTAAGCCTAAAAAAAGACAAAACGCAAATTATATTTGCATCTTGTCTTTCTTCATTGAATTACTATAAATAACATTTATAACAATAACCGTTACAATTCCTACAAATAAAAATATTCCTCCAATTATATAAAATACCAAAGAAAAAATATCTGAAAGTTCTTTGACCTTAATTTCTTTTGGATTATCCTTACTATAATAAACTGTAACTTCATCTCCACTATTAACTGATGAATTATAAATAGAAAGTTCTTCATTATATGTTTTTCCATCTACTTCATATTCAACAACAGTCCTACTTGGACTTTGCATTGTAAACATCACTATACCATTTGTAGTTTGAGCTGAATCGTAAAATTCATTATTATTACTGCTAAGTGAAAATGCAATACCTAACATAATTATTGCAAGTACACAAAATCCAATACCTGAAATATTAAATACCTTTCTTATTACCCTTAATGAATTATCTGCCTTCATAAATTCCCCCACTTATTTACATTTTTTGCCACAAGTACTGCAACAACCGCCACATGTCCCCTTATTTTTCTTTATATTTTTCACTGCTAATATAAAACAAATGATTAATATTAAAATAACAATAATAGTTCCCATTTTTAAATCGCCTCCACTTTACAAAATCATGCCACCAACTATATTAACTAAGAAAGCTACTATCCACGCTATTACACACTGTATAACTACAACTAAAAAGGCATATTTTTTACCAAGTTCCTTTTTTACTGCTGCAATAGCTGCAATACATGGTGTATATAAAAGTGAAAATACTAAAAATACAAATGCTGAAAGCGGTGTAAACATACTTGAAAGTGCTGCTACCTGTCCACCAATAAGAACAGTAAGTGTACTTACCACACTTTCCTTAGCTGTAAACCCTGTTATAAGTGCTGTTGCAACTGTCCATGTACCAAGTCCTAAAGGTTTAAATACTGGAGCTATTAAATTTCCAAGTAAAGCTAAAAGACTATCTTTAGAATCATTAACTACATTTATTCTATAATCAAAGGTCTGTAAGAACCAAATGATTATTGAGGCAATAAATATTACTGAAAAAGCACGTGTAACAAAATCTTTTCCCTTATCATATATAAGCTTCCATACATTTTTTGCACTTGGAAGTCTGTAATTTGGTAACTCCATAACAAATGGAACTGGCTCACCCTCAAAAACTGTATGCTTTAATATAAGAGCAAAGACTATGCCAACTAAAATTCCTATTAAATAAAGTCCTATCATAACTAAGGCTGCATACTTACTAAAAAATGCTGCCGTAAACAATGCATATATAGGAAGCTTTGCCGAACAACTCATAAATGGTGTCAAAAATATTGTCATTTTCCTATCTCTTTCAGATGGAAGTGTTCTTGTTGACATAATAGCAGGAACAGAACACCCAAAACCAATAAGCATTGGAACAAAACTTCTTCCTGAAAGTCCAAGCCTTCTAAGAGGCTTGTCCATTACAAATGCAACTCTTGCCATATAACCTGTATCCTCTAAAATAGAAAGGAAGAAAAATAATATCATTATAACTGGAAGAAAACTAAGTACACTTCCAACCCCTGCAAATACTCCATCAATAACTAGAGAGTGTATAACAGGATTTACTTCCCACATAGCAAGACCAGTATCTACAAGTTCAGTTAAATATGTAATCCCTTCTTCCATCAAATCAGAGAAAAATGTTCCAATAGGTCCAAATGTCATAAAAAATATAAATGCCATAATTCCAATAAATGCAGGAATAGCTGTCCATTTTCCTGTAAGAATAGAATCTATCTTTGTACTTCTTTTATGCTCCTTACTTTCTTGTGGTTTTATTACCCACTGATTACAAAGATTTTCAATGAAGGTAAAACGCATATCTGCGAGTGCTGCTTCACTATCCATATTAGTTCTTTCTTCCATTTGTTCTATTATATGATTTATACTCAAAAGTTCATCCTTTTCTATCTTTAAAGCATCCAGTATCGGTTTATCCTTTTCAACTACCTTAGTAGCAGCAAATCTAAGTGGAATATCATTAAGCTTTGCATGAGCTTCAATAAGGTGAGATACTGCATGGATGCATCTATGTACTGCCCCCTTATGAGGTCCATCTGCACTGCAGAAATCCATTCTGCCAGGACATTCCTTATTTCGTGCTATATTTAATGCATGCTCTACAAGCTCAGTTATCCCTTCATTTTTTATTGCTGAAATAGGTACAACTGGTATTCCCAAGGTGTCCTCTAAACCATTTATATCAATTGTTCCACCATTTTGGTGAACTTCATCCATCATATTAAGTGCAATTACCATAGGAACATTCAATTCAATAAGTTGCATTGTTAAAAGCAAGTTTCTTTCTATGTTAGTTGCATCTATTATATTTATTATTCCATCAGGCTTCTCTTTTAATATAAATTCTCTTGTTACTATTTCCTCACTTGTATAAGGTGAAAGTGAATAAATTCCAGGTAGGTCCGTTACAGTCGCCTCTACATGATTGCGTATTATTCCATCTTTTCTATCTACAGTTACACCTGGAAAATTTCCAACGTGTTGATTTGAACCTGTAAGCTGGTTAAATAAAGTTGTTTTACCACAGTTTTGATTTCCTACAAGTGCAAATCTTAGATTAGCTCCTTCAGCTATAGCATTTCCAAGTTTCTTTGGTGAATATTTCACCTCTTCTCCTTTATTAGAATGAAGAATTTTCTTTTGTTCTCTTTTTTTTCTAATATGTTCATGCATATCATGTACATTTTCTACTCCTATATTGGCAGCATCTGCTTTTCTAAGAGTAAGTTCATACCCTCTTACTAGAAGCTGCATAGGATCACCCATTGGTGCTACCTTTACTAAAGTAACTTCCGTTCCAGGTGTAAGTCCCATATCTAATATATGTCTTCTCAAAGCTTGGTCAGCACAATTAACAGAAGATATTATCGCATCTTTTCCTATTTCTAATTCATCAAGTTTCATTAAAGCGCCTCCTTTTTTTGCCAAAATGATATTGATTATCATTTCCATCAATTATGATAACATACTTTTTTCTGATTTGCAAACCTAAATCCAGCTATTTTTTTATAACAGACTCTAAATACTCCTTTATTTGATTTAATGATTTAAACATCTTAAATGCATATTTTTTTATCTCTTCGTCTGGTGCTAAAAGGTCCTCTATATGAAATACCTTCATATTGGCATTAAATCCAGCAAGAACTCCTGATTTAGAATCTTCAATAACCACCGCATTTTCAGGCTTTACGTTAATACCCTTAGCTGCCTTTAAAAATATATCTGGATTTGGCTTTAGCTTTTCTACATTTTCTCCTGTTACTATATAGTCAAACTTTTCCCTTATTTTCTTGTCATCTAGCATCGCATTTGTCCTATCACTTTTAGCAGATGTTGCAAGCGCCACTTTTATATTATTTTTATTAAGAAAATCTAATAATTCAATTGTTCCCTCCTTTAAAGGAACTCCCTCTTTCTCTATTATTTTAAATAATTCTTGGTCTTTTTTAATATATATTTCTTCAATCGGAAGATTCTTTCCAAATTCCTCGAGAAAAACCTGTTTTACAACCTTTCTCCCTCTTCCCATACATTTTATATATACTTCTCTTCTAAAATTATATCCATAATCCTTAAAAACCTTTTCCCAAGTCTCTAAATATATTCTCTCTGTATCAAATATTACCCCATCCATATCAAAAATAACTGCTTCTATCATATTCATCTTCCTTATTAATAAAATTTTTGCAAATACATTTTACCACAAAAAACGCTAGATTCCATTAACAGATTCTAGCGTTTATAATTATTATTCTAATTCAAATGCTCCAGTATAAAGCTGATAATAAGTTCCCTTCTTTTCTAAAAGTTGCTCATGTGTACCACGTTCTATAATTCTACCATGGTCAAGAACCATTATAGCATCAGCATTTCTAATAGTTGACAATCTATGTGCTATAACAAATACTGTTCTTCCCTTCATAAGCTTATCCATACCATCTTGAACTAATGCTTCTGTTCTAGTATCGATAGAAGAAGTTGCTTCATCTAATATCATAGCTGGTGCATTTGCAACTGCCGCACGTGCTATAGATAATAATTGTCTTTGTCCTTGTGATAAACTGCTTCCATTTCCAGTTAATACTGTATCATAGCCATCTGGTAATCTCATAATAAAGTCATGTGCATTTGCAAGCTTTGCTGCATCTATACATTCTTCATCAGTAGCGTCAAGTCTTCCATAACGTATATTTTCCATAACTGTACCAGTAAATAGATTTACATCTTGAAGAACTATTCCAAGTGACCTTCTTAAATCGGATTTTCTAATCTTATTAATATTAATACCATCATATCTAATCTTTCCATCTGGAATATCATAAAATCTGTTAATTAAGTTAGTGATAGTAGTCTTACCAGCACCAGTTGCACCAACAAAGGCAACCTTTTGACCCTCATGTGCATAAACGGATACATCATGAAGAACTAGCTTTTGCTCTACATATCCAAAATCAACATTTTCAAGAAGAATCTCACCCTTTAATTGAACATAAGTAGTTGTATTGTCCGCCTTATGATAATGCTTCCAAGCCCACATATCAGTTCTTTCTTCTGTCTCAATAAGATTTCCATTCTCATCCTTCTTGGCATTTACAAGTGTTACATATCCCTCATCAAACTCTGGCTCTTCATCCATAATCTCAAATATTCTAGATGTACCAGCAAGCCCCATTGCTATCATAGGCATCTGTGCTGAAGTCTGACCAATGTTTTGTGAGAATTGACGAGACATTCCTAAAAATGAAACTATTATACCAAGTGTTATTGTACCAGTACCCGATAAACCTACATTTGTTGTTCCAAAGTAAAGCATTATTCCACCAACAACTGCAAGTAATACATATAGTAAATTTCCTATGTTACCAAGTATAGGCATTAATTCATTTCCATACCTATTGGCTGTTTCTCCATCTTTAAATAACTTCTCATTATATTTTAAGAAATCCTCTTTGCTTTCTTCTTCGTGGCAGAATACCTTTATTACCTTCTGCCCATTTATCATTTCTTCAATGAAACCTTCCTCTTTAGCTAATGAAATCTGTTGCTCCCTCATATACTTCATGCTTCCGCCACCAAACTTCTTAATGACAGCAAACATTAATAAAGCAACTAGTGTTACCACTAAAGTAAGCCATATACTGTAATAAAGCATAACAAAGTATGATGATAATATACTTACAACAGCTTGAATTAATGTAGGTAAGCTTTGACCAATCATCTGACGTGTTGCATCTGTATCATTTGTATAAGTACTCATAATATCACCATGTGGGTGTGTATCAAAATACTTTATTGGAAGTGTTTCCATCTTAGCAAACATATCATTTCTGAAATGCATTAATGTTCCTTGCGTTATTATAGCCATCAATCTTGTATATATAAATGATGCTATAATTCCAATTGCGTAAATACCTGCCATTATAATCAAGAAACCAATTAATTTATCCCATACTGATGAGAGACCACTTTCAATACCTGGAACTATACAAATATCTATTATCTGTTGTAAAAACATAGTTGCTACACCACTTGCAACTGAACTTAGAATGATACATATAGCTACTATAATTAACCACTTCTTATAGTAATGAGATAAATACTTTAGTAATCTTCCAAACCCATTTTTCTTTTTCATTAATTATCACCTCCAAATCCTTTATTCTGTGATTCGAAAACTTCTTTATATATTTTACCATTATTTATTAATTCTTGATGATTTCCACACTCAACTATTTCTCCACCTTCAAGTACTATTATCTTGTCAGCATCTTGAATTGATGAAACTCTTTGAGCAATAATTATCTTTGTCGTATCTGGTATCTCTTCTAAAAATGCCTTTCTGATTAATGCATCAGTCTTGGTATCTACTGCTGATGTAGAATCATCTAATATTAATATCTTAGGCTTTTTAAGAAGTGCCCTTGCAATACACAATCTCTGCTTTTGTCCACCTGAAACATTAGTTCCGCCACGCTCTATATATGTGTCATATTTATCAGGAAACTGACTTACAAACTCATCAGCCTGTGCAAGCTTACATACACGAACTAATTCTTCATCACTAGCCTCTTTATTTCCCCATCTTAAATTTTCTTTTATTGTTCCTGAAAATAATACATTCTTTTGAAGTACTACTGCTACTTCATTTCTAAGAGTCTCTAAATCGTACTCTTTAACATTTTTTCCTCCAACTAAAACTTCTCCATCAGTAGTGTCATAAAGACGTGAAATCAGTTGAATTAAGGTTGTCTTAGAAGCTCCTGTACCTCCTAATATACCTATTGTTTGACCAGATTTAATATCTAAGTTTATATTCTTTAAGGCATACTTTTTAGCATCCTTAGAATACTTAAAGGATACATTCTTAAAGCTTATACTTCCATCATTTACTGTCTTTAAACCATTCTCTGGACTTACTAAAGTAGGCTCATGAACAAGTACCTCAGCTATTCTCTTTGCTGATTCTTCTGATATAACAATCATAACAAACACCATTGAAAGCATCATTGTTGATATAAGTACTTGAACTCCATAGTTAATCAATGATGAGAACTCACCAGTAGTAAAGTCTAAACCTGCTGAATTAATAATCATTTTTGAACCAAAGAACGATAAAAGTAACATTACCGAATATAATGCAAACATCATAAATGGATTATTTAATGCAATTATCTTTTCAACTCTTGTAAAATCATCCCTTACTGATGCCGACTCCTTTTGCAATTTTTCATTTTCATAATCTTCTCTTGCAAAAGATTTAACAACTCTAATTCCTGCTATGTTTTCCTGTATTGAATTATTTAATGCATCATATTTTTTGAATATTCTCTTAAATATTGGATGAACCTTAAGAACAATTGCAAATAAAACAACTCCAAATATAGGAATAACGGCTAGAAAGATTAATGATAACTTTACATTAATTAAAAAGCTCATTATAAAACAAAATATAATCATAAGAGGAGTTCTTATTGCCATTCTTATAATAATCTGATATGCATTTTGTATATTCGTAACATCTGTTGTAAGCCTTGTTACTAAAGATGCAGATGTAAATTTATCAATGTCTGAAAAAGAAAAATCCTGCACCTTGAAATATAAATCCTGTCTTAAATTTTTTGCAAATCCACAGCTTGCTGTAGCTGCAACCCTTGCTGATAATGTTCCAAATAATAAAGAAGTTAATGCCATAAATATAAGTATAATAGCATACTTAACAATAACATTCATATCACTGCCTGTCATTTCATCAATAAACTGTGCCATTACTATAGGTATAATACATTCTATAATAACTTCTAAAGCAATGAATACTGCCGACAATATAGATGGCTTCTTATACTCCCTTATACTCTTCATTAATACTTTAATCACTTAGATTCCCTCCTTATTTATATTAAATTATTTTCTAGCTTTTTTAATATTCTAATGAATTCTTCCTGTTCTTTAACAGTGATTCCTTTAACTAGCTTGTCATTAAATATCTTAATTCTATTTAAAAATTCTTCATGACCTTTAGTTGCTTTTTCAGTAAGAAGTATTTTTTTTAACCTCGCATCATATAATACACTTTCTCTAACAAGAAATCCTCTTTTGACTAAGGATTCAATCATCTTAGTTGCTGTAGGCGCTGTAATATCAAATTTAATCTCAATATCCTTTTGAAAAATATCTTGCCCTATATTGTCATAAAGATATTCTAATATCCATACTTGCACCATTGATAATTTTTCAGCCTTATCATCCTTACCAATTTTAGATAGCGATTTTGTCATCAAGTTTTGTACCTTTCTCATTTCGTAAGCAATAATTTTTTTCACTTTATCCCCTCTTTTTAGTTAGCATACTAACTATTATATTTATTTTTTTTATTATTGTCAACAATAAAAGGTCGCTATATTTCAAGCGACCTCTTCTAATTTTTATTCTTCTTTTTAAGTGTAATAAAAAATGTAAGTCCTAATAAAAGTAATGCTATAAGCATAGTAATAACTTGTACTATAATATCGTATTGCTTAAACATATCATAATACCCTTTTAAATATATGACTATTATAATGCTTGGCAAAACATATTTTAAATGATTTTTGAATATCCTTGGAAATTTCATTCCTTCTCCTGTATTTACTTCTGATAAGAAATTATCAAATCCCCAACCATTATCCTTAACACAAAATAATAAACAAACCAAGCTACCAAGTGGAAGTACATTGTATGATACTATAAAGTCTTCTAAATCCATTATTGTACTTGAACCTCCAAGAGGATTTATCCAGTTAAGAACATTATATCCAAGCACTGCAGGCATAGATAAAATTGTTACTACAATAAAATTATATATTACCGACTTCTTTCTTCCCACATTAAATGCCTCCATAGACATCGATACAATATTTTCAAAAACTCCTATAAGAGTTGAAAGTGCTGCAAATGACATAAATATAAAGAATATTGTTCCCCATACATTTCCTAAAGGCATATTGTTAAAAACATTTGGAAGTGTGATAAATAATAGTGATGGACCTGCATCTGGTTCTATATTATATGCAAAACATGATGGTATGATAATAAGTCCAGCTACTAATGCTATTAAAGTATCTAATATTACAACTGTAACTGATTCTCCAGCTATAGTTCTATCTCTCTTCATATAACTACCGAATATCTCCATAGCCCCCATTCCTATACTTAAAGTAAAGAAAGCATGGCTCATAGCGGCAAATAAAACATTACCAATTCCAACCTCTAATATCCTATCAAAATTCGGAACCAAATAGAACTCAAGTCCTTTACTTGTTCCTCCTAAGGTAAGAGACCTTATTACTAATAAGCCCATAAGTGATATTAATAGAATCATCATTACCTTTGTAACCTTTTCAATTCCATTTTTAATTCCAAATGAGCACACAGCAACTGCAATAAGTATTCCAATTACGGTCCATAATATCATTTCACCTGAATTTGAAAGCATTTCTGAAAAAACAGCCTTAACCTGACTAGTGTCTTTTTGTTCAAATGTACCTGTAAGCATCTTATATGAATAATTAAGTATCCATCCTGTAACCATAGTGTAAAACATCACTAAAAGATAGTTTCCGCTTAAACTAACCCACTTATGCTTATGCCATATTTGTCCCTTTGGCTCCAATGTTTCAAATGCATTAACTAAACTTTTTCTACTTCCTCTTCCTACTGCAAATTCACAAACTAATATAGGGAATCCTAAAATAACTAAAAATATTAAATAGATTAATATAAAAGCCGCTCCCCCATACTCTCCACATATGTATGGGAACTTCCATACATTTCCTATTCCAATTGCACATCCCGCTGCAACTAGTATAAAACCTAATCTTGAACCAAAATTCTCTCTTTTCTCCACATTTATCCTCCTCTACTTTTTAATCTTTTCCCAATAATTTTTTAAACTTTCTTCGTATTTATTATTTTTTGCCTTATAATATACTACATCCCTTAATTCATCTGGTAAATATTGCTGTTTTACATAATCATTTTCATAATTATGAGGATATTTATACCCTTCTACACCTAAATTCTTAGCACCACTGTAATGAGCATCCTTCAAATGATTTGGTACATCTCCCACATTCTTTGTCTGTAAATCACTTATTGCTGACTCAATAGCCAAATATGCACTATTTGACTTTGGTAAGGTTGCAAGATATATGACAAGCTCAGCTAAAATAATTCTAGCCTCAGGAAATCCAGTTTTCAATGCTAAATCTATTCCAGAATTAACAACATTTAGACAGTTTGGATGAGCAAGACCAATATCCTCTGCTGCTATTATTGCTATTCTTCTAACTATTGCTTCCAAATTTCCTCCCTCTATCAATCTAGCAAGATAATGAATTGATGCATCAGGATCACTACCTCTAATACTCTTTTGAAGTGCACTCAGATAATTATAGTAATCATCCCCTGATGAATCTGTCTTCATATGTGATTGAGCGAGGTCTTCTATATACTCCTCTGTTATCTCCATTTCATACTTAGTTTGCGAATTTATTGCAAGTTCTAAAATGTTATAAGCCTTTCTATAGTCCCCTTGAGAAATATTAGCAATAAAATTTATAGCCTCTTCTGTATAAGTTATTTTAATACCTGTAGATTTTAACTTTTCTAAAGATTTTTTAATTCCTTTTACTATATCCTCTGTAGTTAAAGGATTGAACTTAAAAATATTACATCTACTTAAAATAGCCTTATGCAAAACAAAATATGGATTTTCAGTAGTACTTGCTATTAATGTAATTTTTCCACTTTCAATAAATTGAAGTAACATCTGTTGTTGCTTTTTAGTAAAATATTGAAGCTCATCTATATAAATTACAACGCCTTCATAACCTAGAAGTGTATCCAAACTAGAAGCTATATCTTGTATATCCTTTACCGATGACGTTGTGGCATTTAGCTTATAGAATTTTTTATCTACATAATTAGCCATTATGTTTGCTAAAGTTGTTTTTCCAGTTCCTGGTGGTCCATAAAGTATGCAGTTTAATATTTTTTTATTTTTAATTAAATTATATAACGGCTTACCTTTACCCACTATATGTTCCTGACCCACAAAATCCTCAATACTTTCAGGTCTCATTCTCTCTGCTAATGGTTTATACACACTACATTCTCCCCTTTCTGTATATTATTTTAAATATTTCCTTTGTCTTTTTCAGCGTCAACCTATATAATTATACTATATTATATATAAGGAGGTAAATTCATGTCTTTAGAAAATTTATTAGATGTTGTTGTTACTTGGTTAACTAACACAGGTATTAAAGTTGTTATTGCTTTAATTATACTTGCAATTGGTTGGAAGTTAATAAAAAAACTGATAACTGCATTCAAAAAATTTGCTAATAATAAACAGGTAGATACCACTCTTCACTTATTTTTATCTGCAATAATTGAGTTTGGATTAAAATTAATACTTATCATCTCACTTATTGGTTATTTAGGCTTCGATATCTCAAGTCTCGTTGCTGTATTTGCTACATCTACTTTAGCAATTGGACTTGCACTTCAAGGAAGTCTTTCAAACCTAGCAGGTAGTGTTGTTATTTTAGTTATGAGACCTTTTAAGGTTGATGATTTAGTTGAAGTTGGTACATACATTGGTACGGTAAAAAAAATCGATATTTTTTATACTGAATTAATTACAGCAGATAACAAAGTAGTAAAATTACCAAATGGTTCTCTTGCTAATTCAAACATAATTAACTATTCTTCTATGGATAAAAGAAGAGTTGATTTAATATTAGGAGTAGGTTATGAAGCAGATATGCATAAAGTAAAAAACATCCTAACTTCAATCATTGAAAGTAATGATAAAATTTTAAAGGATCCTGCACCATTTATATCAATTGCAGAACTAGCTGATAACTCAGTTAACTTTACTGTAAGAGTTTGGTGTAACACACCTGATTATTGGGACGTACATTTCTACGTATTAGAGCAAGCTAAGATTAAGTTTGATGAGGAAAATATCAATATCCCATATCCTCAAATGGATGTACATCTAATCAGTAAATAAAATAAATGCAGACATTTGAATGAAAAATAAGAAATGTCTGCATTTTATTTATCACTTTTATATCTTTTCTTTATTATAATACCAAAAATTAAGAATGTTATACAATGTAGATAATATCGAAATAAAATCACTATTATAAATCCTACTTGGTGTATATTTTATAGCTGTCTCTACATGAGCGGATTTATTACCAAATACTCTTGCCATATGAAAATATTGTATAATCCATGGTGCTAAAATATCCTTAGTTGCTAAAAGATTTAAAATAGCACTTAAATCAAATTTAATTTTACGAATATTAATCTGATTCCTACTAGCTATTTCTTTAGCTATTGTCTCAACTATTTTCCTTGAATTAATTGCTATATTATTAATTGACATAGCATCTACCCTTTCAAGCTCCCTATATATTATATTTAAAATAAATTCTAACTCCTTAAACCTTTCCTCTTTAAACATAGTTAAAATTATCTCTTTTAAATTTACAATAAGAGGTTCAATAGCTGCTAAGCTTCCTTGCTGATAATATGTTCTTCCAAGTGTTTTTTCAAAAGCATTAAACCACTGTTGTTCTTGCTCTTCACTTATTATATGTATATTTATAACATTTGTTGCACTACTCTCCTTTAAATACTTCAATGAATATTTAAGCATTATTTTTATACTCTCAAAATAATCAATTCTTTTGTTTCCACCTATAATAGGAAAGGATATACTAGAAAAATATATATCATTAAATTCTAATGCCCTTATACAGGCAAATATTGATCTGATATTTATATCATGAGTTTCAACCATGTCCTTTACATCAGCATAACTTTTAATTCTTGCCATCAAAAAATTTTTATAATCATCTTCATCTTTTTCTTTCCAATACTGAACTATTATTCCATTAATATGAGTTATAACAGCATCTTCTTTACTCTCATAATTAACCTTATATTTTTTCTTTAATGCTTTATAAACTTCACCATCTACTGGATAATCCATCAATGCATGTGTTGAAAAAACTATTAATTCATCATTAGTTTCCGCAATATCTTCTCTAATTAAATTAATTGTTCTATTTCCATATACTGTATCTATATTACATGTGTTTACTATATTTCTCATACATACTCATCCGTTACTGAAAACTTATAAAAATATATAAAAATTTATAAAATCTTATGTTTCATTCCTTTTTCAACGTATCTGCTTTGATAATAGGAAATCTATTACTACTAACATTTGATATGATACTACGTAAACGACAAAGCGATTCACGTAAAAGCAAAGCTTTTTGTTCTCTGCTTTTCCAAAGGCGTAAATTCCCGACTAACGTATCGGTACATATCAATAGTGTTGTTTAGTTAACTAAGCTATTGATTTACCATAGTTGTATAAATTTATACTTGCATTCTTATCTCTGTTAATTACAGCATTGCAGTTATCACATTTATAAATCCTATCACTAAGTTTTAAGTCTTTCTTTATTGCTTTGCAACATGAACATATTTTACTGCTTGCATAGAATCTATCTGCTATTATGAATTTAATATTATTCCATAATGATTTATATTCTATTTGTCTATAAAATTCATAAAAGCATTGCTCTGCTACAGCTTTTGATAAGTGTTTATTCTTCATCATACCTTTTACATTTAAATCTTCTAAAACAATAAACTTTGGTTTTCGGTTTATTATTTCAGTAGTTATCTGATGTAAATAGTCATGACGGATATTTGTTAATCGGTGATTAAGTTTTAATAATTTCTTTTCTATCTTTATAATGTTACTTGTTTTACAGTAACTCTCTCCTTTCTTATTTATTAGATATTTTCTTGATATCTTACGTTGTAACCTACGCTTTTTCTTTTTTAATTTTCTTATTTTTTGTGTTTTATTTATATTTTTATAAGGCTTATCAATATCACTACATATTGCTAAATCCTTGATACCTAAATCTATTCCTATTCCTTCATTTGTTGGCATTTCTATATTATCAGTATATTCAATACCAACACTAATCCACCAATTGATACCATCAAATGTTATTCTTGGATTAATGTATTTACCATCTGTAGGGATTTTATTTCTTTCAGCAAGCCTTATCCAGTTAAGTTTTTGTTTATTTTTCTTTCTGCTTAATGTTATTTTTTCAAGTTTAACAGCTTTATCTGTAAACTGAATTTTATCAGTATCCATATAAAAACTTGGTTTGGATTTTCTTTTGCTTTTAAATTTAGGAAAAGCTGATTGACCTTTAAAAAATCTTTTATAAGCCAAACAAGCATCTTTTATTGCCTGTTTAGTTATATTATTAGAATAATCATTAAGCCATTTATACTCTTCTGTAGATTTTAATTTTGTAAATTCTTTTCTTAAATCATAATCAGATAGAAAATTGCCACCATTTTTATAATTCTCTTGTTCTCTGCCTAATGCCCAGTTATAAGCGAAACGGGCTACGCCTGCCGATTGAAATAGTCTAGACTTTTGCTTATTATTAGGAAGCAGCATTATCTTTAATGTCTTTATCATCTTCAATCAACTCCTTAATCATCTTTTTAGTTTTATTGGCTCTTTTACCTTGAAGTCTGCAACTAAAAACAGTTATTATTTGAACTAAATCTTCAATGAACTAACTCTACAATATCCTATTATTTTTTTATTTATCTGCTTTTCTGATTTTAAGCCTAAAAAATGATTAAGTTGTTCTTGAGAATAATATCTCCTAATAAATAGTCTTATGAAATTT
The DNA here is from genome assembly GCA_022767515.1 of Clostridium sp. Lineage (GTDB taxonomy): Bacteria > Bacillota > Clostridia > Clostridiales > Clostridiaceae > Clostridium. The sequence goes on from JALENK010000010.1 coordinate 17,616, forward strand.
ATTATACCATAATATTAACAATTAATTAATTTTTTTTAATAAAATTTAATCATATTGTAACATTTTATTGTATTTTTTTAAAACCATTTCCTAAAACTTCCGTTACTTCATTAGTCGTAATGAATGCTTTGGGGTCTATTTTTTTCATAAACGCTTTTAGCTTAATAAATTGCCTCCTATCTAGAACTGTAAAAATAACTGTGTTGTTTTTACCCGTATAACCTCCTCTACCTTCAAAAATAGTACATCCTCTTGCCACATCCTTCATTATATAATCTACCACTAACTGCTCCTTGCTAGTAAAGATAAATACCTGTTTACATAAATTAAAGCCATCAATAAACCTATCTATAAGCATACCAATCAAATAAATACTTAATAACCCATATAACCCAAGCTCTATACCAAAACTATAAATAGCAAATATTATTACTAACAAATCGGAGATTAATAAACTTTTACCCATATCTAAATTTATATATTTAGATATTATGTTTGCTATTATACTAGTTCCTCCAGTTGATGCCCCTGCGTAAAATACTAATGCTGTACCTAAGGCTAATATCGCACTTCCAAATATAGTTGCCATAATCAAGTCATTTGTAATTTGTATAGGTATAATAACATCTTCAATGATACCCATAAATATAGATAATACAGTAGCTGAATATAAACTTTTAATTCCATAATTACTACCTAAAAAAATAAAAGCAATTACAAATAAAATAATATTGAAAACTATCATTGAAAGAGAAGCTGGTATATTAAACAACTTATTTAATATAAGTGCAATACCTGATACTCCACCTGATGCTATATTATTGGGATAAAAAAAATATTCTAATGAAATAGCAACTAATAATACACCAAATGTTATTAAAATATATTTTTTAAAATTCCGCACTTTTCCACTCCTTATCTGATTCTTTTAAGACTTCATACCTTCTCTAACACTTATAAAAGCCTCTTCATCAATATGCATAACATATTGCTTAAGCTTAATATAATCAGACCTTCCTAAAATAGTATATAATATGTTTATTTCATTAGAATTATCTGCACTCTTACCAATAAAATAAATATATTTTTCAGATAATTTATCATTTATATATTTACCTATTTGCGTATTCTTATCACTTATTATTAATAACTCTCTACTATAATGGAATCCATCTACAAATTTATCAATCATTATCCCTTGAATAATAACTCCAATCAAGGCATATAATGCTAAGTTTAAGCCAAAAATCAATACAGAAAATAATGTAACAATAAAATCAATAGCTAAGAGACTCTTTCCTATATCTATATGAAAAATTCTATTTAGAATTTTAGCAAGTATGTCAGTCCCCCCAGTAGAAGAATTATTAAAAAACACTATAGCTATACCACCAGCTGAAAGAAGACTACCAAAAATGGTAGATAATAAAATATCATCTGTAAGAGATTTGGGAGCAAAAAATGTTTCAATAATCCATAAAATAATTGATAATAAAACACTTGTTATTATTGTACGTCCTCCAAACTCACTTCCAACTAATATAAATGCCACAATAAATAACATAATATTTAGAATTAATGTAATAACACTTATGCTTATACTAGGCATTATTCTGTTTATTATTATTGCTGCTCCACTAACTCCACCAGCAGCAATATCATATGGTGCAAAAAAATACTCAATGGATATAGCAACTAAAATTATGCCACCAATAATCTCTATATACTGTTTTAATATATTTTTCACCATATCATCTTCCTTCATATAATCATAATAATAGTGTTTACATATCCTGTTTTTTTTATACAAAAAAATAAACAGATTTTCATCTGTTTATTTTAAAAATTTCTATTTTATTACTTAAGACTTATAGCTTTCTTTGCCTTTTCAACTATATCCTTTGGTGTTAACCCATACTTTTCTAATAATTGTAATGGCTTTCCACTTTCACCAAATACATCCTTTATTCCAACTCTTAATACTGGAACTGGACACTCCTCTGAAAGAACTTCAGCAACAGCAGAGCCCAATCCTCCTATAATGCTATGTTCTTCAGCTGTAACTACTGCCTTTGTTTTCTTTGCAGTCTTTACTAATAATTCTGAGTCGATTGGCTTTAACGTATGTATATTAATTACTTCTGCTTCTATTCCTTCTTCTTTTAACATGTCTTTTGCTTTAAGAGCAGCTTCTACCATAATACCAGTAGCAACTATTGAAACATCTTTTCCTTCTGATAATAATACACCTTTTCCTATTTCAAACTTATAGTCAGATGCATTTACATCTTCTACAGCCATTCTTCCAAGTCTAACATAGCAAGGTCCATCAAACTCCGCAACTGCCTTAATTGCAGCAACTGTTTCTATATCATCTGCTGGATTAATAACTGTCATATTAGGAATGCTTCTCATTAATGAAAGGTCCTCAACAGATTGGTGAGTAGCTCCATCTTCTCCCACTGTTAAACCAGCGTGTGTAGCACATATCTTAACATTTAAGTTAGGATAACAAATTGAATTTCTGATTTGTTCAAAAGCTCTTCCAGCTGCAAACATTGCAAATGTGCTTACAAATGGAATCTTTCCACAAGTAGACATTCCTGCTGCAACACCCATCATATTACCTTCTGCAATTCCCATATTGAAAAATCTTTCAGGAGCAACACTCTTAAAATCTGCAGTTTTAGTTGACTTTGAAAGGTCAGCATCTAAAACAACCACATTCTTATTTGATACTGCTAATTCTTTTAATGCACATCCATATGCTTCTCTAGTTGCTTTCTTACTCATTATCTATCTCCTCCTAAATCCTTCATTGCTTGTTCACATTGTTCTTTGCTAGGTGCAGTCCCATGCCATCCAGCTTCGTTTTCCATAAATGATACACCCTTACCTTTTACTGTTTTACATACTATAGCTGTAGGCTGTCCTTTATGATTTTTAGCTTTTTCTATTGCATCTAGTATCTCATCATAATTATGACCATCTATTACTAAAACATTCCATCCGAATGCTTCAAATTTCTTATCAATTGGTGTAGGATTCATAACCTTTGTAATATCTCCATCTATTTGAAGACCATTAAAATCTATAAATATTGTCATATTATCTAGTTTGTAGTGTGCTCCTGCCATAGCAGCTTCCCATACTTGACCTTCTTCAAGCTCACCATCACCTAAAAGTGCATATACTCTATAGCTTTTATTATCAGCCTTTCCTGCTAAAGCCATTCCGACTGCTGATGAGATTCCTTGTCCTAATGAACCAGTTGACATATCAATTCCTGGTAAATCATTCATATTAGGATGACCTTGTAATCTTGTATCTATTTTTCTAAGTGTCATTAATTCAGCTGGGTCAAAAAATCCTCTTCTAGCTAAAGCACTATATAAAACTGGTGCTGCATGACCTTTAGATAATACAAATCTATCTCTATCCTCCATCTTAGGATTTTTAGGGTCAATATTCATTTCATTAAAAAATAGAGTTGTTACTATATCAGCTGCAGATAATGATCCTCCTGGATGCCCTGAAGCAGATTCAGTTAACATATTAACGATATCTTTTCTAATTTGAGTAGAAATTTTAATTAATTCTTCTTTACTTTTTTTCATTTAATTAGCCTCCTAGATGATTTATATATTTTTACCTATTCATTACATCAACTATTTCAATTGCTATTGTAACACATTTTTTATTATTTGAACACATATTTATTGTACTTTTTTTACTAAATCCTTTTTAATAGTCTACTCTATTTCAAATATAGCATACGCTATTTTGGATAATAATCTATTCTAATAAAAAAAGCCTTAAATCAATTAGACTTAAGGCTTTTTACTATTCTAAATTCAAACTAATCGCTAATGCTCTATTAACTTTTTTCATATCATTTTCTGTCATATGCCCAATTCTTTCCTTTAACCTACGTTTATCTAACGTCCTTATCTGTTCTAATAAAACTACAGAATCTCTATTTAACCCATACTCTTCTGAGGATATCTCCACATGAGTTGGTAATTTAGCTTTATTAATCTGTGATGTAATTGCTGCTACAATTACTGTTGGACTATATCTATTTCCTATATCATTCTGAACAACTATAACTGGTCTAATACCCCCTTGTTCAGAACCTATAACTGGACTAAGATCAGCATAAAAAATATCCCCTCTTTTTACTACCATTGTTGCCATTTATAAAATCACACTCCGTAAAGCCATGTTTCATATTCTTTTACATCCACTAATTCACTTTCACACTCTCTTGCAATCTGCAAATTTATTTTGCCCATTTGAATATATCCATTCTTAATATCTTCAAATTTAAAATTACCTTCATTACATACTATTATATTTTTATCAAAAGATACATTATTTCTGGATTTTTTTTGATTATTATACTTTGTCTTTGACATAATATAGCCTCCTCTTGGTAGTAGGGATTTAATTTAAATTGATTATATTACAAATTATGTCAAGGTGTCAAAGTAATTATTCATTTATTAATAAAAAATTTACATTTTTTTGCAATTTATATGTGCATTTATGTACATTATTATGAAGTAAATAATATAACACTGACTATTATTTTTATATCTTTTTTACCTTTTTTCTATATTATCTAAATATTGAAATTCCTCAAATTTTATAACAATTCTTAGCTTGTTATTTCGATCAAATACTCTAATCATTATAGGGACTTTATTTTTTTTATCTATATAAAGATTTGCTTTATTAATATTTTCATTATTCCCTTTTAATAACATTTCAATATTTATATATTCTATTTCTCCCCATTCCTCGGAGTCTTCACTTATGTTTAACACCTTATTCTTCATTATTTTTTCAACAAAGGCTAGAGAATAAGTATCATATAATTCCTTATCTATTTTGTATAGTTTTTGTTCCCCTTTTATTTCAATATCTTCATCAATATATTTTTCTTCTATGCCATTTTCAAACTGTATCTTATTACAACTATCTTCACTATAATAAATAACAGCATTTTCACTATACTTACTCTTTTGATTTATAAATAAATAATTTACCTTAGCCTTATATCCTTTTGTAGCTTTAATTTCTTCTATTATCTCGTCACTACTAGGTATATATTCATATCTAAACTTTATTATTATAATTATAGATATTAATGGTATTATTAATAGTAAAAAAAGCCATTTTCTTTTTTTCATAAAATATCCTTATTAAATTATTTATTCCATATAAAATATTATAATTTAAACCGAATTATTCTATTACTTTAAATATTTTTTCATAAAATATGGGATTTCATCCACTAATCTTTGTGCATTAACTGAATAATTAGTTTCAGAAAACAAATCTCCAATAGCACCATGCATGTTTGCACCTAGTTGCGTTGCTTGAAATACTTCCATACCTTGGCCAATTAATGAAGCTATTATTCCAGTTAATACATCCCCCATACCTCCAGATGCCATACAACTACTTCCCGTATTATTTACCCTTATATTTATACCATCTGAAATTAATGTATAATATCCTTTTAACAAAGTAATAATCCCATATTCACTTGAAAATTCCTTACATATCTCTAACTTATTACTATCAATAAATTCTATAGACTTACCTGTTAATCTTGACATTTCTCCCATATGCGGTGTTATTACAGCTCTATTTCTGATATATTCAAATAAATCTTTATTCTCACTTAAAATATTTAGTGCATCTGCATCTAAAACAAGTGGACAATTACTATTTTTTATAACATATTTTAGCTTTTCAACACTCTTTTCACCTTTGCCAAGACCTGGACCACATGCAATAACAGTTGCTTCTTTAATAAGTCTATCTATTTTATTTTTCTCTTTATAGCCTACAGTCATTGCTTCAACTAATTTTCCTGCTAAAATCCCCCTAACTACATCATCTATAATTAAAGTAACAAGTCCAGTTCCTGTCTTGACTGCTGCCTGTGAAACTAAATATGCAGCCCCCGTATACTCTTCACTTCCAGCTAATACTACAACCTTTCCGTAATTTCCTTTATGTCCCCATAATTTACGCTTAGGCAGTTGTCTTGTTATATTTTCCTTGTCTATAAATGATATATTGCAAGAATTCTCTTTAATAGTTTCATTTAATATCCCTATATCAACAATAGAAACCTTTCCTAATAACTCTAATGCTTCATAAGAAAGAAACCCTTTCTTATATACCTGAATAGTATATGTTTCGTCTGCTTTTATTGATATACCTTTTTTATTTCCATTATCTCCATCTAGTCCCGATGGAATGTCTACAGCTATAATATATTTTCCAAACTCATTTATTATAGCTATAGCATCATAAAATACGCCTTCAACTTCTCTATTCAAACCTACTCCAAAAATGCAATCAAGAACTATATCATACTCACTTAAATAATTGGTAAAACTCTCATTTATTACTGTGATTATGTCTATATCTGCTTTCATATTCTTTAAAATCCTATAATTTATACAAAAATCATTTGTACCTTTTTCAGGATTTCCTATTATTATTACCTTAACCTTTTTTTCTTTTAGCATAAGCTTTCTAGCAATTACTAAGCCATCACCACCATTATTTCCACATCCACAACAAATTAGAAAACTTTCTCCTCTTTCTGAAATACTTTTAGCTATTTCACTACCTGCATTTTCCATTAAAACAATGCTTGGCACTCCAACTTCTTCTATAGTCTTTTTATCTATTATCTTAGCTTTACTTACTGACAATATCTCCATAACCAATTCCCTCCAAAACTACAAATGCAATTGCATTTTCATTTGTATGTGATATTGATAAAAAAATATTGTAATTTTGACATTGCAGAATTTTTTCGATTTTATCTGAAATCCTAATAGATGGTTTACCTAAACTATCATTAATTATTTCTATATCTCTCAGTCCAAAGCCTCTAAAGCCTGTTCCTATCGCCTTTGACATTGCCTCTTTTGCTGCAAAATATCCTGCTATAGTTTGTGAATTATTATTTTTTTTTCTTATATATTCTATTTCCTTATCTGTAAATGCTTTATCTATAAAACATTTAGTTCTTTTAATAACTTTTTCTATTCTATTAACTTGTACTATATCTGTTCCTATTCCAATAATCATATCAATTTCACCTTTTACTAATTAAAATCAAATACTGCTTTATCAACATCTAATCCAATTATATCAATTAAATGAATTGGTGACACTTCATTTCTATATAATTTATTTAATATATCATCTACCTTTTCCTTTTTAGGCGAAATAATATCTACAGATTCTTTTTCAATATTTATTATTTTCTCCCCTTGTATATCTTCTCGCTCTATTTCAATTCCATATACATATTCCTTATTAAAATTAGTCCTTAATAGCTTATATAAATATCTCATTGTGATATTATTAACATTCTTAGTTAATGTTAACTCCTTTATTTTCATCTTTATTCCCCCCTGAATTATATGATATAATTATTGTCCAAAAAAAGAATATCACAACTGATTTTAAAATTTTGTCAAAATAACTACCGATTTTACTATAACTTTACACAACATTATGACACAATATTCTTATTTTTTCTTATTAAAACCTATACATTAAACTACTTATTTTTTAATTATGTCGAAATCAAGCTTTGTATACGTTTAATTAAAAAAGAATATCCTCCTTTTATCAATAATTGTAAACCTTTTGTATATTGTAATTATTTTATATAACAATATTTTAAACTAAAATTAAAACAAAAAATATTATAATTAAACTTAAATAACATTTAAATTATATTTATATATGAACCTTTTCATAATATATTAATATCATAAAGAACAGTTGAAAAAAGGGGATGACTAATATGAAA
>JALENK010000056.1 GCA_022767515.1 Clostridium sp.
ACATTTTCAGTTGGTATACGACTATGTTCTGCGAGACGAATCCAATTTAATTTCTGCTTATTCTTCTTTTTAGAAGTTGCAAATCCTTCAACTTTTACATGGGTATCTGTAAATTGAATTTTTACATTATCTTGATAGAACTTTGGTACTGAATGTTTCTTACTCTTAAAACGAGGAAATTTAGTATATCCTTTGAAAAAATCTCTATACGATTCACAAGCATCTTTAATTGCTTGCTTTGTTACATTATTAGAAATATTATTTAACCAAGCATATTCTTCAGTTTTCTTTAACTGAGTAAATTCTTTTCGTAAATTTCCATCGGATATGAATTTTCCGCCGTTTTTATAATTCTCTTGTTCTCTTCCTAGTGCCCAATTATAAGCAAATCTAGCAGTATCGGCATATTGGAATAATTTAGTCTTTTGTTTATTATTTGGGAGTAACATTACTCGAATTGTTTTTATCATTGTCTTCACCTCCTTCTTCTATAAGTTCTTTAACAAGTTTTCTTGCTTTATTTGCACGTTTTCCTTGTAATTTACAACTGAATACAGTTATTATTTGCACTAAATCTTCAACAAGTTCTTGTTGTTCTGATTTTTCAGTATTATCAATTATTTAATTAAAATCTCCTTATAATGCTTATACTTTATTCTATCAATAAAAGTCAACAAGTATTTATGACTTTTTATAAGTTTGCTTTATCTGTTAAATTCCCCCCTACTTGACAAAACCAAAGTCATTGATTGGCCAAACCTTAAGCCTTGCCTCTGCTTGAATGTCCTCTTTATCAACATATGGATTTACCCAATATCTACTATCCTTTGATATTGCTCTATTGTCTCCTAAAAAGAAATATTTACCCTCAGGAACTTCAAAAGTACCATAATAATCTGTGTCATTATTAACTACATAATCTTCTTTTAAATCTTCTCCATTTACATTAACAACACCATTTTGAATTTTTATTTTATCTCCTGGTAAGCCAATTAATCTCTTAATTAATATTTCTTTTAATTCATCAGAATAAAATACTACAATATCTCCTCTTTCTAAATTTTCAGGATTATAAACTCTAGTTACAAATAAATTGTCACCTTTATTTAATGTTGGTACCATAGATGCACTTGGTATGTATACCTTATATAATAAAAACTTATTAATAACAATTGCCAAAACAAATGCTATTACTAAACACAATATCCATTCACCAATTTTCTTTTTTTTACTACTGTCCATATTATATTCTCCTTATATCTTCCTTTAATATTTATACATTTTATTATATGTTGTTTATACTAAAAACTCAATCTAATATTTATTTTTTTGTTAATGTTTATACTTTTTGGACGATAATTATAACGTAGGAAAAATAAGGAGGGAAAAGAATTATGAGGAAAAGAGGAATTTCATTATTATTCATAGTGATTTTTGTTTTATCCTTAGTTAGTTGTGGTGTTTCATCTAGTGACATGGATGATTATGTAACTAATAAGGATTATTCTAATAAGTCACAAACAGAAAACGTTCAATTAACAGAAACCAAAGCAGGGACAAAAGTCATAAAAAAAGAAAATTTAAAAATAGGAGTGTTATACATAGGAAGTGCCCAAGATACTTCAGGGTATACATATGAACACGAGCTTGGAATAAGTCAGATGATAAATAACATAGGACTTCAAAACAATCAAGTTATAAGAAAAGAAAGCATAAATGATGGGGACAAAAAAGCAATAGATAAGGCTTTAGATGAATGTATCAGTGAGGGGTGTAATGTTATAATTGGAACAAGTTGGGGATATATGGATGAAATGAGTACATATTCAGAAAAATATCCTGATATATATTTTTCCCATGGTACTGGATACAAAAGTAATGGAAAAAATTTCACAAATTATTTTGGAAGAATATATCAAGCAAGATATCTATCAGGAATTGTAGCTGGATTAAAAACAAAAACTAATAAAATAGGATATGTTGCAGCTCAAGGAACAGATAACTCAGAGGTAACAGGTGGTATAGATGCCTTTGCATTAGGTGTTGAATCAGTTAATAAAGATGCAAAAATATATGTAAAGGTAACTCATAGCTGGTATGACCCTGAGGGTGAGGATAAAGCATCAGTTGAACTTTTAAATAAAGGCTGTGATTGCTTAGCTCAACATTGTGATACAACAGCTCCTCAAGTTGAAGCTGAGAAACATGGTGTATGGGCAATAGGATATAATTCAGATATGAGTAAAGAAACTCCAAACGCTACTTTAACTTCAGTATTATGGTCTTGGAGTGCATATTATACATCTTATATTCAAAGTATAATAGAAGGAAGCTATGATGGCTCAAATTATTTTGAAGGTATGAATGTTGGACTTGTGGGATTAGCTGATTTATCCGATTTAAATGATAGTAAAGCAGAAGATTTAGTAAATAAAGCAAAAGAAAAGATTGTAAATGGAAGCTTTAATGTTTTTGATGGTGAGCTAAAAACTAATACTGGAAAAATTATTGGTGAAAATGGAAAGACATTAGATGATAAAACTATTACAGGTGGTATTGATTGGTATTATCAAAATGTCGAATTAATAGATTAGAGGTGTCAGTATGAAAGTTAAAAATATTTCATTAAATAATAAATTATTAATTGTTAATTTGGCATCAGTTATATTATTGGGATTAGTTATAATAGGATTATGTTTCACACAAATCCACAAAATAATTTACGATCAAACAAAAAACTCATTAAATGCAACTGCAATGTCTGTAAAAGCTGCTTATGAGCAAAATTCAGGAGATTATTTTAAAAATACTAACGGAGATATATGGAAAGGTGGATATAATATCTCAAAATCTGAAAAGTTATTAGATTCTATTAAAGAAAGTACTCATATGGATGTTACATTTTTTTATGGAAGTCAACGAATAGTTACATCCCTAAAGGATTCTAATGGCGATAGAATACTTGGTTCTCCAGCAGGAGAAAAAATACAAGAAGAGGTATTAAATAAAGGAAATAAATATTTTACTAAATTGGTTTCCATAGATGGAACCCTATATTGTGGATACTATATTCCTATTAATCAAAATAATTCAGAAAATATAATTGGAATGATATTTGTTGGAAGTCCTAAAAATGTGATTGATAATCAAATATTATATACTTGTCTTATTATGGCATTGGTTGTAGTAATATTTATCGCTCTAATAGCTATAATAACAAAGAAAATTTCAAAGAGTATAGTAAATGGAATCAAATCAGGGCTTAAGTCATTAATTGACATTTCTAAAGGAAATCTTACTACCGAAATTGATGATAAACTATTAAAAAGAGAAGATGAAACAGGTGAACTTATAAAGGGTACTAAAGAACTTCAAGATAGCTTAAATAGTATCCTTGCAACAATTATAAATAATATAAATATTCTAGATAATTCTTCTTATAATATGAATTTAGTTATCAAAAATACTGTTGACGAAATTAATACAATGAAAGAAGCTATAAATGATATAAATATTAGTGCAAAAAATGAAGCAAAATCCGCATCTGATGTTGCTGAGAGTATTTTAAATATTGAAAAAATGATAGAAAATACAAACAGTGAGGCTAAGATACTAACAAATAATGCAGCAAATATGCAATCCTCAATGATTGCTGTAAATAATACCTTAAGTGTTCTTGAAAGTATAAATGATGAAGTTTTGTCTCAAATAGAGCAAATTCACTCTGATACTATTAATACAAATGAAGCTGTTGAAAAAATTAATAAGGCAGTAGAAATTATAAAAGATATAGCTGAACAAACAAATCTTTTAGCCTTAAATGCAAGTATTGAAGCTGCAAGAGCAGGAGAAGCTGGAAAAGGATTTTCAGTGGTAGCAGAACAAATTCAAGAACTAGCCGAGCAATCTACTAATTCTTCAGAAGATATCGCATCAGTTCTTTCAAATTTAAATTCTAACTCAAATAATTCAGTTAATACAATGAAGAAGGTTAGAAATGTAATAAATAAACAAAGTAAAGATATAGAAAAAACTAAAGAAATATTCAATAGTGTTTCAAACGAAATAGATATCTCTATAAATGGTATAAACGAAATAGAAAAAGCAATTGATATCTTGATTTTAGAGAAAAACGAAATAGTGAATGCTGTTAATAATTTATCTACTGAAAGTAAAGAAAATGAAACTAATGCTGATATGGCTTTAAAATCAGTATTAGAGGTATCAGATGGAGTTGAATCTCTTAAAGAGTCTTCTAATAATGTTAAGTCAATTGCTGAAGATATAAATAATAATGTTAAAGTATTTAAATTAAAATAATAAAAATCTTTTATAATACTATACAATGTCAAGGTATACTCTTTGACTTTGTATAGTATTAATTTTATACATAAGTTATTATTCACAGAATTTATTAACTTATCCACATTATATCCACATAGTTTTGTTTATTATTATTATTAAATGTTTACATTTTATTATTTTCTATCTATGATTATTTATTATTCACATATATATTTTTCTTAAATAATTGCTCTAAAATAAAGAAATTTACTTATTTATAATTATTCTATTTTAGACTTATCCACATTATCCACATTATTTATGCACAATTTTGTTGATATATTGTGTATCAATCTAAAAACTAAGAATATACTTTATTATGATTATATATATAGTTACTCATTTATATTTTAAACAATATCTAGTGCTTTATATACTATTTCTTAGCCTTATTTATCCACATATTCACATTGCTTATCCACATATTTCACACTTGTTCCTAAATTTTTAAATATATTTTTTATCTAGTACCTTGCATTATATAATACCTTGTTATATAATACTACTATACAATATATAATTTAAGGAGGTATACAGATGAATATTCAATTAAAAAAAGGTGTATTAGAACTTTGTGTCTTATCCATACTTGCAAAAAGAGATTGCTATGGATATGAACTTGTAAACGAACTATCTAAGGATATATCAATTTCTGACGGTACTATATATCCAATATTAAGGCGTCTTACTTCTGAGGGTTACTTTACAACTTATCTTCAAGAATCACAGGAAGGACCACCAAGAAAATATTATAGACTTACAGAACTTGGATATAAAACTAAAGATATCTTAGAAAAAGAATGGTTTGAATTTCAAGAATCAATCAACAAAATTGTTTTAGGAGGCGATATAAATGACAAAAACTGAATTTTTTAATATTATTCGTAACGGACTTAAAGATTTCCCAGAAAATGAAGTAAATGACATACTTTATGATTATGAAGAACATTTTGCAAGTGGATTAAATGATGGAAAGACAGTTGAAGAAATAATAGAAGAACTGGGGAATCCATATGATATTGTTGAACAATATAAAAGCACAAATTCATATAGCATAGATCAAAAGTCTAAATCAACTTCAAGCTTAACAAATACTACTATTATTATATTAATACTAGTTGGTATTATTTGTTTCCCTGCTATTACTGGTTTAGGTGGAATTATTATAGGCATTATTGCTACTTTATGCTTTGTTCCACTAGGTTTTACTTTTGCTGGAATCGGAATACTGTTAGGCGATTTAGGTGTTTCTGTTTTAGGTATTGTAAATCTACCTGACTTCATTACTGATTTTCCTACTAGTTCTGTTATTTTATTTACAATAGGCTCTTTACTTAGTACTATATTAGGAATAATTATTTCAGTATATTTAGTTAAAGCCTTTATTATATTGATAAAAAAGATAATTGAATTATTCAAAGAAAAATCAAAAAAGGAGGATGTTAATATATGAAAAAGAAATTTATGAGTACAAAAATTAAGATTACTATTATAAGTCTGTTAATAGCTATAATTGGGTGTTATTCTACTAGTGCTATTATTTTATACAATAGTGACTATAAACTTTCTAATTATTTAGATGATGATTTTGAATTTGATTTTGATTTTTCTGATGGTATATTTAGTTTCAAAAGCTTTAATAAATCCTTTGGAACATTAACTCTTCCTTATGAAGACTCATTAAAAGATATCAAGGTTGATACCTCTTCTGCTAATACAGAAATAATCTTTGATGATACTCAAGAAATCAAAGTAGATATTTCAGGTAATTTTATAAAATCATACGATTATAAAAATGCATTATATGAATTTAAAATAGATGAAAACACTTTAAAAATAACTACTAATGACAAATCCTCAATTGTAAAGAACTTAGAATTAAAGGTTCATATACCTTCAAAATACAAAGATAATTTAATTATGTATTCTAGCAGTGGAGATATTAAGTTAAATAATTCTACCTTAAATAATATAAGTTTACAAACAAGTAGTGGTGATATAAAGGCAAATAATAAGATTACCTGCAATGAGATATCTATTAAAGCTTCTAGTGGTAAAATTGATTTTTCAGATTTAACATCATCTGTAACAAACTTTACAGCATCAAGTGGAGATATTGACTTAAAGGGAACTTTAGGTAAATTATCACTTGAAACTTCATCTGGAGAAATAGAGCTTGATTGCCTAAATGATTTAGAAAACAATTCAAAACTTACATCAAGTTCTGGTGATATTAAAATGAATTTAAAAAATATAAATAGCTATACTATAAACTATTCTACTAGTTCAGGTAACTTAAAATGTGATTATGATTATAATAAAAAGGATAAACATTCATATACAATAGGAAATGGTTCTAGTTTAATTGATATAACAACTTCTAGTGGTGATTTAGAAATAAATAATTAATATGCTAATTATCTACAAATATACTTCATTTTGTGCTATTATTAACTTTGTATAAGATTAAAAATTGGACGTGGTTTTATGGAAAAGTTAAAAATAGAAACTTCTTTATCTCTTTTACAGAAGATTGGTAAAACATTAATATCAGTTTTAACAGTTATGCCTGCTGTCGGAATTATGATAAGTATTGGTAAGATACTTCAATTAGCAGGTACTAATATAGAACTTATATTCACATTAGGAAATGTATTTGAAGCAATAGGATGGGCAATTATTAACAATCTCCCACTCCTATTTGCTGCTGCTATTGGGGGTACATGGTCTAAAGAAAAAGCTGGGGGAGTATTTTCTGCAATAATTGCCTATATAATAATTAATGTATCAACAGGAGTTCTCCTTGAAGTTACTGCAACTAAGCTAGCATCTTCTAATGCTGTAACCCATACTCTTTTTGGAAGTGAAATACGAGTAAAGGACTATTTTATTTCTGTTTTAGGCTTCCCCGCTCTTAATATGGGAATTTTTGCAGGAATTTTATCTGGATTTATTGGTTCAATAACTTATAATAAATACTCTAATTTTGATAAATTTCCTGATGTTGTATCCTTTTTTAATGATAAACATTTTGTACAATTAGCTGTAATTATAATATCATTTTTAACATCAATAATTTTAACTATACTTTGGCCCCTAATCCAAACAGGAGTAACAGCAATTGGTACTTATCTCGTTAATTCAAGTGAAACTTCTCCGATACTGGCACCATTTCTCTATGGATTACTAGAAAAACTTTTATTACCTTTTGGTCTTCATCATTTATTATCCGTTCCAATAAACTATACTGCTCTAGGTGGAGCTTATACTATTGTAAGTGGCATAAGCAAAGGAACTATGGTATATGGTCAAGACCCTATGTGGCTTGCATGGGTTAGTGATTTATCTAATTTAAATACCAATGCTCAATTAGCAAACTATACTAACCTTCTATATTCAATCGTTCCTGGAAAATTTAAAATTGGACAAATGTTATCTTCTACTGGTTTATTAATGGGAATTGGCTATGCAATGTATAAAAAAATTGATATTAAAAGAAGGGCAAGTTATAAGAAAAAATATATATCTTCTGCTTTAACTGTATTTTTAACAGGTTTAACAGAACCATTAGAGTTTATGTTTATGTTCTCTGCAGTACCACTATACATTGTTTATTCAATATTACAATCCATTGGATATGCATTATCAGGTTTTATAAATATGCGTCTTTCATCTCTTGGTATGATTGAATTTTCAACAAGGCTTCCAATGACAATAAGTGCTGGATTAATAGGAGATGTAATTAATTTTTTAATATGTTCCATTGTATTAGCATTAATAGGTTATATTATTTCTTCACTTATGATTTCAAAATTTAACTTAGCCACACTTGGAAGAAATGGTAATTATATAGAAGAAAAAATAGATACTAACGATATTCTCTCTGATTACAAATTACTATCAGAGCAAATAATAAAAAACTTAGGTGGAAAAGATAACATAAAAGATTTGGATGCTTGTATGACAAGACTTAGAATAACAGTAAACAATCCTTCTATGGTAAGCGATCCTGATGTATGGAAATCTCTTGGTGCTACTGGTTCATTGATTAGAGAAAATGCTGTTCAAATTGTTTATGGACCTAAAGCAGATGCCATAAAAACAGAGATGAATAATATACTAAATGGAGGAAACAATTATGAGAATATTGACTCTTAATACCCATAGTTACATGGAAGATAATTTTGAAAGTAAGTATAATACCTTAATTGAATGCTTAAAAAAAGAAGAATTTGATATAATTGCATTTCAAGAAGTTAATCAATTAGAAAAATCTAGAATTGTAAATCAAACACTTAATCATTATTATGTTTCTTCAAATCAAAGTATCGATATAAAGATAGATAATTTTGCTTTAAAAGTAATAAACTCATTAAGTGAACAAAATTTAAATTATTATTGGACTTACCTTCCAATGCATATTGGCTATGATAAATTTGATGAGGGTGTAGCTCTACTTAGCAAATACCCTATAGAAGACACGAATATTATTTTACTTTCACAAAATGATAATTATAGAAATTATAAAAATCGAAAGACACTTGGAATAAAAGTAAATGCTGTTTGGTATTATTCAATACACTTAGGATGGTGGAATGATGCTGAAGACCCAATGCAAGCTCAAATAAATACTTTAATTAGTAAAATCGATATGTCTTCAACAGTATTTTTAATGGGCGATTTTAATTGTCCTGCTGAAAAGAAGGATGAAGGATATGATTATATTCTGAATAATTTCCCATTCTATGATACGCATAAACTAGCTAAAAAAAGCCATGGAAACTATACAATAGTTAATACAATTGATGGATGGAACTCTACAAAAAAAGAAAAACTACGAATTGACTTAATATTAAAAAATAACAATTTACCTATCGATGAATCAAATGTAATATTTGATGGTACAAGCTATGATATAGTTTCAGACCATTTTGGTTTATCAATAGTCAATAAAAAAGAGACTGTTTTATAAAAACAATCTCTTTTTTTGTATATTAGTTCTCTTCTTCCTTTTTAGGGGCTTCACATCTACCAGCTCTTAAAGTTAAATCATATATCTTGTTTGCTAAATCAAGATCGAAGCTGTTTGGCTTAGCTCTCCAAGTCCAGTTTCCAGAAGTAGTTGATGGGAAGTTAATTCTGCTTTCATTTCCAAGACCTAAGAAATCTTGCATTGGTGCAATTGCTATATCTGCAACACAGTTCCATACACCTCTAATGAATCCCCAGTTATAACCTTCTTCTTTATTTAATCCTAAATATTGCTTAGCTTCAACTGCTGCTTCCTTTGAACCTGTTTCAGTAAACCAACCATAAAAAGTATCATTATCATGAGTTCCTGTATAAGCAATATAGTTCTTTTCATAATTATGTGGTAGGTAATTATTACTTCCATCTCCACCACCAAAAGCAAATTGTAGAACCTTCATTCCTGGATATCCAGTTTCCTTTAAGAATTTAACTAAAGATTCTGTTTGATATCCTAAATCTTCAGCAATGATTTCAACTTCACCTAATTCTTGTTTGATTACGTTGAATAAATCGATTCCTGGTCCTTTAACCCATTCTCCATTTATTGCTGTTTCTTCACCATATGGAATTTCCCAATATGCTTCAAATCCTCTAAAATGGTCAATTCTTAAAACATCATATAGATTTAAGCTTTCTCTTACTCTTGAAACCCACCAGCTATATTTGTCTCTCTTCATATATTTCCAATCATATATCAAGTTCCCCCATAATTGACCAGTTTCTGAAAAGGCATCTGGTGGACAACCTGCAACAACTAATGGTTCTAAAGTTGTCTTATTTATTTTAAAGTTCTTTGGATTACTCCATGTATCAACACTATCTTCAGCAACATATATTGGAATATCTCCAATTATCTTTATACCTAATTCATTAACATAGCTCTTTAATTTTAACCATTGTTCAAAGAATAAGAATTGAACAAATGACCAAAATTCTATTTCTTCTGCTAATTCTTTCTTATATCTTTTCATTGCTGATACATGTCTTTTCTTTATATCATCATCCCAATTGCTCCAGCTTACTAAACCAAAATGATTCTTTACTGCCATATATAAAGAATAATCTTCAAGCCAAAAAGCCTTCTCTTCTTTAAATGCTTCTAATTTAGCCTTTAATTCACCAAACCAGTCTTCTTCATGTTCTTTATAATGTGTAAATGCTCTTCTTAATACTTCATATTTAACTTTGAATATTAATCCATAGTCAACATTTTCTTCATCTGTACCATAGTTTTCATTAATATAATCTTCTTCTTCTAACAGACCTTGTTCTGCTAATATATCAAAATCAATGAAGTATGGATTTCCTGCAAAAGCCGAAAAACATTGGTATGGAGAATCTCCATAACTAGTATGCCCTACTGGCAGTAATTGCCAATATTTAATTCCTGATTGATTTAAAAAATCTGCAAATTTATATGCTTCTTTACCAAAAGTTCCTATTCCAAACTTACCTGGTAATGAAGATATGTGCATTAATATACCTGCACCTCTTTCCATAAACATCTTCCTCCTATACTACTTTTTAATATTTTTACAAGAATTTCTTACAATAAGTTCAGTATCTAAAACCAAATGTGTATGTTCAACTTGCTTATTTACTAACTGTATCAGTAATTTAGCACTTTTTTCAGCCATCTCTATCTTAGGTTGTTTTATAGTTGTAATACTTGGATTATAGAAACTACTGATTTCCATACCATCAAATCCAATAAGTGAGATGTCCTCTCCAATAGTTAAACCTTCATCAACTATTGCTTTAGCTATCCCAACTGCCATAACATCTGAGATTGAAAACACAGCAGTAACGTCTTTATTGTATTTAATAAATTCTCTCATTGCCTTATATGCATCGTTATAATTGTAATTACCAATAAGAACATTTTCCTTATGGAAATTAATATTATTTTCTTCTAATGAATGTCTATAACCATTTAATCTAGATTTACTTATTCCTATATCATCCTTCTCACCAATCATAATAACAATATTTTTATGACCTAAACTTATTAGATAATTAGTAGCCTCATATGCTGCCTTAACATTATCTATTCCAACAGAAGAATAATTTTTACTATCTTTAAAAACTGTATTTACTGATGTAAGAACTACTGGCACATCTAATGTTTCAAACTTACTTTTGTCAACTCTCTCAAAATTTCCACCAAGACATATAGCACCCTGTAATCGTTTTTCCTTAATAAAGGCTTGTAAGGTAAGTAAATCATCTTTAAATGTAAAATCATTTTGCTCTAGTATCATTGTGTAACCAACTTCATTAATAATATTACCCATAATATTAGTCATTTCTGAAAATAGAGGATTAAATACTCCTTTTACTAATACTCCAATATTATTGGTACTATTTTGTTTTAATATTCTTGCACTATTATTAGGGACGTAATTACTATCCTTAATTACTTGCATAACTTTTTCTCTAGTACTCTCTTTAACATCTTGATGATTGTTTAAAACTCTTGAAACAGTACTAACACCAACTCCTGATAGTCTTGCAATGTCTCTAATATTCATAGTCCTTTCCTCCTAAAGAAAACATATAAAACGTTACCGGTACCGATACCAATTATTATGAAACAAAAATCCCCATTAAGATTTAATAGGAATTTTCGTTTCAATAAGTTATCTAAAGAATTATAATTTCCTTGAATATTAACCTTTTACTGCTCCTGCTGTTAATCCACTTGCAAGATATTTTTGTAATCCCATAAATAAAGCAACTACTGGTACTGATGCTAAAATTGCTGCTGCTGAGTATTGTGTCCAGTTTGATGCGAACTTATCTTTGATAAATCCTCTCATACCAGTTGCTACTGTTTGTACCTCTGGATCTTTTAATAATGCCGAACTGAATATGAATTCACTGTATGCATTAATGAAAGCAAATAAGAATACAACAAGTATCATATTTCTCATTAATGGTAATACAATTCTTACAAACATTTGCATTGTAGTAGCACCATCAACATATGCTGCTTCAGTTAATTCATTAGGAATACCATCCATATATCCTTTCATTAACCAAATATTATATGCACTACCACCACAAAGTAATAAGATAATTACACCTATATTATCCATACCACTAATACCAATATAATCTTCTAAGTTAAATGCAATAGTTAATATTGCAGGTAATGCCATTGTTGTAGGGAACATTTGAAGTATTAATAAACTTAATAATCCCTTACTTCTAAATGCAAACTTTAACTTTGAGAAAGCAAAAGCTGCTGGTAATGTCATTAATAATTGAATAGCTGCTACTGATAAACATAACACCATTGAGTTCTTAACCCATAATAAGAAATCAGTATCATTTATAACAGCTGAATAGTTTGCAAATGATACTTTCTCTGGAAGTAATCTTGTACTTGCAAATCCTGTTCCTTCTGTTAATGATGCAGTTACAATTGCAAGTAATGGAAATATTACAATTGCAACAAATATCCATAATATTACTCTTGAAATCCAAGCTTTTCTTCTATCTCTTGGATTTATTTTTTCTACATACTTATAAACTTGTTCTGTTTGATTGTTAGCAACTGCCACTCTAATCCACCTCCTCGAATTGTCCAGTCATTCTCATTTGGAAATAGCAAATAGTACCAAGTATAATAAATATCATAATACTGATTGCCGCAGCTATTTGATACTTACCACCTGAACTTGGGTCTACTGACAACTTATAGTTAACAGATGCAAGGATATCTGTATAACCAGCCCATTGTGTTGTCGGTCTTGATGGTCCACCGGACGTAATCAGATACGCTGAACCAAAGTTATTAAAGTTGAATGAGAATGATGAAATAATTAAAGGATAAGCAGTTTGTGTGATTGATGGTAATGTAATCTTAATAAATTGTGTAAACTTACTTGCTCCATCAACATCTGCTGCTTCATAATAATCTTGTGGAATAGCTGCAAGTGCACCTAAACAAATATTCATTTGATATGGGAATCCCAACCAAATATTAACCATACATACAGCTACTCTAGCCCATGTAGGGTCAGTAAGCCATGGTATAGGGGTACTAATTATATGCAAATTAGTTAATAAGTTATTAATTGCTCCATAGCTTCCGTTTAATAAACCTTGCCATGAAAGAATGGCAACTGTAACAGGAAGTGCCCATGGAATAATAAGAATAGCTTTATAAATTGGTGCTTCCTTTATATGTTTATTATTTAATAACATTGCTGCAAATAAACCTACAAAGAATGAACCTAATGTTGAAATAATTGCAAATATAATTGTCCATCCGAATACTGGGAAGAATACTTCTTTAAATGGACCGCTGATAACTTCAATAAAGTTATCGAATCCTACGCCTACTACATCTTCATCAGCTGTAAACATAGTCTTATTAGTGAATGCTAACCATATAGTATAACAAATAGGTAACACTGTAAATATGATGATTGATACTAAAGCTGGAGCCATATATCCAAGGGCTTTACCTGTATCTAACTTTTTCTTCTTCTTTTTAACAGCCATAGTGTACTAATTCTCCTTTCAAAGATAACTTACATAAAATTTAGGGGGGGGATCACAATTCCCCCCTCTAAATCAATTAATCAAACTTAATAAGCTAATTATTATTTAGAAGCTGCGATCTTTTCTTTGATATCAGATACGCACTTACTTGCTGCTTCTTTAGCATCTGTTCCTGCAACTACTGCCTTTAAAGCATTAGCACCTGGATCCCAAACTGAACCCATTTCTAGTACGTTTGGCATTGGTATAGCAACTTCAGCAGCCTTTATGAATGTATCAGCATACTTATTAGCTTTTAACTTTTCGCTTCCTTGTGCCTTCTTAGAAGCAGGGATTCTGTTACCTTTTTCTATTAATAAATCTCCACAGTTTTCATTTAAGTACTTCATTAACATCCAAGCTGCATCCTTGTTCTTAGAGTTAGAGTTTACGAATGCACATTGAACTCCCATAAATGGCTTCATAGCTTCTCCACCTAATGTTGGTAAAGCAACAATTCCTAAGTTTGAAACAGACTTTTCACAATCTGCAATATCCCAAGGTCCTGAGATATAGTAATCAGTTTCTCCACCTGTGAATTTAGCCTTAGCTATATCACCGTTAACGTCAGCATTCATTCCATCTTTTTCTACCATCTTTTGGATCATCTTAAATCCTTCAACAGCTCCGTCATTTCCTAATCCGATGTCGTTAACATCTAAAGTACCATTATTGTTCTTGAATACATATCCACCCTTAGCAGATAACATACCAAATGCTTGATAGAAGTTTTGAGCATCAAATAAGAATTTTCCACTATCTACTACATCTTCAATAGTCTTTGGTGCTTCTTTAACCTTGTCTGCATTGTAGAATAAAGCAACACATTCTGTAGCTAGAGGAATAGCATAGTTCTTTCCTCCGATTGTTACAGCGTCTATACATCCTTGAGTATAATCGCTCTTATCGAAAGTACCTTCTGGAACTTCTTCTAAAACTCCTGATTTTTGATATGTTCCTAAGTTATCGTGAGCTAAACCGAAGTATATATCTGGTCCTTTTGAAGACTTCATTGCATTGATAGCATCTTGCATTTCTCCCTTATCTTCTACAACCTTAACAGTACACTTATTATCGCTTGCCCATTTTTCTGCTATAGTCTTAAGCTCCTTAACTTCATCAGTTGATAAGTGTGACCAAACTGTTATTGTGCTTCCTTCTATTGAAGCTGAACTTGAACTTCCTGATGCTGATGAATTTGATGCAGCAGTTGAAGAACTACTTGATGAACTACTTGATGAACTTCCTCCACATCCCATTAATGCTGTTGTCATTACAACTGTACTCATAACAGCTGCAAGAACCTTTGTACGTTTACTCATTTTGTATCCTCCTCATAATCCTTTAAAATTTGTAATATTAAAATATTTTGTAAAACCTATAATTGGTTTTATAAACTTTCCCAATGTTAACGCTACCATATTAGAATAATTTATCTTTGGTACCGTTCCCATAATTTATTGTACTATAACTTGCAAACATTTTCAAGTTAATTTTAAAATTTTTTTACTTTTTTGTAACCTAATTAGATTTTTCTTTTAATATTGTTAACAAAATCTTACACATTATCGCTTCATTGAAGTTTCTAATATCAAATCCTAAGTATTTCTGAACCTTTTCCAACCTATATATAAGCGTATTTCTATGAATAAACAATTCTTTAGCTGCTTCACTTACATTTAAGTCTTTTTTAAAGAACACCTCAATTGTTTTTATCATTTCATTATTTATTTTTTTCAATCCAGCACTAAACTCTTTTCTTATTTCCTTTTTCTTATTTTGAGCTATATTATCAATTATTTCTTCGAATAATACATCTTTATCATCTAAAATATCTATATTCATATCATATTTTTTAGAAACTTCTATTCTTGTAGCTAATTTTTTAATTGCATTGTAAATTTCTTTATATCCATTTATTTTAGTATATGAAATTATTATTTTTCCAGAGACATTACTATTTAAAGTATCACGTATACTTAATGCATGCTCATTAATATCTTTTTTCAAGCCTAATATTATAAGTTTCTCTTCATTTTTTACTACATTAATTTCCTTTTCATCATAACATTCCTTTATGAGTTCATATGCTTCCTGATTCGAACCATCTATATAAATCATCATCACATACATTTTTTGCATAAGTAATGGGAATTCTTTTTTAATTTCATCTTCTTCAACAGTATTTCCACTTATTATTCTATCTATAATATCATTCTTATCACTTTCAGCACTAACAATAGAGTTTTCGATACAATATATTAATAATGAAATGGCATTACTATCCTCATTATTTACTATAATTTTAAATTTCTCATTCAAATAATGAAATTCCTTTTCCACACAATTATCATATAAAACGAAACTAGGAGATATATAAATATCCCCTAGTTCATTACATATCTTAAATGGAATTTTCGAAATTGCATTAATGTTTTTCATTATAGCATTAATCTTTTCCATTTATTCACCTCTAAAAATTATAGAATGCTAGCTTCTGTTTCTTTGCTGAATATATGAATCTTTGTTGTATCAAAGTAAACCTTAGCCTTATCTCCTACCTTTAAGCTTGTAGTTCCATTAACTCTGATTGTAAATGTCATAGCACCTATCTTAATATAGATATAACTTTCAGCACCCATTAATTCGATAACTTCAACAGTACCTTCCATTACTTGTGTTGGATTAGCACTTACTAATTCAGCATCATCATCTAAATGTTCTGGTCTAATACCAAATGTAATTCCTACTCCATCAATTCTTTCAGCTTTTACTTTCTTAGCTACTGATTCAGGTAATTCTACCTTTTGTCCTTCATATACTGCATAAGCCTTTTCGCCATCCATTTCTACAACACCATCAAAGAAGTTCATTTGTGGGCTTCCGATAAAGCTTGCAACGAAAATATTTGCTGGATAATTGTAAATATTTTGTGGTGTATCAACTTGTTGAATTATACCATCCTTCATAACAACTATTCTTGTTCCCATTGTCATAGCTTCTGTTTGGTCATGTGTAACATAAATAAATGTTGTTTGTAATTTATGATGTAACTTAGAAATTTCAGTTCTCATTTGAACTCTTAGCTTTGCATCAAGGTTTGATAAAGGCTCGTCCATTAAGAATACCTTAGGATTTCTTACAATAGCTCTTCCTAGTGCAACTCTTTGTCTTTGACCTCCTGATAAAGCTCCTGGCTTTCTTTCAAGTAAGTGTTCTATATCAAGTCTCTTAGCTGCTTCTCTAACCTTTTGGTCTATTTCTTCTTTTGAAACCTTTCTTAATTTCAAAGCAAATGCCATATTATCATATATTGTCATATGTGGATATAACGCATAGCTTTGGAAAACCATTGCTATATCTCTGTCTTTTGGTGATAAATCAGTACAGTTCCTTCCACCAATCCATAATTCACCCTTTGAAATATCTTCAAGTCCTGCAATCATTCTTAATGTAGTTGACTTACCACATCCTGAAGGACCAACGAATACTACGAATTCCTTATCTTCTATATCAAGATTAAAATCTTTAACTGCCGCTACATCTCCCGGATATATTTTCCAAATATTTTTTAATTGTAAATCTGCCATTTATTAATTCCTCCCAATAAATAATTCTATATCATTATAATTTATAAAAATGTTTACATCAAGTGTAAAAGGTTACAAAAAATTATTTTTTTTTTTGTAACTTTCTCTAAATATTATATAATAAACTTATGAGGTGATATTTTATGTATGATATATTTGAATCAGATATGTACTTTTTTAATAACGATGTATTTAATATAATTGAATATAAAGACCGTAAATCCTTAATTCGACTAATTGAGCAAAAACATTCTTGGGAAAATACCGATAATATCCCTATGGCAACTAAAAAAAATGACTTAATTATATGGAATGTCCTATTTATAAGAGAAATAATAAAAAAAGGGTCTTCTAAGCAATATCTACATCCTTTATATAATAAATATTATAAATCTATACTTAACTGTACCGATCTTCCCTCATTACAAAAATTAGAGATGAAAATGGCACTTGAATATTATGATATACTAGTTAATTTTGTTGAAGTTACAGACAATTTAATAATCAATAAGGTTGTTAATTATCTATATATGCACATTGAAGACCACTTATCTTTAAATGAAATTGCTATTGACCTCAATATCTCTACAGGTTACCTTTCAACTTGCTTTAAAAAGAATATGAATACCTCTGTTATGAACTATTTCAAAAAAATAAAGATTGAACGTGCTAAAACCTTACTTCGTAATTCAAATAAAAGTATATTGGAGATTTCTACAACTCTTGGTTTCTGTGACCAAGGTCATTTTACAAAAACCTTTAAAAGCATTGAGGGAATAACTCCTACTGAATATAAAAATAAACGCATATAAAAAAGAATCGAAACATCTTCGATTCTTTATTTACTAAATAACACTTCTTCTGCTATTTGAACTGCTACATCTATACACTTAGCACATGAGCTTAACATCTTGCCACTGTTAACTCCCTTTATTTCCTGACATACAGTTGAGCCAATTCTTTCTTTAAATTTTTCTTGTATGTCTTTAGCTATTTGATATGTACTTTGCTTACTACTAGGATTTTCTAAATTACCAGAACTATTTTTAATCCCAGCTAAAAATATTGCCCCTGAAAGTGCTCCACATGTACATTGCATAGAACCCATTCCAAGCCCAAAGCCTTCTGACAATTTAAATAATGATTTCTTATCCATATCAATATCTTCACAAAAACTACATACAACCGCTTGTGCACAATTATACCCTTTTTGATGATATTCTGATGCTATTTCTCTTTTTTCCATATTTATCCTCTCCTCAAATCTATTCATTTATTTTAATAGTATATTTGAATTTTTTCTCTTGACCAGGTAGTAATTTAATAATTCCTTCTTTTTCACTTATTTCTCCAGTAAATGAATCTAAGTCCGCATGTCCATTCCATGGCTCTATACATATAAAATCTACCATTCTATCTGGTCCCCATAACGATAAAATATTAAATTCTTCAAAATCTACAGTTATACTTCTGTTATGCTTTCTACTAGCTAAAGTTACTTTATTTGATTCTAAATTATTAAATATCTTAGTTCCATCCTTAAATAGTTCATCATTAATTAAAATCTCATCAAAATTTTCTTTAAATATTTTCTCATTTCCAGTTAGATAGTCGTTATCATTTATTTCTAATATAGTAGCCTTTTCTTCTTTCTTCTCAAATTTTAAATAATAATCCTCTAAATCATCCCCTGCACCATACATTGGACAAGCAAAAGATGGGTGTACACCTAAATTAAAATAAAGCTCTTTATCATCTGTATTTTTTACTGTATACTCTGATACTATTTCTCTACCTTTTAGTTCATATTTATTTATCAATGAAAATTTAAATGGATATATTTGTTCTGATTCACTAGTATTTTTTAGCTCAAATGCTATCACATCATCCTTATATTCAATAAGCTTATACCTTGTTCTTGATGCAAATCCATGAACTGGCATAAAATATTCTTTATTTTGATACCTATATATCCAATCTTTTACCTTGCATATAACAGGAAATAGCACATCCGTATCAAGCTTCCAAACAAAAGGTCTTCCCTTCCATAAGTAATCTTCACCATACTTTTTACTTATTATATGCTTTATATTTCCACCATGGGTATTAGCAATTATTTTAAAATATTCATTTTGAATTATGCACTCCATTTCTCATCCCCCTATTAATTTATTATAAATTTTTTTATATCTTTTGCAAAGACTTAATTGTGAAGCCCCTTAATTAGAAACAGAAGATAAGTATTTTGTAATCATTCTTATTACAATTAAAGTCAATATCATAAGTAAGATAGCTATTGGCAAAACAATCCATGCATT
The DNA here is from genome assembly GCA_022767515.1 of Clostridium sp. Taxonomy (GTDB): domain Bacteria; phylum Bacillota; class Clostridia; order Clostridiales; family Clostridiaceae; genus Clostridium. The sequence goes on from JALENK010000056.1 coordinate 19,835, forward strand.
TTGTACAAAACCTACCATGATTAATGACACAAATGATACTCCCGCTACTGTTAATGCATATGGAAGCTGTGATGACACATGATTTATATGATTACATCCAGCTCCTGAGGATGACATTATTGTTGTATCTGATATTGGTGAACAATGGTCCCCACATACAGCTCCACCAAGACATGCAGATGTACTAATTATAACCATCTCTGAATCTTGAGCAAATACTGCTACCACAATAGGAATCAATATACTAAAAGTTCCCCATGAAGAACCAGTTGAAAATGCCAAACCTAATGCAACTAAAAATATTATTGCAGGTAAGAAGTTTGCAAATGAAACCGCATAAACTTCCATAAGAGAAGCTACATATTCTTTTGTGCCTAACAAACCTGTCATATTACCAAGAGACCAAGCAAATACAAGTATTAAAATAGCTGGTACCATATCCTTAAATCCCTGTGGCACACATTCCATAAATTCATTCAATAAAAGTACTTTTCTAAATATATAGAATATAAATGTAAATATTAAAGCAATAGCTGCTCCCATAGGAAGTGCTATTGATGCATTACAATTAGCAAATCCATCTATAAGATTGCTACCTTCAAAAAAACCTCCAGTATAAAGCATACATATAACACAAGAAATTATTAAAACTAATATAGGTAATACTAAATCATATACCTTTCCTTTTGAATCTATTTTATTATAATCCTCTGTACTATTATTATCTTCTTTCAATGAATTTAATTCATACCTCTTCATTAATCCATAATCATTACCAGTTGTTATAATATAAATTATCATAACTAATGTAAGAATGGAATAAAAATTATAGGGTATAGTCTTTATAAATAATTCTATTCCATTATAGCCTTCGACTAATCCCGACACGACTGCTGCCCATGATGAAATTGGTGCTATCATACAAATAGGCGCTGCTGTTGAATCTATTATATAAGCTAGCTTTTCTCTAGATATTTTGAATTTATCTGTAAGTGGTCTCATAACATTTCCTACCGTTAGACAATTAAAATAATCATCAATAAAAATGAAACTTCCAAGTCCAAATGTAGCTGCCATAATTCCCTTTCTCGATTTAACCCTTTGAGCTACAGCTTCACCATATGCCCTAGTTGCTCCAGATTTATTTATCACAGCTACTAATATCCCAAGCATTATGAGAAACATTAATATACCTGCATTCCATTCATCAGCTAAAGACTTTATAAATCCTTCACTAATAACAGTAGCAAGTGCTTCTTGTACCATAAATCCATTATAAAATAATGCTCCTACAACTATACCTAATAATAATGAAATATATACCTCCTTTGTAATAAGTGCTAATAATATCGCAATCACAGATGGTATTAATGCCCAATATGTTCCTATAACCTTATTTGATGCTATTTCTCCTAATGCCTCAAATTTAAACATAATAAGTAGTAATATAAGAATACTTATTATTAGCAATACTATTTTCTTTTTTTTCATAAGATGCTCCTTTAAATAAAGTTATATAAAAATACTTTAGCAAATTTAAAGGCTTTTTTCAATTATATTTAAATATTTTTTAATATAACACCAATTAATTCCTTTGCTCTGTCGATATTAATATTTAAGATACTTTCTTTAAGTTCCATATTTAATTTATCAAATTTATGACTAAACTCTGTTTTATCAATTTGAGCTACAATCTCATCAGCCAAATCAATATCCATATTTTCAATTGCAGTCTCTAAATCCTTAAATTTTTCGACTAACTCTTCTTTAGTTCTTATCATACATTCTTCTGAACTTTCATTTTGAATTAAAGACAACACATATGGTTCAATTTTTGATTTTATAGTCATTTGTTTTTCTAAAAACATATTATGATTTAGCTTTATCTTATCAACCTCACCATTTTTACCATAGTATTCCATTTCTTGTGCTAATTCTGCCAAATCCTTTGCGCCAATGGTTTTAGCACTACTTTTCAATGCATGAACTTTAATCGTATAGTTCTTTAAATTATCATCCACATCTATTTTTTCAAAATATTCATTTATTTCATTTTCAATACAATCAATTGCCAAATAATAATTCTTGAGTATCTCGTTGTATGTATCTAAACCACCTACATTTTCAATTATTTCTTCCATATTTTCAAATAATCCAAATGCCACATTGCTAAATTCTTCATTCTCCTTTTTTATAAACTCTATTAAGTCCTGTGATAAATTTTTTTGAATAATACTTCCTAAAATCTTTGAATTAATAGGCTTTTCTACATAGTCCTCAAAACCTGCCTCTAAATATTTTTCTCTAGCTCCCTTTATTGCATTAGCAGTTAAAGCTATAACTTTACTTTCTCTACTAATATTTTCTTTTTGAACCTTCATTTTATTTAAAGTTTCTATTCCATCCATCTCAGGCATCATATGATCTAAGAATATAATATCATATCTATTATGTTTAACTAATTCAAGACATTCCCTTCCACTACCTGCAGTCTGTAATTGCACTTTATATTTTTTTAAAAGTGCTTTAACTACAGCCAGATTCATTTCATTATCATCAACAACTAATATCTTAGCATTAGGTGCAATAAAGTCTACTTGGTATGGTTTCTTTTCTATATTTTTTTCTTTATATGTTTCGATTGTATTTTTTATTGGTGTCTTATCAACTATACCTTGTGGAATTTCCACAGTAAACGTTGAGCCTTCCCCATATATACTTTCTACATCAATATAACCATCCATTAAATTTACAAGTTTTTCTGTTATATTCATTCCAAGACCTGTTCCCTGAATCTTCCTATTTCTTTCCTCATCAACTCTTTCAAAGGATTCAAAAATACTACTTAAAGCTTCTTGCCTTATTCCCACTCCAGTATCTTCTACAGCTATAACTAATCTTACATATTCCTGTATATCACTTTGATAAATATCATATTCTTTAATATCTTCCACTTTTGTATATATACAAGACACATATATATTTATAAATCCTTTTTGGGTATATTTAAAAGCATTTGACAATATATTAGTCATTACCTGCTTTATCCTCATCTCATCTCCATAAAGAACACTAGGCATATCCTGAGATATCTCTACATTAAAAGTCAAGCCCTTTTTCTGCATTTTTAATTTTACTAAATCAACTTCATCTTTAATCAATTCATAAACATCATAAGGATTATTTATTATTCTCAACTTATGAGCCTCCATCTTAGAAACATCTAAGATATCATTTACCGTACTTAATAATGACTCACTTGCATCTTTTATATTCTGTGCATATTCTCTAATTACCTCCTCATTACTTTCCTCTAATATCATTTCATCCATTCCAATAATAGCATTTATAGGAGTCCTTATCTCATGCGACATACTTGCAAAAAAGTCATTTTTAATTTTAACCTGTGTCTTTACATTTATATTTTCAATATTCTGATTAAACAATGCATCAAAAAATGTCTTTGCATATTTTGATACTATCATAACCGTTATAAATACAAATATATATTCTATTGTAAAGCCTAAGCCAAATGAAATAAACCATACTATTGGCGTAAAATTAGGATTTACTTGATTAAATACTTGGGACTCATCAAACGAACGAACATATAAACTAATAACCATGAAAAAATAACACATAATACATATATTCCTTGAAAACTTATGGTCATAATATACACAACTCATTAAAGGAACAAGCCCATAGGTAATATAAATTCCTACTCCTTGATATGTAGATATTACGACTATAAATGTTTCTAACAAAATCATTGCAAAATATCTTGTAATGTTATGATATTTTATATTTAAATTTAAAAAATAATATATCACATTTAATAAAAGACAGCCTATAATAACTCTTAAAATCATTCTATATTCTACACAAAATATGCCAAAATATGAGCCTATAGATATAAGTGGACCTACCAATAAACTACTCCAAAATATATATTTTATTTTTCTATTAACTCTAATATTATTCTGCTTTATAAACTCTTTTTCATCAATCATATTCATATAATCACGTTCCTTATTCAGTAATAATACTATTATTTTACCATATTTTTATATATACAACAAAAAATAGACAGTCTCTATTAGTACTGTCTACCTTACTAAAAATCCTAATTAAAAAATGTTACTTTCATACATGTTCCTTTTCCTTCTTGGCTTTGAACTTCAATGGTTGCCTTATGTAATTCAAGAATATGCTTTACAATTGAAAGTCCTAAGCCTGTCCCCCCTGTTTCCTTAGACCTACTTTTATCAACGCGATAAAATCTTTCAAATATTCTATCTATATGTTCTTTAGGTATACCTATTCCTGTATCTGAAATTTTTAATATAGCATTATTTTCTTCTTTAAACACCTCTATATTAACCATTCCATCTTTAACATTATATCTGATTGCATTATCACAAAGATTAGTAATAACTTCACTTATCATAAATTTATTTCCTAGAATTTTTACACTCATTCCACTACATGAAACGGTTATATTATTTTTTTTAGCATTAACTTTTATATCCTCTAAGTTAGATTTTACTACCTCATACAAGTCTATTCTCTCTAACTTAGCTTTTTCATCTATATTATCTAGTTCAGATAATCTGATAATATCATTAATTAATATTAATAATCGATTTGCATTATTTCTAATTTCTTTTGAAAAATGCTGTACTTCCTCTCCTTTTACTATATTATTTTCTATAAGTTCAGCATATCCAGATATTGCTGTAAGTGGCGTTTTTAATTCATGAGATACATTAGCTGTAAATTCCTGCCTTATTACAGAAGACTTTAATATATCATCATATTGCTTTTTTATTGTATTAATAAATGGTGCAATTTCTTTATATTCTGATACATCAGTAAAAATAGCATGTTTTTCTATATCATTAGCTATTTTTTCTATCGGTTTAATTAAATTATTTGTGATTGTAAAAGATGCAATAATTACAATTATAATCATAACAAGAATAATAAATAAAATAGTGGGAGCTACACTCTGAAATAAATATATTATATTACTTGCTTTCTTAGAGCCTCTTAATACCATACCATTATCTAATAAAATTGCACTATAAAATATACTCTTACCTAGTGTATCTGAAGTCCTAATTTGCTTACCAAAGCCTTCAGTTTTTGCTTGAATCACCTCAGGTCTATCCTTATGATTGTCTAATTCACTTATGTCAACCTCATTATCATATAAAACAGTACCCTCATTTGCTATCAAAGTAATTCTTAATTCTGAAGAATCTATATTTAATTTTTTAATATCATTGGTACTTTCTATTTTAGTATTCTTAATAATTTCTAAATCTATTCTAATGTCATTTAATAATTCTTTTTCGAATAATTCATAAAATATATTAGTGATTAACAGCATTGTGGCTAGTATACCTATTATCGAAATACCTATGAATTGTATATTTATTTTTTTCTTCATTGTATAATCTCCCTATTTTCTTCACAAAGCATCATACAAAATGTTTATTCTAAAACATATCCAACATTTCTAACTGTCTTAATTTGAGAGCCACTTTCCTTAAGCTTTTGTCTCAAAGTCTTTATATGCATATCTACTGTCCTTGATTCACCTTCAAATTCTGTACCCCAAACACGAATCATAATAACCTCTCTAGTCATAACTATTCCAACATTTAACATTAATAATTTTAACAATTCAAACTCTTTAAATGTTAATTCAACAGGTTCATCATTAACATATGTTAGGCGTCTTTCATCATCTAAAAATATATTACCAACAGTTATATATTTATTAGCATCCTTTGACATAGTTCTTCTTAATACAGCCTTTACCCTTGTTATAAGCTCCATTACAGAAAATGGCTTTTTAATATAATCATCTGCTCCAATATCTAATCCTCTTATCATATCTATCTCAGCAGTTTTAGCTGTAACCATTATTACTGGAATAGATTGGGTTAATGGATTTAATCTTAACTTTTTTAATATTTCATATCCATCCTCATCTGGTAGCATAACATCTAAAATAATCATATTGGGTAGCTTGACTTTAACAGCCCTATAAAATTCCTCTGCTTTTTGAAAAGAACTTACAATATGACCACTATTTTTTAATGCTATTGTTTCTATTTCTCGTATACTTGTATCATCTTCAACCACATATATCTGAGCCAATATCTTCACCGACCTTAACTTATTCTCTAATAAATAGTATACCACTTATTTTTTATTATGTTTACCTGTTATTGAAAATATGACCCACTCTGCTATATTCGTTGCATGGTCGCCGATTCTTTCAAAATACTTAGCAACCATTATTAAATCAGTAGCCTGTTTACCATTTTCTTTATTCTCATAAATTAAATCTATTATCTCACCCTTTACCTTTAAAAATAACTCATCTACTATATCATCACTATTAATTACTATTTGAGCTTTTTCTAAATCTTTATTTACATATGCATCAATACTGCTAATGAGCATTAATGTAGTCTCTTTAGCCATTTCTTTTATATGATTTAGTCTTTTAATATATGGAAGTCCTGCCATTTCAATTGTAAGCTCCGATATATCAACAGCATGGTCTGCAATACGTTCCATATCCGTTATCATTTTTAATGCTGACGAAATAGTCCTTAAATCGCTTGCTACTGGCTGTTGTTGAAGAATTAATCTTAAACATAATGATTCAATATCACCCTCTTTTTTATCTACCTCATCATCAAAGCTCATAGCTATTTTGGCTTTTTCTACATCCTGATTAATCAATGCATCAACTGCCATCTCTATAGCTTTCTCTATAAGAGTTCCCATAGATATCAATTCATTATTTAAACACTCAAGCTGTTTATCAAATCTTGTTCTAACCATATTTTATCCAAACCTTCCTGTTATATAATCTTCTGTTCTTTTATCTTGTGGCATAGAAAATATTTCTTTAGTTGGCCCTACTTCAACCACCTCTCCTGTTAAGAAAAAAGCTGTTTTGTCAGAAATTCTTGTTGCTTGTTGCATATTATGAGTAACTATTATTATTGTATAATCCTTTTTTAAATCCAATACAAGCTCTTCAATCTTAGATGTTGATATTGGGTCTAATGCTGATGTAGGCTCGTCCATAAGTAGTACTTCTGGTTCAACTGCTAATGCTCTAGCAATACATAGTCTCTGTTGCTGACCACCAGATAATCCAAGTGCACTCTTTTTTAGTCTGTCCTTAAGTTCATCCCATATTGCTGCATTTCTTAAAGATTTTTCTACTATTTCATCTAATTTTGCTTTTGAATGAATACCATGTGTTCTAGGACCATAAGCAATATTGTCATATATACTCATAGGAAATGGATTAGGTTTTTGAAATACCATTCCAACTCTCTTTCTTAAATTATTAATATCTATATCTTTATATAAATCCTCTCCGTCTAGTGTTACCTTTCCTGTTATCTTACACCCTTCAACTAAATCATTCATTCTATTTAAGGATTTTAAAAGTGTAGATTTACCACACCCTGAAGGTCCTATAAAAGCTGTTATTTCCTTTTGAGCCATCTTTAGATTTATATTCTTTAAAGCCTTAAACTTTCCATAATATAAATCAAGATTTTCAACAACTATCTTATCCATATATTTTTTCCTTTCTTAATTTGCATTTTTGCTTATACGTTTAGCGATTAATGAGGATATTGCATTAATTACCATAACCACTATTAACAATACAACTGCTGTAGCATATGCTTGATTTATGTGTAATCCTTCTGAGGATAATAAATACATATGAACTGCTAATGTTCTCCCTGAAGAAAATAATCCATCTGAAATTGCAGTTACTGTTCCAGCTGTATATATAAGTGCTGCTGTTTCTCCAACAATTCTTCCAACTGCAAGTATTATTCCTGATAAAATTCCTGGAATTGCTGATGGAAGTACTATCTTAAATACAGTTCTTAATTTACCTGCACCTAGTCCAAAACTACCTTCTCTATAAGAATCAGGTACTACAAGTAATGCTTCTTCTGTTGTTCTTATTATTACAGGCAATATCATTATTGCTAAAGTAAATGCTCCTGCTAATAATGAAAAGCTCCATTTTAATGTTGTTACAAAAAACAACATTCCAAATAAACCATATATAATTGAAGGAATTCCTGTAAGTGTTTCCGTTGTAATTCTAATTACCTTTACAATTTTATTGTCCTTCTTAGCATATTCTACAAGATATATTGCAGAGAATATTCCAAATGGGACTGCAATTAATAGTGCTAATCCTGTCATATATAATGTATTAACTATAGATGGCACAACAGAACAGTTATCTGATGTATAATTCCATGAGAATAATTCAGAAGTTAAGTATGGTACACCATTTACTAATATGTGAACAATCAAATATCCCACAACAAATAAGGTAATACTTGCTGCCATTACAGTAACTAAAAACAATGCAAGTGAACCTGGTGTCTTTTTATATGCCTTTATTCTGTCCTTTAATTTCATCTTATTTATTTGTTCAATTTTACAAACATCTACTTCCTGTTTATTTTGCTCAATATCTTCTGAAATTTCAGTAATATTATCTAAATGAATTACCTTTTCTTCTGGCTCTGACATATCTTACACCCTTTCCTTACGATTTTTGAAAATAGAGAATGATAAGTTAATTATTAAAATAAACACAAATAATACTACTCCTGTGGCTATTAAAGCCTCTCTATGAAGACCTGTAGCATATCCCATTTCCATAACAATATTGGCAGTCATTGTACGAACTCCATCTGTTATAGAACCTGGAATTATTGGTTGGTTTCCTGCAACCATTATTACCGCCATTGTCTCACCTATAGCTCTACCAACACCAAGTATTATACCTGCCATTATTCCAGATTTAGCGGCTGGTAATATTACCCTAAAGATACTTGCCTCTTGTGTTGCACCAAGTGCAAGAGAACCTTCATAATAATTTTCTGGCACAGCTCTTATGGCTGATTCAGAAACATTTATTATTGTTGGAAGTATCATCATTCCAAGTAAAATTGAGGCTGTTAATAAGCTTATTCCGCTTCCTCCAAAATTCTCTCTGACAAAAGGAATTAATACAACCATTCCAAAAAATCCATATACTACTGATGGTATTCCAGCTAAAATATTTATTATCGGCTTTAAAATCTTATAAAGCTTAGGAGGGCAAAACCTTGCCATAAATACTGCTGTTAAAAGTCCTATTGGCACACCGAATATCATTGCTCCTACTGTTACATATATACTTCCTATTATCATAGGAAATATTCCAAAAGCATCATTTCCTGGCTTCCATGAATCTCCAAAAATAAAGTCTAGAAATCCTATTTCAGCCATACCTGGTATACCATTAGCAAACAAAAACACACATATTAATATTACAGCAATAATGGAAACGCATGCTGCTAAGAGGAATACTATTTCCATTATCTTTTCTTTATATTTTGCCATAGAGTAGAGCTCCTTCCTACTTACCTACCTTATCCCATGTAGTTAATTCACCAGTGTAAATCTTCATGATATCATCTGCTTTTACATTGCTAATAGTATTATTTTTATTAACAACTACTGCTATACCATCTTTTGCTATAACCATATTTTCTATATTATCTGACTTTTCACTATCCTTTAAATCTCTTGATGCCATACCAATATTGTAAGTACCTTCAGATACTGATGATATTCCAGTTGTACTATCTGTTGTTTGAATTTCAATTGTTGCATTTTCATTAACACTTTTATATGCTTCTACTAACTTTTCCATAACTGGTGATACTGATGTTGAACCACCAACTACTATCTTCCCTGATGGCTTTTTAGATGTATATTCTTTATCTGAAACTGCTATATATCCATTATCAGTAACTATTTTTTGACCATCTTTACTCATTATATAGTCTATAAAGTCATTAACTACATCATTTTCCTTACTCTTATCTAACACTATGTTAAATGGTCTTGATATCTTATATGAACCATTTTCTACATTCTCAGCTGTTGGTTCAGCTCCATCAATCTTTAAAGCTTTTACACTATCATTTAATGAACCTAGTGATATATATCCTATTCCATAATCATCACTTGCTACGGAAGTCAAAATAACAGCTGTACTATTTACTATATTAGCCTTATCTGTTGTTTTATCTACCTTTTTACCACTATCATCCTTTTGCTCTATTCCAAATAATTCAATAAAAGCTCCTCTTGTACCTGAACCATCTTCTCTTGAGAATATTGTTATATTTTTACTTGTATCAAAACCTACTGAGCTTGTACTAGTACTTGTTGAACTTGAACCTCCACATCCAATTAAACTTGTCATTAACACTGATGCTCCTAAAACTAAACTTAAAATCTTTTTAACCTTTTTCATTTTTTTACCTCTTTCATTAATTATTAAAATTTTATACTTTTGTTAACTTTCATAATATAAAATACTATTAATGTGTAAAATTCGAATATAGAACTTTGTAAAATGTATGTAAAATTTAAAATTATAATAAAAAAAGCCTTACAACTCAATGTAAGACTCTTTATAATGATTACTCAAAATCATCCCATTCTCTATTATCTTCTTCAAATCCTTGTTTTTTCTTTCTTGAAACAATTATCTTAACAATTACTCCACTTAAAAGACAAAGTATCATTGGAACCCATCCACCAACAATTTCTGCCCAATATGCATATGAATAAGTTCCATTATTATTTATAAATAAATCATATAGATTTAATCCAAAAAATATAACTAATAAAATTGGTGCTATAAACTTTATTATTGATACAAACCACCATAGTGGCATTTTAAACTTATTAGTATTTTTATTTACTTCTTCTAATAATTTTTTAGTATCAAATAACCATCCTACTATAATACACTCAAATATACCTACAATAATCAAAGTAAATGCATTTGCCCAATGGTCAACTATATCTAGCCATGCAAGTCCTGCTCTTGTTATAAATATTAAAGAAATTGTTGCTGCTAAAATACATATAACAATAGTACATTTATTCCGTTTTTTCTTAAATTTATCAGCAACTGCTGTTGATACACCCTCAATTATAGAAAACGCAGAATCAATTGCAAGAGTTACTAAACATAAATAAAATATTGCCCCAAACACTGCATTAAATGTTCCACTACCTGTCATATTAACAATAGCCATAGGATAAATAATAAATGCCGTTGCTATTCCAGAATCGGACATACTTTCAGTTGTCATTCCGCATCCATACATAGTTGTAAACATAACTATTCCCGAAAGAACACTTACTGCTATTGCTGATAAGGTAATTATTAATGAATCTGCTGCAATATTAGAAGTTCTATCTAAAAATGAACCATAAGCAACCATTATTGCCATCATTATAGATAAACTATAAAATACCTGACTGATACCATCTATCCATAAATCAATATTTCCAAGTGCTGACCATTCTGGAATAAACAGCGTTTTCATACCTTCCATAGCCCCATCCATTGTAAGACCCTTAACTGCAATTATCAATAAACATATTACAGGAATAAACACTGTATATTTTACAACTTTTCCAACACTTGATGCACCATTTCTTATACAATAATATATAAGTCCCCAAGCTATTAAAAATGGTATTATCATAACTAAAGGAATTGAATATCCTGTTACATCCCAAGTAGTTTGAATCGTATCTTGAAATAATGTACTAGCCGCTGCTGAATCTCCTGTCATTGATGCGAATTTATAGCTTATACCAAGCATCAATAACACCCATACAAAAACAATTGCGTAATATGTAGCAATTACAAATGCATTGGAAGTTGCAGCCCAACCAACCCATTCACTCTTTTTATTTAATACTCTAAATGCTCCAGGTGCTCCTTGACGTGTCTTTCTACCTATTGCTATTTCCATCATAAGTAGTGGCAATCCTAATACTAGCATAACAACTAAATATACGAATAAAAAAGCTCCTCCACCATGCTTTGCCACTAACCCTGGAAATCTCCATGCATTTCCAAGTCCTACTGCCGAACCTATAGCTGCAAGAATAAAAGTACTTCTTGAAGCCCAACTTTCTCTCTTCTCCATTTAATCTAATTCTCCTTTATAATAATTTTTAAGTAGACTTTATAATATCATATTTTTATAATTTCGTCATTATTAATAATTATAATATTTTTATACCACATACATATTTATCAAATACTTCTCGTTCATCTGATAAAAATATAAGTTTTTGCAACCTCTCATATAATGTTAATTCATAAGTTACCTCTAATCTTTTATCATCTAAAACTATTGCATCAAATTCATAACCATCTTCAAAGGCTCCAACTTTACCAAAAAATTCTCCGCCACCACGAGTACCAAGGTAAAATGCCTCTTCCACACTTATATTCTTCTTAGTATCATCAATATAACGCCAGTATAATTTTGAAACCTCTATAGCCTTACTCATAGCATCAAATATTGACACTTTATGTCCTGCTGATATATCAGAACCAAGACCTATGTGTATTCCTAATTCTAAAAGTTCTCTAATTGGTGCTATTCCACTAGATAAATTTATATTAGATGATGGACAATGTGCAATATATATATTTCTATCTCTCATTAATTGTTTTTCTTCCTTAGTAAGATAAATACAATGAGCCATAATTGTAGCTGTATTTTGTCCAAACATTCCATATTTATCATAAACCATACCATAGCTTTCACACTCTGGATGTAAATTTTTAACCCATTCAATCTCAGATTTATTTTCTGATAAATGCGACTGTAATGGAAGCTTATATTTACTCTGTAATTCTCTTAATTGCTCCATAAGCTCATCTGAACAAGATGGTACAAACCTAGGAGTTAGAATTGGTTTCACATTATCATATTTATTGATAGTGTCTCTTATCCACTTTTCAGTATCCTCTACAGATTTTTTAGCTGATTCTTCTATTAAAATATCAGGACTATTTCTATCCATATTTACCTTGCCAACAAAAGCACTTATGTGTGCTTCCTCTAACATTTGCATTAACAGTTTTGTTGCCTCAACATGAACACTTGCAAATATAACTGCTCTTGTAGTCGTACTATACTTTAAATCTTGAACAAATTTCTGATATGCTTTCTTAGCATACTCTATATTTTTAAATTTGGCTTCTTCTTTAAAAGTAAATTGATTAAGCCAGTCTAATAACTCTAAATCAAGTCCTAAACCTGTATTAACATATTGAGGGGCATGCATATGAAGGTCTACTAGTCCTGGGATTATTATTTTATCTCCATAATCATTAATCTTTATACCTTCATACTTTCTAGGTAGCTTTTCAAAGCTTCCCTTGCATAATCCGTTTTCAACTACTATATATCCATTATTTATATACCTTATTTTATTTTTACTTTCACTATAAATTATATTTCCTTTTAATGCATACATACTTTGCTCCATTTTCTTGCCTTCCCTTAATCTTTTACTTTATTATATAATTATTTAGTGTTTTTTAATATATCTAATGTATGAGCACTAGCACCAAGAAGCTCTTTCCTCTCGCATGTAGCTAAATGATAGTCAATAAATAGCTGATAACTTTCTTCATCAAGAGAATTTAATACTGGTCTTAAATAATCTGCTGGTCCATCTGCTGCAATAAGCTTTATTCTCTCAAGTCCTGCCTCGCTAGCTATTTTTTCTATATCTTCAATCCTCACATAATCATATAAATCCTTCGGCTCTGAAATACAGTGAAAATCCTCTGTAAGCTTACCCTCATTAATAACTTCCTTTATATGATTCTGCTTAAAAGCATATGTAATTACACTATATTCATTCATAAGATATGCTACTAATATAACTCCTCCCTTTTTAGTGACCCTCTTTGCTTCATTTAATGCTTTAACCTTATCTTCTATAGTGTATAAGTGATACATTGGTCCAAATACCAAGGTAACATCAAAAGTACTATCTTTAAAACGAGATAAATCCAAGGCATTTCCTTGATATGCCTTAACTGTACTTTTCTTAGATTTTAAAACTCCTAAATTATGTTTAACAAGCTCAACTGCTGTAACATCATATCCTTCATTTGCAAGCTGAACCGAATATCTTCCTGTACCAGCACCTACATCTAATATCTTTGTTGTCTTATCCTCAGATAAATATTCATGAATATACTTCATAGAAGTAACATATTCTACGTTTCCATGCCTTCTTGTTAATCTTTTATCTTCACAAAACTTCATATAATGATCATTTAATTCATTTGCCACCTGCATCACTCCAATCTATTATTTTTAAAAATAGTTCTATGTAAAGCATTTATTACTGCTATAAAGGTTATACCCTCTGCTACACAAAAGGATAGCCACACACCATACATTCCCCATATATATGCCATAATTATAGCGCAAATTATGATTACAACAAATCCTCTCATAACAGATGTAATAAATGCTAGCTTAGCCTCTTCAATTGAACTTAAAGCTGCTATAGAAACAATATTTATTCCTGCAAATATAAATCCAATAAAATACATTCTTATACCTGTATATGCATATTGAGCCATTAAAACATCATTTTCACTATTAAAAATTGATATTATTGTCTCATTTAATACAAATATAATAATAATTATTATTATTTCTAGCACAAAAGATGTAATTATGCTCATTTTAAACACTTTTTTTGTATTTTTTATATCCTTCAATCCAAAAAACTTACTAATAAGTGGCTGAGAACCTTGAGCAACTCCATTAAATACTGCAACTACTACCAAAGATATGTTAGCAACAACTCCATATGCTGCAACTCCTGTATTTCCTGCCAAGTTTAAAATAAGCATATTAATAACTATAATCGTAACCCCAGATGAAATTTCTCCTACAAAAGCAGCCACTCCAAGCTTACAGCAATATAATAACTTTTTAAGTGAAGGTATAATTATTTTTATTTTAATAGTACATTTTTTAGACAATAAATGTACAAGACATACAAGAACACCTATCCCAGGTGAAATTGCTGTAGCGAGTGCTGCTCCTTCTATTCCCATACCTAATGGGAACATCAATATATAATCTGCTACAATATTAAATAAACTGCTTACTATTGTAGCTGTCATAGCTACTGTAGGAGCATTGTCATTTCTAACAAATGCATTACAGATATTATTCCATATAAAAAATGGTGCAAATATCATAAATATTCTAGTATATCCAGTCCCTACTAAAACTATATCTGCATCTGCACCCATTAGTTCAAGCACTTTTTCAGGCCAAATTCCTCCTAAAATTATAAAAATAAGGCTTATAGCTGTACCCCAAAATAGAGCATTTGTAAAATATTTATCAGCCTCCTTATTTCCTTGATTTCTTTCAATAGTAAATCTAATTACAGAGCCGACCCCTATCATCATTCCAATTGCAAAAATAAGGCTATATATAGGTAATACTAAATTCAATGCTGTAATACCATCAGAACCTACAGCCTTTGAAATAAAAAAGGTATCTGCTAATATATAGATAGATATAGCAATCATTCCTAATACATTTTGCGATACATATTTTGCAAATTGTTTATTTACAGACAAACCTACCACTTCCTTAGTTATAAATTAAAGCTAGCAAACAATAAGTCCACCAGCTTTAATAATAACATATTATACAAACTTTAAAAAATCTATTTTCTTTAATCTATTAATAATAAATAAACTAACCAAAGTTAAAACTACAGCTATTATTAAAAATATTATATCCTTTGATACATTTAATAAAACAACACTGCAAAAAATTGGAATAATACCACTTAGCATAGAAATAATCAACGTAATAAATACAGCAATACTTTGCTTAACTACTTGTATTTCACTCTCCCATTTAAAGTTTGGTACTTTTAAATTTATAAATATTCCTAATATTATACTAAACATAATATATATAAGAGGTAAAACTATTATCCATACTACTTCCATAAAAGATGGTCTTAAAGCTATTATTGCAATAACTTCTGCTATAACATAAAATGGCATAGCTACTATTATATTAGCTAATATTTTACTTAAAAGAATATCCTTTGTTTTTATTGGTAGTGATTTAATTATCCATAACTGTTTCCCCTCTATCGAAATTGAACTTACAGTCATTGGCATAATTGCTGGTAACATTCCAGATAAAATCGGAAATGCTCTAACTACTATTCCTTCAATTCCTAAAGCTTCTTCTATTGATGATGTTCCTACTACTAATAATATTATTGAACATATAACCATTAATATGTTACCTATTATTGTATTACTAACATAAATGCTACATGAAAAATAATGTTTTAATTCTCTTCTTACTAAACTTTTAATTATGGTATCAGAGTGTATTTCACTCATTTCAAATTTATTTATATTATTAAATGAATTTATCATATTGAATATTGATGAATAATATCTTTGAAGAATAAACAGCATTAACAAAAATACACCAATAGAAATACTGATAAATAGAATAAAATCTAAAATATTATTGTTTACCATAGCATTTCCAAGCCACTCAGCTGGTGGATATTTATCTGCAACAGTGTCATTCATAATAACTTTCATGCTTTTTATTAATTCTAGTATATCCTCACCATTTTGCTCTATGCCTGTAAAATTCATATTTACTAATAATAAACCTATTGTTAAAGTAACCGTGAATGCATTTTTTCCTTCAGCTTCACACTTGCTTCTGGGTCTAATCCTACAAATGGCTCATCTAATACTAATAACTTAGGTTCATGAATTAAAGCACCTATTATAGCAAGCTTTTGTTTCATACCATGTGAATAAGAAGAAATCAGATTTCCAAGAACATCAAATATTCCAAAATCCTTAGCTTCTTTCTCTATTCTTTCTTTTCTATCACTATCTGATATATTAAATACATCAGCTATAAAATTTAAATACTGAATCCCTGTTAAATATTCATATAAATCTGGATTATCAGGAATATAAGCCAAATTTTGTTTACATTGAAGAGGCTTGTCCTTAATTGATACACCGTCTATTAATATGCTTCCCTCTTCAAATTCATGAATCCCTACAATACTTTTTATTGTAGTTGTCTTTCCTGCTCCATTATGACCTATAAAACCATATATATCGCCATTTTTCACAGTAAGACTTAAATTATCTACT
>JALENK010000074.1 GCA_022767515.1 Clostridium sp.
GATGATGGCGTAGAGGAAACACTCCTTTCCATTCCGAACAGGACAGTTAAGCTCTACAGCGCTGATGGTACTTCACGGGAGACTGTGCGGGAGAGTAAGACGTTGCCAGGTTAGATATGGATCTTTAGCTCAGTTGGTTAGAGCAACCGGCTCATAACCGGTAGGTCCGGGGTTCGAGTCCCTGAAGGTCCACCATTACGGGGGTATAGCTCAGCTGGGAGAGCACCTGCCTTGCACGCAGGGGGTCAAGGGTTCGAATCCCTTTATCTCCACCAAACAAATAAGAAGCATAATTTTGATACAATGTATCAAAATTATGCTTCTTTTCTATTTGTACATAGATGATAAAAAAATTGAAGAAAATGATTTATAGAACAACATATAAGGCTCAATTGTGTATAAAAGTGATAAATAACTGCAATCAGAATTAGCTTGCTCTCATTAGTAGTTCAAAATGCAAGGTTAAAAATGGTAAAAATAAAGATAAATGTACGTATAAACATTTTTTTCATATTAGAATTTACAGCTAGTACATTTATGGGATATAATATTTATATAAAGTACAAAACTAACAGAGGAAGTGTTCGTATGGAAAATAAAAATAAAAATGAAAAGCAAGGTGTAACTATATCAAAAAAAGCTTTTGTAATAATTGTAACCATTTTCTTACTGTTTGTTGCAGGTGGGGTAGTATTGGGTATGAATTGGAATAATTGGTTTGGTAATAAACCTGTGGACGCTCCAGCAATTTCACAGAATAACCCTGATATTGATCCGAATGCAGGCGACTGGAACGGTCAGCAGTTAGAGGATAAGGGCGGTGCTTCTAAGGGAATTAAAATCCCTGGCTATCCATCAATAACAATCTCTAAGGATACAAGGGATGTAACGGTGGCGTTTCTTAATCCCGAAGGCAATCCTTGTTACTTTAAATTTGAACTTTTCTTAAAGGATAGCGAAGAAAGAATATACACTTCTAAACTTGTTCCTCCTGGAAAGGCAATAACAAATATAACTCTTTCAAAGGCGCTTTCCGAGGGAGAGTATGACGCAACAATAAAAATTTCAACATATTCACTTACCGACCAAAGCCCAATGAATGGTGCAAATGTCGAAACAGTTTTGATAGCAAAGTAGAGGTGTAGGAAATATGAAAAAAAGAGTTTTATCGGTTATATTAATTCTATCTCTTGTCCTAGTGTATGTGCCACATATAGTGTTTGCAGTAGGCAGCGAGGTCGCTTTAGACATATCAGACGGAAGTATTGTCATTACTGATGATGGAGCTGAACAAAACGGTGTTAATCAAACAGCTGATATTTATCGAATTACAGGAACAACGACTTCAAATACGCTTACTGTAAATACATCAGGAACAACAAATTTAATATTTGATGATCTGACCATTACAAGAACCAATGAATCAAACATGGTTGAAATAAACAGTGGATATGCCAAGGTAACACTTGTCGGAGTAAATCAAATTGGTTGTAGAAATCCGAACAGGTATGCTTCCATTTATGTTGCAGTGGATGCGACAATAGAGTTTACATCAGATAGCATAGGCAGTCTTAATGTTTACAATTCTACAAATAGCATCAACGGAAACAATTCTTCTGCAGCAATTGGAGCATCACATAAAAACTTTGCCTTACAAGGCGGAACAATTATTATCAAAGGCGGTACTATCACAGCAGATGCAGGCTATGGTTCTGCAGGTATTGGTGGTGGAAACGGAACCAATATACAGGCAATTAAGATTAGCGGAGGAACTATTACCGCGTCTTCAACAAGTCAAGGGGCCGGAATCGGATCTGGAAAACAAGGTACAATTGATTTGTTAGAAATAACTGGTGGAGTTGTCTCTGCTACTGCCCAAAATTCCGGAAAAGCAATCGGCACCGGACAATATGGCACTTTAAAGACCAAGAATATCAGTGGAGGTATTATTTCTGAAAATAAAGGTACAACATATACTGTATATGGAGATACCGTGCTGACAAACAGCTTTGAGTTACCAAGCAGTTCTCAGCTTACTGTATCTATCGACTGCTCCCTTACTGTAGCAGACGGAGTAACACTTACCAACAGCGGAAACATAATAAATAATGGAACTATTACCAATAAAGGAACGATTGAAAACAATGGAACGATTATAAATAACAGTCTTGCCTTAAACATTGGCACTTTCAGCGGAACAGGTACGATGGACGGAGATACATTAAAGATACCTGCGAAGTATTTAGATGAAAACGGAGAAGAACAAACCGCTTATTGCGATGTAGCAATTACAGCCGAAAACATCAACGAATATACTACTCTGAACTCTGGTTGGTATGTGGTTAAAGGAAGCGTATTAGCAGGCAGCCGTATAACCGTTAGTGGCGATGTGAAGCTGATTTTGGCAGACCAGAGTATCCTTGATGTCAAAGGTGGTATCGGCGTACCTCAGGGCAGCCATTTCCAGATTTTTGGGCAGGAAGGGCAAACTGGAAGCCTGAAAGCTACAGATAATTTAGAACTTAGGAACTGTGGCATCGGAGGTACAGGACGAGGTTCCTATGCAGGCGATATAACAATTCATGGAGGTCAGATTACTGCTAGAGCAGGATTGTACAGTGCCGCCATAGGTGGCGCGGCGGACGGCTATGGCGGCAATATCATCATCAATGACGGTACAGTTACTGCCACAGGCAATGAGTCGTCAGCCATCGGCGGCGGCTATAATGGCATTTGTGGGAATATTACCATCAACGGTGGCACTGTGACAGCAAATAGCAGTGCATGGGATGCTGCTCTTGGCGCAGGTCGTCAGGGGTATGCACCCTCTGACAGAATCAACGGTAAAATCACTATTACTGGTGGCATTGTATCGGCTGACAGTATTGGTAGCGGTTATGCTGGTAAGTCCATAACGGTATCAATTGAGGGCGGAGTTACCATCGGAAAGATTACAGATAGCGCGACGCTCCTAAAGGAACAGGGCATGCTAAATAATGAAATTTTCGGCGATTTCACACTACCCATTGACTGGACGGTAGAATCCGGTGATAGCCTGTACATTCTTGAAAATACGTTTTTGACCATTCCCAGCGAAGTGACCATGACTAATAATGGCAAAATATACGTGGACGGCACTATTAACGGCATATTGAATGGTCCCGGTGAAGTCTACTACCCTATCACTATAGAAGATGGAACAGTCAGTGGCGATACTTCCATTTATAATAGTAAAAACTATGGTAAGGTAGGAGCCAAGATTGCTTTAAGCTATAATGCTCCGCCATTAGGTCAAAGCTTTGGCGAATGGATTACTTCGCCAACTGTAACCATAAGCGACAGCGATACGTTCATAATGCCGAATGAGGCATTAACGATTACTGCACAGTATATTAATACTCCAACCTACACGGTAACAATTCCTGCTACAGTTGATTTTGACAAGGATATTGAAATTTCAGCCACAGGTGTTAATGTTATTAGTGGCTCACAGTTAGAGATTAAGCTGACTAACACCTCAGACGCTACAAACGGCTTTATACTTGAAAACAGCTATGGCGAAAAGATAGAATATGAAATAATAAACAGTGCAACAAACGGCATAGTTGCATTAAACGATAAGATTTTAACCGTTGCCGGTGGAGTTGCGAACAACAGTGCAATCCAAACCTTTAAGCTAAATCAGGTAACCCAAAAGGTTAAACATTCCGGCATCTATGAAGGCACAATAACCTTCACCATTTCCGTTGAGGAGGTGGCTACGACACAAACAAATGAAGAATAGGAAAATTATTTAAAATTTATCTTACCTAAATCGCACAGTGTGTTCATATATAAAAAATTTATACAAGGAGGAATTAAATATATGAAAAAAGGTATTGCAATTGTTATGTCAATATTAGTAGTGTTATCTTGTTTTACAGTTGTTTCGTTTGCAAATAGTCAAACAACACTTGATGTCAGTTATGGTGACATAGTAATAGGTGCTGATTCTGTAAGCGGATATGATGAAAGCGGAAATGAAGTTACTACTGTAAACCCTAACGGTTATGTTATTACAGGAACAACAACAGAACATACGGTTACTGTTGAGGCAGGAAACAATGTTAATATAACTATTAATAATTTATATATTTGGTTTGATACATCAAAAGACTGGGGTACATATGCTGAATGTGCTTTTGCGATAAAATCTGAAAAAGACAAGCCAACAGTAGTTAATTTAACTGTTCAGGGTTATAATACTCTTCAAAGTGCACATGGTTCTGCTGGAGTGCAAAATTCACAATATAGTACCTTGACAATTAATGGTACAGGAATTTTGAAAGCAACAGGAGGAAGTGGTGCTTGTGGAATCGGAGGTGGATGGACAAATAACATATATGTAAGTGATCAATACTATGATACTATTGAAAATCGTAGTCACGGTGGTACTATCATTATCAATAGTGGTACAATAATTTCTACAGGTACGAATTCAGGGGCAGGTATTGGTGACGGTGATTATGGCGGACAATCTGATTACACTTCTATTGCAACAATTAAGATTTATGGTGGAATTGTCAAGGCTATAACTAATTGCGAAGGAGATTTGGTGGGTGATATTGGCAGAGGCGATGACCATACTGTATATCAATCAAATGTTTTTTATGCAAAAAATACTGTAATATATGCCAACAGAATTACCGATACAGACGGAAAAAATAATTCTAATGCAATATTCTTTAATTACTATGGAACAAGCGGTACAGTAATAGGTAACCCTACTTTAAGTAGTGATCTTATCGTGCCAGAGGGGGCTACACTTACTATTCCTGAAGGAACAACGCTTAATTTGGCTGACGGAGCCAAACTTACAGTTAGA
Organism: Clostridium sp.; assembly: GCA_022767515.1. Taxonomy (GTDB): domain Bacteria; phylum Bacillota; class Clostridia; order Clostridiales; family Clostridiaceae; genus Clostridium. The sequence continues at coordinate 4,865 of JALENK010000074.1, forward strand.
GGTTCTGTTATAAACAATGGTTCAATCATAAGTAATGGTACGATAATAGGAAAAGAAAATATTACAGGAAGCGGAACACTGACAGAAGATCAAATGATAGCAGTTAGTTATTCTGTTGCACCAACCTATACAGTAACAATTCCTGCTAGCGTTGAGCTCGGCGCTACGGCGGAAATCAAGGCAGAAAATGTTATTTTGGATAACGGAAAAATGCTTTGCATAAAGCTTACAGGCACAAGTGAAACAAACAATTCCTTTAAGCTGAAAACAGCTGAGAACGCAGAGTTATCTTATACAGTAAATGATGGTACAAATAATATAAGCGTTGGAGATACTGTTTTGTCTGTAAATCCCGATGATACTAACACTGGCATAGTAATACTTAACTTTGCTAAGCAAGGAAATGAAGCCTACGCCGGAGCATATAAAGGCACAATAACTTTTACCGTTTCCGTTGAGGAGGTGGCTACGACATGAACAAATTAAGAATAGGAAAATTATTTGCATTTATGATCGTATTGGTTATAACTTTTTCATCGACATTCAATGCATACGCACTGCAGATATTTGTAAAAACGCTAACAAATAAGCATATCACTATTGAGGTTGAGCCAACAGACACTATCGGAGTTGTTAAACAGAAGGTATACGAAAAAACGGGTACTCTTCCTGAAGTGCAAAGACTGATTTTTGCAGGAAAACAACTTGAGGATGACGAAACATTGCAAGCTTACTCAATCCAAAAGGAGTCTATTTTGCATTTGGTTCTCAAAGATGATGTCAAAACATTAACAGTTGAATTTGTTTCAGCACCAACCTATACAGTAACAATTCCTGCCACCGTTGAATTAGGCGGCACGATAGAAATCAAGGCAGAAAATGTTGTTGTTGAAAAAGGTAAGCAGGTTGAGGTTAAGCTAACAGGCACAAGCGAGGACGATAACACCTTTAAACTGAAAACAGCAGAGAATGCAGAGTTAGCCTATACAATAAACGACGGCACAAATAATATAAGCATTGGAGATACTGTTTTGGTGGTAAATCCAAAGGATACAAAAACAGGAAGCGCAATTCTTGCTTTTGCTCAATCTGGTGACGTAGAGTTTGCAGGAAACTATTCAGGCACAGTAACCTTTACTGTTTCGGTTGAATCGGTTTAATAATAAATAAAGGAGAGAACTATTATGAAAAAATCATTATCATTCATACTTGCACTTGTTATGGTGCTTTCGGTATCAACAACAGCATTTGCAGGAATAATCAAAGAAGACAGCACCCAACAGTCAGACAGCACTGAAATTAAATATAATGTTGACCCTACATATACAGTAACCATTCCTTCAAATGTTACGCTAGGAGAAAAAGCAACAGTTAAGGTTGAAAACACAATTCTTAAGCTGGGTGACGAGGTTAAGGTTAAGCTCACTGGTACAAGTGGAACAGACAATGCATTTTTGGTCAAAACTCCCCAGGATGCGGAGCTTGCTTATACAGTTAAAAACGGCAACACAGTAATCAATGTGGGCGACACAGTTATAAGCTGTGCAAGTCTGGTTAATGATGAGGTAGAGCTTTTGTTCACTGCTCCCACATCAGTACAGTATGCAGGAGAATACACAGGCACAGTAACCTTTACCGTTTCAGTTGAATAGGTTTAATAATAAATTAAGGAGGTAACTATTATGAAAAAATTATTATCATTTGCCCTTGTTATGATGCTTTCAGTATCGGTAACAGCATTTGCAGCAGAAACAAGCATTAACCAAGACTCTGATGACCGGACTGGCGGCACAAGTATCATCTATACAGTTGCACCGACCTATACTGTAACTATTCCTGAGACGGTTACGCTTAGCAAGATTGAAAAACAAGATGGCACTGTTACCTACGAAAGTGAGATGGGCGTGACTGCCGATGCGGGTCTAAGACTTTTAGAGGGACAGGCACTGAGACTTTCACTATACAGTAATTTTAAGATGAAGACTTCTCAAGATGCCGAATATGAGCTTCCTTACACCTTAACTGTGGGTGCGGGTGCGTACGCACAAGAGCTTTCTGATGGAGATACGATTGGTTATTTTCACACAAACACCACAGAGCAAATAATCTTTATGCACATTGCAACCGAAGATCCTTTCTATGCTGGTGAATATAAAGGAACTGTAACTTTTGGGATTGAGGTTGTACCGACCTTTACGGTTCGTTTAGGAAGTGGTGAATATACGATAGAAAATGGTATGACTTGGGAGGATTTTGCAGAGCTTTATGCCGGGGTAATAGAGTTTGACGAGACTGACGGTTCGGTTAGCATGGCGAGAGAAAATGGAAGTCTGTTTTTAGATAATTCTTTTGTCAAAAAAGATGATGTAATAGTAAAGAGAGGTAATTATTTTCTCCTTGCTTAAATAAAATTTAATTTAAAAAAATAGAAGGGAGCATTCGTATTATGAAAAAATTATTAGTATCTTTATTAACAATCACACTTTTAGTTTCGGTATCGGTAACAACATTTGCCACAGATATTAATCAAGATAGCGATCCTAAAAGATTGAATACTTCTTTGGGATTTGTTATTGATCCGACTTATACAGTCACAATCCCTGCAAATGTTAAGCTCGAGAAGCAAACGGCACCGGATGGCACAATTACTTATGAAAAGGATTTAACTATCACTGCGAATGATGTTAGACTACATCAGAATACTGCAATCAGTGTTTCTATGGAAGGCGACTTCAAAATGGATGTTACCAATGCAAGCACTGTAAATTTGTATCAGTTGCCTTATCAGGCTTTTGTCGGCGACAACGAGATAACAGAAACCAATAATTTAGTCGCCGTGTTTGATACGAATACAAGCGAACAGTCTGCTGTTATTCATTTTACAGCAAATAATCCGGAATATGCAGGTGATTACAGTGATACTGTAACATTCATCATAGCTAATTTATATTAATCCAAAATATTGTTAAAGGAGAATACCCACTATGAAAAAAATATTATTAACATTATTATCAATTACACTTTTAGCTTCAGTATCGGTAACCGTCTTTGCTACAGAAATCAATCAGGGTAGCGAACCTAAAACAGTCGATACAGAGATTACTACCTCTATTGTCCCAACTTACACAGTCACAATTCCTGCTAATGTTAATGTGCCATTTAATGCACAATCTACCGATTTCGGTAGCATTGAGGTAACTGCTGCACAGATTAACCCTGACAAATGTATTAAGGTGGCTCTTATATCAGACGGCGAGCTGAAAAACACGGTCGACGAAACAAAGGTTATACCTTATACAGTAAAATCAGGCGATACAGCATTTACCTTTGCAACATACCTTGCTGCAGATGACAAAACAGACCTTACAATCAACATTACCGAGGACGATTGGAACAAAGCCTATGCAGGAGATTATACTGATACAGTTACATTTGAGGTGTCATATATTAATAAATAAGGAGGAGAAATAATGAAGAAAATAGCATCATTGCTGTTATGCTTATGTCTTGTTTTTTCCTTATCAACTGTTGCATTTGCACAAACTGTATCTGAAAGCGAAAATAGCGGGAAGTCTGTAATATCCACATCCGTACCATATTCTCATACTGTAACAGTATCCGCGAGCGGTGCAGAGGTCTTATTTGACGGATCACTGCAGAACAGCTTTGTGGTTGATCGTTTATCAAAGCCTACAGTTATCATTAGGGCAAACAGTGGTAAAGCCATAAAACAAGTGCTTTTAAACGACGAGGATATTACCTCTAAAATCAAGGGCGGATATTATACCTTTGAGTCAGTTTATGATGATAAGACACTAACTGTTATTACTGAGGACGAAGCTGCCGTACCACAAAATAAAACATATACTATTAAAGGGACTGTTAAAACAAATGGAGAGCCAGTTCAAGGTATTACGCTTGAATTGAGAAGCACTCTTAAAACAGATGTTACGGATAAGAACGGCAAGTTTTCCTTTGATGATGTTGAATGTGGAAAACACTCGTTAACGGCAATACAAAACGGAAAGATTGTAGGCTATGTTGAGTTTGAGCTGACCGATGGAACTCAGGCGGATGTTTCCCTTTTGGAAATCGGACTTTACAATGTTATAGCTAACAAAAATGAAATCGGTGTCAATTTAAACTTAAATCTAAATAATGATGGAAGGATGCAGATAGACGGAATTTCCGGTATTAAGGGAAATAATGATACAGACTCTAAATTTATGCAGACAGGCGATAACAGTAATATTTCATTTTGGATTCTGATTTTGTTTATATCATTTGCCATAGTTGTATTAATTAATATTTATAGTAAGATAAAAAAGCAGAAAATATATTCTAAGTAAAAGGACAGCCTGTTTCGTAATACGACGAACAGGCTGTCTTTTATAAGTTAAATTCTTGATTTAAATAAATCTACTATCATATCTTATGTTGGACAAATCATTTCTCAACTAAAATTCATAACTTTTTTCATAAAATTATAAAAATTAGCATATAAAATTATACAAAAATAATTAATGGGGTGCTAATATATATGATAAGAACTTTGGTATGTCAGAGAGAGGGATGTTCGGGAAATCAGTTTTATATTGAATCAACAGAAAATAAAATTAAGGCTATTTGTAGAGAGTGTAAAAATGTAAGTGAATTTGATATGGATAATTATGGTCTTAAGGTTATATCAAGCTGTTCAGCTTGCAAAAATGATTTATTTAAACTGTTTCATGAAACAGAAACAGGTAAAATTTATGCAAAATGTTCAAAATGTGGTGCTCCTCCAATGAAATTATATATTGATTTTGATGGAATACAGATATCATATGAAGAAAAATTATTAAATGAGGTCAAAAACATAATGTGTGAGATTGAGCAGAAAATATGTAATTTGGAAATAAAAATGGAAATGATTGAAAGAGGTCAAGAGGTTTTAGAGGAATCATTGGCATATATTAATCAATATATGCTACAACAACGTTAATGAAATATGGATTGGAGAAAAAAATGAATAACAAAAAAGTGATTAGAGTTGTATTTTTGATAATATGGATGGCATTTATTTTTTTTATGTCAAGTATGCCAGGGGATATATCATCAGAACAGAGTGATTTTGTATTAGATATACTTAGAATGCTAGGAGTAGACGTAAGTGGTGAAAGAGGAATGGAACTTTCATATATAATTAGAAAAATTGCACATGTTAGTGAGTATTTTATACTATGTATATTATTATATAGAGTATGGGAAATGTATTTTAGTAAAGGAAAAGCTTTGATATTTAGTTTTATAAGTGCTTTTCTTTACGCAGGGACTGACGAATTTCATCAATATTTTGTACCTAATAGAGTAGGAGTTTTTAAAGATGTTATAATTGACTCTTTTGGAGCATTAATAGCCATAGTAATAATAAGTATTATAAAAAATAAAAAGGTATAATAATAAAATTTAAGAAAAAAATTATTAATAAGTGGTAAAAAATGATATAATTAAGTTTAATGCCGTGTTAATTTATTAGGAGGAAAAAGAATGAAACTTAAGAATAAAATTTTAGGCAATTTAACTTTTTATAAAGGCTTTTCAATAATGTTTATACTACTTGCCATTATTATTGTGGCTGGAGTAATATTTATTTATCCACAAGTAGGAGTCGCTGACCAAGGTGATTTTGATAGGGTTATGGCACCAGCCGGTTTAACATTATTAGATATAGACAAAAGTAATCCTAACTTTATAAGATTTTATGATTATATAGTTACGGATTATCATATTGACAGAAATATAGTAACATTTTTTCTTACATTGATAAATTCTAGTATAGGATACCTAATTTTTATTATATGTACTATATGTCAAATTTTTGGTTCAGATGTTTTTAGAACACAGTATTTAGCTTTTATTTATGCAGGTATGTATATTTTTGCTTTATGGAAAATAATAAGTGGTTTGAATATCAAGAGTAAATTCAAAAATATATTTTTAGCAATAATAATATTATTTGTCTTTTTAGATGGTAATTATCTTCGATGGTTTAATAGTCTTTATGGTGAACCAATGATGATATCAACCCTATTATTATTTATTGCAGCATACTTATCATATATTAATAATAAATATGTAAAGAAAATAGATAATCATATAGGAAGAAGTATATTATATATTTTAATAGCAGCGTTTTTATACTTAGGGTCTAAGATGCAGGTTATGACTACAATGCCTTTTGTAGTAATATTAATTATTAAGGCTTTATGGGATAATAGAAAGATACTAAAGAAAAAGGTATTAATTGGACTAAGTATATTATTTTGTATAGTGATTTCTTATCCACTTGTAATTGGAATGCAGGGAGGAGAGTTAAGTAAGGATACGCAATATAATTCTGTATTTTATGGTATATTAAACGGATCTGAGACTCCAGAGCAAGATTTAATAGATATGGGATTAAATCCTGATATGGCAGTAGAAGCTGGAAAACATGCCTATGAAAGTAAGGAGGACTATGTAAAATATATACCAAGAACTGAGATAACTGAACAGGAGTTTTATAGTAAGATGAGCAATATGAAACTAGCTATGTTCTATTTAACTCATCCATTAAGGTTAATAGATGGCTTAGAATATACGGCATCAAAGGCATATATTACTAGTACGTCATTAGGAGCACATTCAAGAGAATATAGTGAAGAACCTGTAAAAGAATTTCATAGATTTACATTATGGTCTGATTTTAGAGAAAATAATTTTATTGGACATTTTTGGTTTATTGCATTAATTTTTGCTATTGTATTATGTGGTTCAATATACAAATTTATAAAATCTAAAGGTAATCTTGAAATTAGAAATAAAATAATGTTACTTTGGGGAGTAATGTTTATGGGCGCAATTCAATTTCCAATGCCTTTTGTAGGAAATGGAAGAGCGGATACAGCTAAGCAGTTATTCTTATTCAATTTTATATTTGATATATTAATTGTAGTTATTGTGGTTGCATTAATAAGTAAGATATATGATTTGTTTACAAATAGAAAGGTGGAAAGAAGTGAGAATACAGAAGTTTAGGTTAGAATTAAATAGCTGTAAGGATTTTTTGTTGAACCATATAATAAGAAAAACTTCTAATAGACTGAGAATAATTGTTTTATTAATGGTTCTTATAAAAACTTTTATATTTATGTCTATGATAGAATCGCAAACTTGTAATCAGATTTCGATTAACAATATGGAATTTAAGTTTGCAATAACATATTTATCATTTATTTTAATAATATATTCCTTCGGCTTTTTGCTGAATAAGAATAAGCAATTGGTGTTTAATTTATTATTTGACATTTTATATACAGGAATATTAGTCTTTGATTTGTGGTACTTTAGAACAAATAAGGATTTTTATGGATTAAAAAATGTATTTTATCCAGATACGTTTAATTTAAGTGGGCAAAGTTTGATAAATTTTCAATTGATTGATATTGTATTTTTTATAGATATAATCTTCATATTATTATGGATTATAATTAAGAAGATTAAAATTACAGAGAATAGAAGCATTGCTAAATTCTCAGTAACTATAAGATATTCGATAATTGCTATACTTATATCTTTTGTATGTTTAGATATGTTTTCTATGGCAGGTTGGTCTAAGTATATTACTGCATCAGGTTGGACTACACTTATGTCAGCAAGAGCTGCTGGTCCATTAGGATATCATTTTGTTGAGGGTTGTAAAACTATAAAAAAGTTTTTATCTAACGTGAGTGAAGAGGAAGAAAAACAAATAACAGAATGGCTTGAATATAATAAAGAAGATTTGCCGGATAACGAATTTATGGCTTCAGCAAAGGGAAAGAATGTGATATTTCTTCAGATTGAATCATTTGAAAATTTTGTAGTAAATAGAAAGGCTAATGGTAAGGAGATTACACCTTTTCTGAATAAATTAACAAAAGAAGGATTATATTTTAACAATATATATCAGCAAAATAATGCAGGAAATAGCATAGATTGTGATTTCTTAGTAAATACTTCTGTTTATCCATTAGGAATGAATAAAATTACAGCTTTATATTATGGTACAAATACTTATAAAAATGCTTTACCAAGGGTATTGAAGAGAAATGGATATAATACAATATCTACACATGCTGAGGAATTTAATGAGTTCAATTGGACGGAAATTCATAAAAATAGCTTTGGAGCAGATAAATTGTGGAGTATACGAGATTATAAAGAGGACGAATGTGTAGGATATGGTTTATCAGATAGAAGTTTTTATACTCAAGTTGCAGATAAATTAAAAAATGAGCAGGAGCCATTCTTTTTACAAATGCCAACTTTATCAAGTCATGGACCATTTGATATCGATAAAAAATATAGAGAGTTAGATTTACCAGAGGAAATAGATAAAAGTTATTTGGGTGGATATTTTGAAAGTCTACATTATGCTGATAAACAGATAGAAATGTTTTTTAATAAGTTAAAAGAGTATGGAATATTGGAAAATTCACTTATAGTAATATATGGAGACCATGCAGGAGTACATAAATATTATAATAGTGATATACAGGAATTAGATTTTGAAGGTAATTGGTGGAAGCCATATGATAATAAAATTCCTTTATTTATTTATGGAGCAGATGTTGAAGGGAAAACAATTGAAAATGTTGGTGGGCAAATTGATATTTTACCAACAGTATGTTATTTATTAGGAATAGAAAAAGAACAATATATAAATACAAGTATGGGAAGAATTTTAGTCAATACTGAAAGAAATGCAACTGTAATAAAAGGTAATGAGATTATGGGGAAGGTTAAAGATAAAGAGGAAGAAAAGCATTTATTGCAAGCCTATAAAATTGGCGAGTTAATTATAAAGAATGATTATTTTAAAAATAATAATTAAATAAGTGGAGGAAAAATATGAGTGATACACTATATTTAGTAGTACCTTGTTATAATGAAGAAGAGGCATTACCAGAAACAAGTAAAAGGTTATTAGAAAAGTTAACTAAGATGCAGGAAAAAGATTTGGTAAGTAAGGATAGCAGAATATTATTTGTTAATGATGGTTCTAAGGATAAAACATGGAGTATAATTGAAAAACTTCATGAAAGTAATAAATTATTTTGTGGTTTAAATTTATCAAGAAACAAAGGACATCAGAATGCATTACTAGCAGGGCTTATGACAGCAAAGGAGCTTGCAGATATGACTATTTCTTTAGATGCGGATTTACAAGATGATATTGAAGTAATTGATAAATTTGTTGAAGAATATTATGCAGGAAGCGATGTAGTTTATGGAGTTAGGTCATCAAGAAAGACAGATACATTCTTTAAGAGAACTACAGCATTAGGATTTTATAAGTTTATGACGAAATTGGGGGTTGATGTTGTTTACAATCATGCTGATTACAGACTTATGAGTAAGAGAGCATTAGAAGGATTAAGTCAGTTTAAAGAAGTAAATTTATTTTTAAGAGGCATAGTTCCATTGATAGGATATAGACATACTGTTGTAGAGTATGAAAGACATGAAAGAATAGCAGGAGAGTCTAAATATCCATTGAAGAAAATGCTATCATTTGCTTGGGATGGAATAACTTCATTTAGTATAAAACCTATTAGAATAATAACAGGTTTAGGATTTTTAATATTTATATTGAGTTTAGTTGCATTAATTTATGCACTTATTGTTAATTTGATGGGTAAAACTGTTAGTGGATGGACTTCAATGACTGCATCTATTTGGATGATAGGAGGGATACAATTACTTTCTATTGGAGTAATTGGTGAATATATTGGTAAAATTTATAATGAAACAAAACAAAGACCTAGATACATTATTTCAGATAAGTTAATTGATAAAGAAGAGGAAAGTAATGAAAAAAATAATAACTAAGATTAAAGAAATGTTTTTTAATATTGAGTTTATAAAATTTGTTGCTATTGGTTGTATAAATACATTAAATGGTATTTTATTTTCTTATGTATTTTCAATTTTTTTAAATGAAAATTTAGCATTTGTTGTAGGTTATATACTGGGGCTTTTTATTTCATACTTGTTAAATAGCTTTTTTACATTTAAGGAAAAGTTACATATTAAAAAGTTTGTGAAATTTGCAATTTCATATATTCCCAATTTTATAATACAAAATGTTGTGGTAATTCTTGTATTTAATGTTTTAGGATATCATAAGTTAATAGCATATGCATTGGCAGCAATTATTGGTGTTCCAATTACATTTCTTTTTATGAAGTTGTTTGCATTTAATAATAAAGAAACTGGAATTAATGGAGTTTTTATCAAATTAAGTTCTAAGGTAAAGAAATGTTTAAATGATGTTTTACACAATAAAATGACTAAATTTAGAGTTATTGTATTGATAGATATGCTATTAAAATCAATTTGTGTTATGGCAATAATTCAAGAGGATTCTGCAAATAGCCTTAAATTTAGTAAGATTTCGTTTAGATATGCAATTATTTATTTAGCATTTATATTGATATTTTATTCATTTAGTTATCTTTTATCTAAAAATAAGCAGATTATATATCTTTGGTGTATGAATGTATTGTATTCTATATTGCTTATTTTTGATTTATCTTACTATAGAGTGAGCAGAGATTTTTTAGGATTAAAGCATATCTTATATCCTGATTCGTTTAATACTATGAACGATAGCATAATTAACTTTGAAAAAATTGATTTGATTTTTATAATTGATTTAGTTGTTATACTAATTTGGTTTATTTTAAGAAAGGTTCGAAACGAAGAGAGAATAAGTACTAAAAAGTTTGCTATCACATTAATCCCATCAATTTCAATTATATTGGTAGGAGGATTACTACTTGATATATTAAATATATACGGATATAATGAAACAATTTTTGATAAGAGATGGGATGTAGAGATGTCAGCTACAGCACCTGGGCCATTAGGTTATCATACCTTAGAGGTAGCAAGAACCTTATATAAGAAAACTAATAGAATTAATGAATTAGATAAAGAAGAGATAGATGCATGGTTTAAATATAATAGAGAGGATTTAGAAAAGAATGAGTATTTTGGTTGTATAAAAGGAAAAAATATTGTTCTTCTTCAAGTTGAATCTTTAGAGAATTTTGTAATAAATAAAAAAGTTGAAGGAAAGTATATTATGCCTTTCTTAACTAAACTTTCACAAGAAGGAATTTATTGTAGTAATTTTTATGAACAAAATAGTGGTGGACATAGTATAGATTGTGATTTTTTAGTTAATACTTCAATTTACCCATTAGAGGATTTTATTACAGCAGTTAATTATGGTGAAAATGTATATTCTAATTCTCTTCCTAGAATTTTGAAGAGAAATGGTTATAATACAATTACAACTCATGCTGAAGAGTTAAACTCATTTAATTGGACAGAATTGCATAAATGTGGTTTTGACCCAGATGATATTTGGTCATTAAATGATTTTAACTATGATGAAAGAGTGGGATATGGGCTATCTGATAAAAGTTATTTAAGCCAAGTTGCAAATAAATTAGAGAATGTAAAGGAACCTTTTTTAATTCAGATACCTACATTATCAAGTCATGGGCCTTTTGATATTCAATCCGTATATAGAGAATTAGATTTGCCCTCTGATATAGATAAAAGTAAGCTTGGAGGATATTTTCAGAGCTTACGTTATACAGATAATCAAATAAAGAGATTTTATAATATGCTTTCTGAAAGTGGAATGATGAAGGATACAGTATTTGTAATCTATGGCGACCATACGGGGGTGCATAATTATTATAATGATGAAATTAAGGATTTAGATTATGATGGAAATTGGTGGAAAGAATATGATCATAAGATACCATTAATTATATATGGTGAAGGAATAAATCCTACAGAAGTTACAGTATCGGGAGGACAAGTGGATATATTGCCTACTCTATGTTATTTATTAGGAATTGATGATGAAGAATATAAAAATACTTCTATGGGAAGAGTTTTATTAAATACTAATAGAGATGCTACATTGCGTAGATGGAGGATTATAGAAGGGAATATAAAAAATAACGAAGAAAGAGACTTTATTTTAAAATCATATTATATAGGAAATAGAATAATTATGAATGATTATATGAATAAAAAATAATATGTATATACACTTTAAGGAGAGAATCTGATGAGGAAAATAAAACAACTAATCTCAAGTAAAGAATTTTTACATTATATGATAATTATGGGATTAAATCTAGTGATAAGCGGAATATTATTTTTGATATTTTGGCAAGTTATGAGAATGTCTCTAGCGATTACTTTTGCTATTATTATTGGAACTAGTATAGGATTTTTTATAAATAATAAATTTCCAGCTAAAATAGATATGCTATGCTTATGGGTACAAAAATATGTTCAGAAAATTATAAATAATAATAGTATTTTTAGAATCATAATTGTTTTAGATGGTTTGATGAAAACAGTATTATTTATGGCAGTTTTAAGAAGTGAAGCGGATGGGGCCTGGTCTTATAGTAATATTATGATGAATTATGCACCAACATACTTTGCTTTTATACTCTTGTTTTATTCATTTACATATTTATTATCAAAGAAAGGTCAAAATATATATCTTTTAATAATGAATTTTATTTATTCATTATTATTAATTGCAGATATATCATATTATAGAACAAGTAGAGATTTACTTAGTTTAAAGCAATTATTGTACCCAAGTTCTTTTAATTTATATAATGAGTCGATAATTAACTTTAAAATACTTGATTTGATTTTTATAGTTGATAGTATAATTATTTTGGTTATTTACATAATAAAAAAAATAGAGAGTCGAGAAAAAAGAAGTTTTAAGAAATTTTTTATTTCAATTATTGCATCTATGCTAATTATATCTGGTTCAGTAATATATTATGATATTTATCATTTAAGTTCTAATTGGTATGATACTATTGCTACTATTCAGCACAATACAGTTGTAAACAATAATGCAGGGGGTCCTATTGCATATACCCTTTCTGAATCATTAAGGGCATTAATGAGGAAAAGTTATAAATTAAGTGAACAGGATAAAAAAGAAGTTGAAGATTGGTTTGAGCAGAACAGAGAAGATTTACCTAACAATGAATATTTTTCAGCATTAAAAGGAAAAAATATTCTATTGATACAGGTTGAATCTTTAGAGAATTTTGTATTAAATAGAACTGTAGAGGGAAATGAAATAACACCATTTTTAAATAAATTGGTTAAGAATAGTATTTATTGTAGTAATTTTTATGAAGAAAATGGTGAGGCGTTAAGTATAGACTGTGATTTTATATTAAATTCATCAATTTATCCTAGTAGACGTTATAAAACAGGAGTGTATTATGGTGAAAATACTTACTCAAATTCATTACCTAGGATATTAAAAAGAAATGGATATCATACAATTTCAACACATGCAGAAGATAAGGATAATTATAACTGGAGTGAATTTCATAGATGTGGATTTAATCCAGATGAAATGTGGTCTATAGAGGATTATGATTATGATGAAAAAATTGGTTATGGATTATCAGATGAGAGCTTTTATAGACAGGTATATGATAAAATTCAAAATATAAAGCAACCATTTTTTCTACAAATGGCTACATTAGCAAGTCATGGACCATTTGATATTGGAGATGAAAATAAAACAATACATTTTTCATATAAATTGGAATCTAGTCATCTAGGAAAATATTTTCAAGCTGTAAGATATGCAGATGAACAATTAGAAAAATTCTATAATAAGTTAGTTGAAAGTGGAATGATGGAAAATACTGCATTAGTAATATTAGGCGACCATTCAGGAGTGCATAGATACTATAATGATGAGCTTCAAAAACTAGATTATGAAGGTGATTGGTGGAGAAATTTTGACCATAAGATTCCATTAATTATATATGCTGAAGGAATAAAGCCTAAAGAAGTTACAGTATCAGGTGGACAAGTAGATGTATTGCCAACCTTAAGCTATCTTTTAGGAATTGATAAAAATGAATATAATAAGACATCAATGGGAAGAGTTTTATTAAATACTAATAGGGATGCAACTATTATGCATACGCAAGAAATAGTAGGGAATGTAAGAAATGAAGAAGAACGAGAATTTATATTAAAAAGTTATGATATTGGTGAGAAAATAATTAAAAGTGATTATATGAATAGAGAATAGAACCTATTTTACTTAGGTTCTATTATTTTGTATAAAATATTCTGAATATTTTAAATAATCTAAAAGGAAAATCAATTTAAATATAGAATATATTTATTTGTGGGTAATCATAAGTTATATAAATGGTATGGAAGAGAGGTGAAGTCAAAGGTTAATTTAATTAGTGCTTTGACGAATTTATGAAAGATTATTGTAGTTTAAATTTAAGAAATGTTGGAATATTAGGACATAGTTCATCAGGAAAAACATTATTATCAGAATCCCTATTATATATATCAAAATCAATAGATAGAATGGGAAAAATAGAAGATGGTACAACTGTGTCTGATTTTGATATAGAAGAAAAGAAGAGAGGAATCTCTCTTTCAGCATCAATTTTACCAATAGAATGGCAAAATATAAAAATTAATTTAGTTGATATTCCAGGATATTTTGATTTCTTAGGAGAACAGATTCAAGCTATGAGAGCTGTTGATGTAGCCACAATAGTCGTTTGTGGTGTAGCTGGAGTAGAGGTTGGAACAGAAAAGGCATGGGATTATTGTAATAAGATAAAATTACCAAGAAACTTTTTTATTAATAAGCTAGATAGGGAAAATGCAAGTTTTGATAAAACGATTACACAGTTAAAAGATAAGTTTGGTATAAGTGTAGTTCCAATTCAATATCCAATAGGAGAAGGAGAAGAATTTAGAGGAGTAATTAATGTAATTACTAAGAGAGCACGTATATATAATCCTACAACTAAAAAAATGGAGCCGGCAGAGATTCCAGCAGAGCTTGTTGATAAGGTTAATGAATGTAAAGATATGATAATTGAGGCGGTAGCACAGACAAGTGAAGAATTATTAGATAAATTCTTTAATGGTGTGGAATTAACAGATTTAGAACTATATGAAGGTTTAATAAATGGATGTACAACAGGAGATATCGCACCTGTAATGTGTGGTTCTGCAATAAAGGCAATAGGAATAAATACATTATTGGAGGATATAATGGAGTGTTTCCCATCACCAAAGTATGCAATTCCTCAAAAAGCAATAGAAGTTGATACAGACAAAGAGGTTTTTGTTAAACTAGAAGAAAATAAGCCATTCTCCGCATTAGTATTTAAAACAATAGCAGATCCGTTTGTAGGAAAGATATCATTATTTAGAGTTATTACAGGTAAATTGACTGATGGAGTTAGTGTTATTAATACTAATAAAAATAAGTCTGAAAAAATGACACATTTATTTTTCATGAGAGGTAAAAATCAAATTCAAACTAAAGAAGTTGTTGCTGGAGATATAGCAGGAGTAGCTAAGTTACAATATACTTCAACAGGAGATAGCTTATGTGATGAATCATTTAAGGTTATTTATGACAAAATGAATTTACCAGAAGCTGTTATGTCAATGTCAGTTTTACCTAAGACAAAGGGCGATGAAGATAAGATTTCAAGTGCATTAAGTAAATTATCTGAAGAGGATATTGTATTTAAAATTAAGAGAGATGTGGAAAATGCGGAAACTATTATTTCAGGTCTTGGAGAAACACATTTAGAGGTAATTGCATCAAAGCTTCAGAACAAATTTGGAGTGCAAGTTAAATTAGAGGAACCAAAGATTCCTTATAGAGAAACAATAAAAGGAAAATCAGATGTTCAAGGTAAACATAAAAAGCAATCAGGTGGTCATGGACAATATGGAGATGTAAAAATAATTTTTGAACATAGAAATGATGGAGCTGAGGAATTAGAGTTTGTTGATAAGGTTGTCGGTGGAGCTGTACCTAGAAACTTTATTCCAGCGGTAGAAAAAGGGTTACATGAGTGTATGAAGCAAGGAGTTCTTGCAGGATATCCAGTAATTTCTTTAAAGGCAACTCTATATGATGGTTCTTATCATACAGTAGATTCTTCAGAAATGGCATTTAAGGCAGCAACGGCTATTGCATACAAAAAAGGTTTAGAGGAAGCAAAACCTATACTTTTAGAGCCAATTATGAGTGTTGAGATAAGTGTTCCAGATGATTATGTTGGGGATGTTATTGGAGATATCAATAAGAGAAGAGGAAAAGTGATGAAAATGGACTCTGAGGATGGCACTAATAAATTAGTAGTAGAAATACCAATGGCAGAAATGACAAAATATGCAACTGATTTAAGGTCTATAACTCAGGCAAGGGGTAGCTTTACTATGAAGTTTGAAAGATATGATGAAGTTCCTGAAGCTAATGCAAAAAAAATAATTGAAAATAGATAAATTTTATCAGAGTATAATATATTTAATGTATTATACTCTGTTTTTTGTGGAATAATAAAAGTAGCTTTTATGTAGATGGTGATATTATGGCTAAATATTTATTAGAGGTAAATAAAAATATTGGATTTTGGGAATGTGATTTGATAAAAAAATATTTAAAGGTTACTAAACAAAAGGATAGGATTTATATTATAACAGAGGGTCAAAATTTCAAAGAAATAAAACTAATATTAGCAGATATGAATTTTATAATAATTAATCAAAAAATGATAAGTTTAGAAAAATACGAAATAATTGCAAACAAAATTTAATAAATTATAAAATATGTCTTTATTTATTTGTAAAATCAATTTAAAATAGAAACGAGAATATTTATTGTTTATGGAGGTAGTCATGAAAAATTATGTTATTGGCGTTGATTTAGGTGGAACTAAAATCAGTACAGCATTATCTACTTTTGAAGGGAATATTATTAGTCAAACAGTAGTACCTACTAATGCTAGTGAGGGAGAATTACCAGTTTTAAATAGAATAATTAGTTCAATTAATGAAGTTATTAATGGAGCTAATATTACTATAAATGAAGTTGAAGCTATTGGAATAGGTTCACCTGGACCATTGGATGCTAAAAAAGGGTTAATAATAACAACACCTAACTTACCATTTAAGAACTATAACTTAGTTCAACCTATCAAAGAAAGATTTAATGTTCCTGTATATCTTGATAATGATGCAAATGTTGCAGCAATTGGAGAGTTTATGTTTGGAGCTGGAAAAGGTAAAGAAAATATAGTATTTTTCACTGTAAGTACTGGAGTAGGTGGAGGAGCTGTATTAAACGGACAAGCATATAGAGGTAATACATCAAATGCTTTAGAAATTGGACATATGACAGTAGCTCCAGATGGACCAAGATGTGGTTGTGGAAATGTTGGATGTCTAGAAGCAGTAGCTTCTGGTACAGCAATTGGTAAGAGAGGACAAGAAGCTGTACAAACTAATGTTGAAACATCTCTTAAGAAGTATGACAAGATTACATCTTATGAAGTTTTTGTAGAAGCTAAAAATGGGGATGCAGTTGCTAAAGAAATAGTAGATAAGGCAATGAATTATCTAGGAATAGGTGTAGCTAATGCAATATCAATATTTGATCCTGAAATGGTTATAATTGGTGGAGGAGTTTCTAAGGTTGGAGATATCTTATTTGATACTGTAAAATCAGTTGTTAAAACAAGATGCTTTAAGGCTATGTCAGAATCATGTGAAATTGTTCCAGCAGGCTTAGGTACAGATGCAGGTGTAATGGGAGCAGTAGCACTAGCAATATTAGAAACTAAAAACGCACAATAATCATATTAGCTTTCCCAATAGATAAAATCTATTGGGAATTTTATTTATAAGGAAGGGAACTGATGTTATGGAGAATAATATTGTAGAGGAAGTATGTAAATTATTAATAAAAGAGAAGTTAAAGGTAGCAGTTGCAGAATCTTGTACTGGAGGAATGATATCAAGTAATCTCGTTTCATATCCAGGAATCTCAGAAGTTTTTTTAGAGGGGGCTGTAACTTATTCTAATGAGGCTAAAATGAGAACCTTACAAGTAAAACAAGATACACTTAAGCAATTTGGAGCGGTAAGTGAACAAACAGCTAAAGAGATGGCAGAGGGAGTAGCTAAAAGAGCTGGTGCTGATGTAGCGGTTTCTACAACAGGAATAGCAGGTCCAGGTGGAGGAACAAAAGATAAGCCAGTTGGACTTGTTTATATAGGGGTTTATTGTAATGGTGAAGTAAAGGCATATAGAAATATTTTTGATGGAGATAGAATGCAAGTTAGAGAAAAAGCAACAATGAAAGCATTAGAGTTATTAAAAGAAAATATTACTAAATAAAAATAGAAGACAGTCTTTAGCAATGCTGCAAGACTGTCAACTATATAAATAAAATGGGGGAGAGGCGATTATAAAAGCATATCGCTTCATTTAATAGTATTGCCATATATAATAAAAATATACATAAAAATAAATTTATTTTTTTATAATATTATTTTCAACTTTACTAAAAAGATTAAGAAATGAATTTTCCTGAATCCATCCATGGGAATTTATATTATTTTTTGAAGGAATAGATATGTAATACCAACATAAATTATCTATTAATGCCATATCTAAAATTAATACTTCTGTATCACATGAAAGAGTTGTAATGTTGCAGGAAGAATTATGAGGAGCTAGTTTTAGTGATGAATTTTTGGGTAAAATACCTATTTGATATTTTGGTTTGAAAAATTGTATAAAGATATTATTTTTTGTATGAATATATAATTTGGTTTTTAGGATATTGTTTTGATTAATTAAGATTATCATTTTATTTTTTAGTAAGATTATTTGTTTATTAAAATAAAGAAATGTTAATGCTAATAATAGTAATAGTATAATAATTAACGGTTTCATAAGTGCCTCAAAATAATTTATATAATATCAGTATATTGATAAAAATAAAAAAAATACAAAAAAATCAAAAAAAGTATTTGACATATATGAAAATTATAGATATAATTTTACTTGTCTAGTGGTTATGGCACAGAGGAAACACTCCTTTCCATTCCGAACAGGAAAGTTAAGCTCTGTAGCGCTGATGGTACTGCACGGGAGACTGTGTGGGAGAGTAAGACGTCGCTAGGCTTTATGGCTCGATAGCTCAGTCGGTAGAGCAGAGGACTGAAAATCCTCGTGTCACTGGTTCGATTCCAGTTCGAGCCACCAGTAAAAGCATAAATCCAAGATTTATGCTTTTTATTTTTGTATTTTTAGAATTGAAACCTTTTTGTAACTATTAGTTAATTTTTGTGTAAATCTTTTTGAGGATAAATAAGTTATAATTAATATTGTAGAAAAAATAAATTTACTGTACGTTAAAATCCTCATATAAATATTAAAATATAATGTAAAGTGCTATGTTCTCCCATAGCACTTTTTTGCTTTTGCAAAAAATATGTTGTTATAAATGAAATACATTGTTAAAATAGAAATATATTTTTATTTGATAGGAGAGAAATAAATGGAAGATAAGATATTAGCAATAGTTGCAGGAAATGAAATTAAGGAATCTGATTTAGAAAGAATAATAAACAGATATCCAGCTGAGCAGCAAGGATATATAAAATCAGAAAAGGGAAGAGCACAATTGTTAGACCAAACTATTTCTTTTGAATTAATGAGTAAGTTTGGTAAAGAATTAGGATTAGATAAGACAGAAGAGTTTCAAAAGACAGTAGAGGCTTTAGCTAAAGAGTTACTTACACAGGTAACAATAAACAAGGTGTTATCAGAAGTAACTGTTACTGATGATGAAATAAAGAAATACTATGATGAAAATAAATCACAATTTGTTGAACAGCCAAAGGTATCAGCTAAGCATATTTTAGTTGAAACTGAAGAAGAAGCTAATAGTATCAAAGAAGAAATAAAATCTGAAAGCATTACTTTTGAAGAGGCTGCCAAAAAATATTCATCATGTCCATCTAAAGAAAATGGTGGAGATTTGGGAGCATTTGGAAGAGGAATGATGGTGCCAGAATTTGAAGAGGCGGCATTTGCTTCTGAAATTGGTGTTGTTACAGAACCAGTTAAAACTCAATTTGGATATCACTTAATATTAGTGGAAGATAAGAGTGAAGCTAAAGAGAAGACTTTTGAAGAAACAAAGGATAGTATTTCTAAATATTTATTAGAATCTGCTCAACAAAAGAAGTATGTTAGTTTAAGCAATGAATTAGCTGAAAAGTATGGGGTAGAAAGAAAATAAATGCAAAAAATTAATTATCAAAAGATTTTAGATGAATTGATTGAAAAATTGCAAAAGGAAAATAAAATACCTAAACTTTTATTGCATAGCTGCTGCGCTCCTTGTAGTAGCTATGTTTTAGAATATTTATCTAAATATTTTAGGATAACAGTTTTATATTATAATCCTAATATATCTATTGAGGAAGAATATTTACATAGAATAGAAGAACAGAAAAGATTGATATCGGAGATGAAAACAATTAATGAAGTAGATTTTGTTCAAGGTGAATATAATCCGAATGAATTTTTTGCAATGGCAAAGGGACTAGAAGATGTTAAGGAAGGCGGAGAAAGGTGTTTTAAATGTTATGAACTACGATTGAGGGAAACAGTTAAAATTGCTTTAGATAATGGATATGATTACTTTACGACTACTTTATCGATAAGTCCTCATAAAAATGCTCAGAAAATCAATGAAATAGGAGAGAAACTATCAGAAGAATATGGAGTAAAATACCTATATTCTGACTTTAAGAAAAGAGAAGGGTACAAACGGTCAATAGAATTGTCTAAAGAATATAATCTGTATAGACAAAACTATTGTGGATGTATTTATTCAAAATTAGAAAGTGAATCCTATAATAATTCAAAATAATCATATATGTATCTATCAGCCATCTCTTTTAATAGGGGGTGGTTTTCTTTTTCGTATTCGTCCAATATAGCAACAACCTTCATATTAGCTTTTTTAGCACCACTAACTGCTGCTGGAATATCTTCAAATACAATACATTCTGAAGGAGATACACCTAGTTTTTTTGCAGAAAGCAAGTAAATGTCGGGGTTATCTTTCCCTACTTTTACTTCATCTGAAACTGTTATTGTATCAAAAAAATCATATATTTCATTATTTTTTAGGACAGCAGTTAATAAATCAATAGAATTACTAGTAGCAAGACCTATTTTTATATTAGAAGCCTTTAAATGTGATAGAAATTCAAAAGCACCTTTTTTTAAATGTATATTATTAGCGTATTGGTAATAAGCCATATTGCTCCAAGTAGAGATTATACTATCAATTGAATCCTTTATGTTAAATCTTTTCTTGAAGTATACAGCCGTTTGACTAAGGCTTAAATGGGTTATATCATCTTTTAAGTTAGGGGGAACGGGGTGGCCTATAGATTCTAGATAATCTTTATCAATTTGCTCCCAAACCCACATTGAATCAATTAAAGTGCCATCTAAGTCAAAAATAGCGGCTTTCATATCAGTAAACATATTTATAATCTCTCCTTTGGTATATTTATTTAGTATATAGTGAATAATTATAGAATAAACATAAAATATATACAAGTATTATTTATCAGGAGTGATATGATGTTGTTAGTTTTTTTATTATTCTATATAATTATGGTCATAATAATAATTGCTTTTTGTAAAGCTGCAGGTAAAGAGGATAAGGATAAAAAGTAGTATGGTAAGGGGAGATATTATGTGGAAATGTTTCCATATGGGAGAATATTGGAGAAAAAACAGAGAATAGGGAGTTATTTTGGATATAATATACTTAAATGAGGGGTAATCGCTAGGATAAATTGTTAATAATATTTGAATTTATGTTAATAAAATGTTATAATCTATCTATATTATTTTTGAAAGTAATATAAATTTGGTATAACAGAGTGAATAAGAGTCTGTTTTACAAATTAAAAAAGGTAGGAAAATGAAGGGAGGGATGGTCAAAAGAGACCATTTAAATGAAAAAAAGAATTTTATCGGTTATTGTTGCAGGAGTTATACTATTAACATCTATAGCCCCAATGATAAAGGCAAAAGCTGAACCAACAGAGGTTGAAAAAAATAGGAGCCAATATGAGCAACTTAAACAAGAAGTTAGACAGATAAATGAAAAAATAGAAATAACAGAAAATGAAATAGGTAACTTGGTAGCTGAAATAGCAGCTAACGAAGCTGAAATAGAGGAAATTGGTAATGAAATTGATTCAACTAATGTTGAAATAGATGAAGCAAAAAAAGATATAAAAGCTCAAGAAGAAGTATTAGGAGATAGATTAAGAGAAGTATATAAGTCTGGAAGTGAAGTAAATTTCCTTACTATATTATTCTCATCAAAGAGCTTTAGCGATTTAATAACTAACATTACATCAGCAAAGACAGTAATTGAATTAGATAATAAAGTAGTTGATGAATTAAATGAAACTAAAGACAATTTAGATAAGAAAGTTGCCTCTTTAGAAGAAAAATCAAATGAAGTTAAAGAAAAAAATAGTGAAGTTAAGAACAAGAAGACTGAATTAGAGGCAAAGAAAGAATCACAAAAGGTTGAATTACAAAATGCCAAGGAGAAGCAAGAAAAATTTGATAAGTTATATCTTTCTGAATCAGAAAGAGAAGTTGTACAAGGGTTAGTAAGTATAGCTAAGAATTCTGCAAGTTCATTATCTCAATTACAAGATGCAATATCTCAGTTAAGATTAATTAGAGATAACCAACTTAAGAGTCCAACTGTTAAAAAAGAAGTAAATGATGCAATTGAAAAAGCAAAGGTTTATGTTGCTAATAAAAAAGCAGAAGCAGATAGACAATTACAAGCAAGTAATAACAGAGGTAATTCTAATGGTAATTCTAATGGTAATTCTAACTCAGGCGGAGGAAAAGCTCCAGTAGTTAGTGGAAATGTACAAGGTGTATTAAATGAAGCGTACAAGCATTTAGGAAAACCATATGTTTACGGTGCAACTGGACCAAACGCTTTTGACTGTTCTGGTTTTACATCTTATGTATATGCTAAGTTAGGATATTCAATTGGAAGAACAACATATAACCAAATTAATGCAGGAAGAGAAGTATCTTATTCTCAATTACAACCTGGTGATTTGGTATTCCCTCATAGTGGACATGTTGGTATATATGTAGGTAATGGAATGATGATTCATGCTCCTCATACAGGAGATGTTATTAAAGTAGCATCTGTATATAAATTCTGGAGAGCAAGAAGAATAATAGGATAATAAACGATAATATGGGGTGTGTTTTTATTAAAACACACCTTTATTTTTTGCAACAATTCTATATTTTTGATACAATTAACTAATAATTGTTTGGAAAGGAAAAGATATTTTGGAGAAGAATATTAAAATTTTAGATGATGAGGCAATAGAGGATTTACAACTTAATGGATTGAGATTAATTCAGAAAAATAAAAATTTTAGATTTGGAATAGATGCAGTATTACTTTCAGATTTTGCGGATGTAAAAAGTAAGCATACAGTAATTGATTTGTGCACAGGTACGGGCATAGTGCCTATGCTTCTTTTTGGAAAGTATAATCCTAAAAAGATAATAGGTGTAGAAATCCAAGATGAAATGGTAGATATGGCAAATAGGAGTGTTAAATTGAATAACCTAGGTGATAGAGTAAGTATAATCAATAGGGATTTGAAAGATGTTGATTACTTGAAAACAATTGAAAAAGTAGATGTTGTGACCGTAAATCCACCATATAAATTAAATAATTCAGGAATAATCAATCCATCAGATAAGCTTGCTATTGCTAGGCATGAAATAATGTGTAATCTAGAAGATGTAATTATTGCATCGAGAATTTTACTTAAAGACAATGGTAGGATTTTTATGGTACATAGACCAGAGAGATTAGCAGATATAATTACAATTATGAGAAAATATAAAATAGAACCTAAGAGAATAAAAATGGTTCAACCGAATGTTAATAAGGCACCTAATATAGTTCTTGTTGAAGGGCAAAGAGATGGAGGAAAATTTTTAAAATGGGAAAAGCCTATATACGTTTATGATGAATTAGGAAATTTTAGTGATGAAATAGGTAAGATTTATGGAAGAGGAGAAAATGATGGAAAATAAATTATATTTAGTTCCAACACCGATTGGAAATTTAAAAGATATTACATTGAGAGCTTTAGAAGTATTGAAAGGTGTT
Organism: Clostridium sp.; assembly: GCA_022767515.1. Lineage (GTDB taxonomy): Bacteria > Bacillota > Clostridia > Clostridiales > Clostridiaceae > Clostridium. The sequence continues at coordinate 29,068 of JALENK010000074.1, forward strand.
GATATAATTGCGGCTGAGGATACTAGACAAACATTAAAGCTATTAAACCATTATGAAATAAAGAAAACCTTGATAAGCTACCATAAACATAATGAACAATCAAAAGGAGAAGAAATAATAGATTTATTGAAACAAGGGAAAAGTGTCGCAATAGTTACTGATGCTGGTACACCTGGAATTTCGGACCCAGGTGCAGTTGTTGTCAGAAAATGCATAGATGAAGATATACCATTTGAAGTTTTAACAGGGGCAACTGCTATAACTACAGCACTTGTTTATTCTGGAATTGATACTAGTAGTTTTGTTTTTAAGGGTTTTATACCAAGAGAAACCAAACAAAGAAAGGTATTTTTAGAGGAAATTAAGAGTTATACAGATACAATTATTATATATGAGTCACCTTATAGAGTAAAAAATACATTAATTACATTAAAAGAATGTTTAGGAAATCGACAAGTTGCATTATGTAGAGAGTTAACAAAATTGTATGAGGAAATAAAAAGAGGGACAATTGATGAATTATTGGAGGATATTCAGGATAAAATAATAAAAGGAGAGTTTGTAATTGTCATTGAGGGTAAAACTTATGAAGAGATAGCTGAAGAAAATAAAGAAAAATGGGATAATATGACTATAAGCGAGCATATTATAAAATATATGAGTCAAGGAATGTCGAAAAAAGAAGCAATGAAGTTAGTATCAAAAGATAGAGGGATGCCAAAGAGTGAAGTTTATAAATATTCTTTAGAAATAAAAAGTGACGACTTTTAAAAAAAGTCGTCTAATGATTTTGCTATTTTGCATTTTTCATTTCTTCTAAACAGTTATGGCAAATGTTCTTACCTTTGTAATTTACTACATTTCTAGCATCTCCACAGAATATGCAAGCTGGTTCATATTTTTTTAAGATGATTTGTTCTCCGTCCACATAAATTTCCAAAGCATCTTTTTCAGCTATATTTAATGTTCTTCTTAATTCTATAGGAATAACAATTCTTCCTAATTCGTCTACTCTTCTAACTACACCTGTCGATTTCATAAAAATCCCTCCGATTATCAAAATAATTACATTTATGTACAAAATACACAAAAAAAAATAATAAACTTAACTTGTTTCTATTTATTATTTGTACGATAATATAAATATACTACCATAAATTAGAAATGTCAATATTTATTAAATGAAAAATTCCTTTATTTTTACAATTAAATAACTTTTATTGGGCATTATGTCTAATGGTAAGAGAATTGAGTATAAGATACAGAAAATTAACATTTATATTGTTGGTACTAACTTGTAATATGTTTTTATTTACTTTATAATAATATATATTTAATTAATTTATGAGGTGGGATTGTATGAAAAATGAATTTGATTTTCAATATATAAAAAATCTTACTAATGAAATGGCTAAAAATAATCTTATAGCATATAAGGATTTACCAAGGTATAATTTATTTTTGTCTCAAGTAATAGATTTTCTAAATGATAAATTTGAAGAAGATAATTATACTAATAATATAGTACAAAATTATATTAAAAGTAATGTTATATCTAAACCTGAAGAAGGTAAGAAAAAAGGTTACAGCCAAATTCATTTAATTCAATTAATATTATTAAGTTATATGAGACCTATATTAACTTCTGAAGAGATAAAAAAAGTATTTAAATTAGCGTTTAATGAGATTAATGATAGAACAGATGATATAATATCGTGGGAAACAGCATATAAGATATTTACTGAGACACAAAAGGAAAGTTATGAATCATTTTTGGAAGTATCATTAGGTAATGAGGAAAAATTGAATTCAATGATAGATGAATTTAATTTGAATGATTCAGATAAAGAGAAGATTAGGATATTTATTATAGTAATATCTTTAATTGCACAGGCTAGTGTAATCAAGAAGCTAGTACAAAGAATTGTAAATGAGTTTAATGTTGAATAAAGTATAGCATAAAAGTCAAGACTCTAAAGTAATATATATATAAAGTATGGAGAAGCAGGAGTTATATGAGTAAAGAAGAAAAGAAGCAAAAGAAAAAAATATCTAAATTAAATTTCTTGGTATCATTAATAGTAAAAGTAAATAAAGATGATGTTACATTATTAGCAGCACAAGTCGCTTATTATTTAGTTTTGTCTTTTTTTCCATTTTTATTTTCATTGTCAGCAATTATAGGGCTTATGAATTTGGATTATGATTTAATTATGAATTGGTTAAATAACGTTTTACCTTCTAATGTAGTTGAGTTTATTAGGGCTATTATAATTGAAATAAATGATAGTCAAAATTCAAGTATTCTTATTATGTCTCTTGCAACTGGTTTGTGGATATCTTCTAGAGCTGCAGATTCGATTATTATTGGAGTAAATAAAGCATATGGCTTAACAGATAAAAGAAACTATATTAAGAGAAAATTTATTGCTTGTTTAAGTACATTAGGTCTAGTTTTGAGTATAGTCCTTTCACTTATAGTATTGGTTTTTGGTAAAACAATAGAAACTTTTTTAATATCCAAAATACCATTTCCAGAGTTATTTATATTAATATGGTCATTTTTAAGGTATGGAATAATAATATTTATTTTAATTTTCATATTTGCATCAATATATAAATTTGTATCTTCAGAAAAATTAAAATGGAAAGAGGTATTTCCAGGAGCAGTTATTAGCGTAATAGGATGGATTTTAGCATCATGGATATTTGCATTATATATTGAAAATTTCAATAACTATTCTAAATTTTATGGAAGTATAGCTGCTATATTTATTTTAATGGTATGGCTATATTTGACTGCCTTAATTTTATTATTTGGAGCAGAGGTTAATTCTGTATTAAAAAGAAATGAATAAAAGAGATGTGAAAAAATGATTTTTCATTTTTTCACATCTCTTTTAGAATTATTCTTTGTAGTCATTTGTAGCAATATATAAATATTGGCTTGAACCTGAACCATAATTTATAATCTTATATCCATTTAAATTAGAATGAAAACAATTTTTATAATTTTTATTGTTATATGAAGTGATTCTACGTGATGAGCCTGGCCAATTACTATAAATACCAATACTAGAATCACTTGTAAGTGGTCTGTTTTGATCTATATGAATAATATTTTTTGACCAGAAACCTACTTCAAGTAAACAGTCACCAATTTTCACCTTACCTCCAACTGTCACATCAGCAGCAGCTGTTCCCCATATTTGTGCATAAATATCTTTTCCTTTATCATATGGAGCAGTATTGTTTACAATTTCAGAATTATAAAAATATCCTGCATCTCTTGTAACCAAAATTTTTAAATTATATAAACTTACTCCACCACCACGACCTTGTGCCTTATTATTTGCAATTTTGCAATTTTCAACAGTAAGTGATGCCCATCCACAAACCTTTATACCACCTCCATCTTCAGTAGTATTTCCTCCTGTAATTAAACCATTATTTGTACCAGATGAGTCTATTATTTTTAATGGTGTACGTTCAACAATAATTACAGAACCACCTTTTATAGATTTTGTAAGATTTCTATCTATTTTATGTCCATTTAGATCAAGTGTTATCTGATCCATATACAAGTGTATGTTTGCTTTACCACAGTCTGTCCATATTGCACCATTTTTAAAGCCTACACCATTACCAAAACTTGTTGTACCATCAGCATATTTAGTTGCAATCCAATCATCATTAAGTTTAATTTTTACTTTTTTACCATCCTTACACCATTTAATTGCTGTGCTCCATGCATCTGATATATCATCAAAATATACTGTTTCTCCTTCATTAGTATCTGAAAGCGCTGCCAAACAATCTGATGTACTTGTTGCTTTATCTAAAAAATAACATAACTTATCATTATTGTAGTAAGTACGGCCGCCTCCCAAGTAGCCACCAGTATAAGAATAATACTTATAATCTTCTATTTTATTAGTTGATTTATCAAGATCATATAATGGTATCTTGTAAATAGCATAGTTTCTTGCTTCTACCTTTGTATTACCTGCAATTAAGTATCTTGCTTCACTAGGAATATTAAAACCTTTTGATTCTAAAAAAGTACGTAATGTATATTTTTCAGTATCAGTATATTCATTTGCTATCATATCATTTATATTTTTAAAATAATTATCAAAATTTTTATATGCAAGATAAGGTCCCTTATCAATATAATCAAGTATATCAGGTTGGTATAAATTGCCTATTGAATAGAACTGGCTATTTTTAACTTTTACTCTTCCAACTCCACCAATAGTAATGTAATTATCCTTATCATAATAATATCTATTTTCAGCCTGTTCTTCATTTTTAACAATTTTATTATATGCTTCAAGTGTTTCCTGACAATTATTAGTAGCCATTTTTAATTTTTCTTCGATACTACTTGATTTTAATACTTCTTTTTGTGAAACAGCTAAATCATAACTTTTACCTAATGCTCCCATATTCAATGTCACAGCTGTTAAGTAAACTTGAAGAATTGCTTCTTGGTAAGAACGACTTTTTTTGAATGCATCTGATGTAAATTTTAATTCTTTATTTTGTGCTTCAAAATAATTTGTAAAAGGATCCTTATCTCTACCAATTTCTTTTCCAGTAATGTTATTTTCAATCTTTGCAATAAGTTCTACAAATGCCTTATCAGTTACACATGAATTAAGATTTTCCTTATTCTTTTCAAATTCTTTTAATTCTTTTAATTCTTGTTCAGTTTTTTCAGCTTTGCTATTTATTTCATTAATGTAATCTTGATTTTTTACAATAAACTTTTGAATTTCAATAGCTTCATTACATTTAACATTTAAGCTATTTACAGCATC
>JALENK010000087.1 GCA_022767515.1 Clostridium sp.
GAATTTGATGGCGATATTATTTCAACTATCATATCAGGGGAACCAGTACACCCAGCGTCAGTTAATTTATTTCTATCACATATAACTGATATATCAGGCTGGACTACTGATTGACTATTAATAGCCTCTTCGTCATCAGCCTTTAGTATTACATCAAATGGAGCAGGATAAACAACACAATTTCCTTTACTTGCTTTTATATAATTTTCTATTTCAACTAATATTTTTGTTATTAAATGTTGATGTATTCTTGCAGGTGCAGGTGACATATTAAAAATTTTTCCTTCAATAATTTCTATTCTTTCATCATTTGGAAAGGTTAAGTAATCTTTGTAAGTATAGACTTTATTTTTATTAGGTATCATTTTTAAACCCTCCTTTACTGATTAAGGTATAATTTTAAGTTAATAGTATAAAAGCCCTTGTATGGGGCGAGTTGTATTTGGTGGCAATTATTATTAATAGTAATATGTCAACTTTTGTTAAGTTTTAAATATGCTAAATTTCGGAACCGGTGCGTAAATTGATAATTAGTGTCCTAACGTTGGGACAGTTATTATTTATCTTCTTCTTTTAACTTGTTCGTATTATCAATAAATAATTTAAGTTGTTCAGCTAAAAAATCATACATGATTTTACATTTATTATAATTGCAAGTGCTATCCTCTCTCAAAAAATATGAAAGATAATCAAAGTCATTGTCAATGCAACTTACATCAAAAGCAATATTTGTTACTATATCTTGAATTTGCTTCTCTTTTTCTTCAACTTTTTTTCTTTCATTTCTTTTATTTATATTATTTCTTTCTTCTGGTGTTAATGAATTCCACCATTCAGCATAATTTTTAAGTTGAGTTTTATGCTTTTCTATATTTTCATTTAATTGCATTTCAAAAGCTTTTATCAGTTCATTAAACATAGGTTGAACAAATTCAGCATTCAATTCATTATATAAGGGTTCATTTATTTTATATTCATTGGGCAAAGGGTTAAGACTAGGAAATTTTTCTATTATTTTATTAAATTTTTCTTGTGTCTTTTTATCACATAATTTTAGATAAATTAATTAAGAGATTAAGTTTATCATTTGAATATACTTCATAAGGTTTCCCTTTAGCCATAGTAATTAATGCATTCTTAAAGTCTTCTAAAATTAAAATTTGTTTATCATCTTCAGTTAACAATTCATTTATAGTAACATCAAGAGCGTCGGCTATTTTTTTCAATGTTATAACTGAAGGGTTACTCTCACCTTTTTCAATTAATGATATGAATTGCCCAGTTTTCCCTATTTTTCTTCCAAGTTCTCTTTGACTAATTTTCTTTTTAAGGCGAGCTTTTTTTACTTCTTCTCCTACTCCCAAGGTTTCCTCACCTTCATTAATTTTATTTTAATATAGTAAGCTATACTTGTCAAAAGGGGTGAGCATATGGAATTGAAAGATTTAAAGTACAAAATCAAAGCTTTAAGAGTAGGTCAAGGAATTGGAGCAACTGAATTTGCTAAAGAATTAGGTATTTCGAGAGAATATTTAAGACAAATAGAAAATGGCAAAGCAAAAAATCCAAGCAGTGAAATTATGTCAAAGATTGCAAAAGCACTTGATTCAGATGTAGTTACATTATTCTTTAGTGAAGAAGAATAAGAGAAGTTTTAGAGTTATGTTATTTAAAAGGTATCTTGGAGCAAAATAGACAAGGATAATAATTTGACTGTAGGGATAGTTAATGCAGCAGGTGAAGAGATATTTATTTTAAATGTTAGGGAATATGCTAACAGACAAATTTATTGGTTTTAGGAAGTGATAAATTAATGAGTATTTATGTATTATTAGACTTTGTAGAGAGGTGTAAATCAAATAATATTACTCCTACATGGGACAAGCTTAGGGAGTATAAGAGAAGGTAGTGGAGGAATTAAACAAGGTTATATAAGTAGGTGATAGATTGCATATAGTTGAACGTGAAATAAGAAAAAAATATAGATACTCAAATTTAAGTTATGTATTTGATGTTTATATGGAATGTGAGTATAGAGCTAATCTCACCCAAGAAGAATATGATGGATTATTACCAGGAGAGATTAGGTTTTAGTAAAAAACAATTAGTAAGAGCTATAAAAGAATTAACTATTAATAATGCAGTAATAGTTCAAACTTTTAAGGGGAGAAAAGGGAATTGTAGTAAATATTTTTTAACAAGATTTGAGGAACAGAATAAGGAACAAAAAAGGTTCACTCATCTAGATATAATATCTAATAATATATATAGTCATTGGAATTCAAAAGGTATTGTTAAACATAGAGAATTAAATCAAGAATTAAAAGGAGTACTAAAAATAGTACTAAATAAGAAAAATAACTATATCAAAAAGCCGTTTAAACTTAGTGATATAGTCATTCTTTAAATATTATGGTACCGGTGGCCGGGGTCGAACCGGCACGGTGTCGCCACCGGTGGATTTTGAGTCCACTGCGTCTGCCATTTCGCCACACCGGCAAGTATAAACAACAAAGATATAATATCACAAT
>JALENK010000113.1 GCA_022767515.1 Clostridium sp.
TCCCAATAGCTTTAGCAAACTGCCCTATTGAATAATATTTCAATAAAATCGCCTCCTAAAACTATTATAATAAAAATTAGAATATAATTCTATGTTTTTATAAAGTTTTCTAATATTTTATTAACTGCTAATCACCCTCCAACAATTGTATATGGTGAAACGTCTTTTTTATCCAAGTCCCATTCTTCAAAGAATAAAGGAAATGGTTAAGTTGATAGTGATTTCATTGTGTGATTGGCACTATTAAATTTAATGAACTATTCTTCATGATTTTCAATCCAATTTATTATATATTTATCATCAAACTTACCTTCTGCAATGCCAATTCCTAATTCTACAATTTCTTTATCACCACAGTTAATAAATATTCCATTTAATTGAAGAAATACAAGCATTACATATATACCAATTCTCTTGTTACCATCAATGAAAATATGATTTTTAATTAATCCAAAACAAAGTCTTGCAGCTTTATCTTTAACTGATGGATACAATTCTTCACCACCAAAAGATTGAAATGGAGCTGATATAGCAGAATCTAATAACCATTCATCTCTTATTCCATCAAGACCTCCTGTTGCTTCTATCAATTTTTTATGAAGATTTTTTATTTGTTCTTTACTAAGTTTTATCATTTTGCAAGTTCCTCAAAGGCTTTAATATGATTTTTTAATATTTCTGATGCTACATCTTCAACACTTTTATCATCTGCAATTTTATCTTCTTGCAATTTACTATATTCAATCAAAACATACTTTGGAACATTATTTTTTAATATCACTGCTGCTCCATTTTCATCTACCATACGTGCAACCTTTGAAAAGTTTTGATTTGCTTCTGTAATTGATACTAAGTTGTTTAAATCTATCTGCATAACACCGCCGTTACTGAAAACTTATAAAAGTTTATAAAAAATATATAAAACTTTAGGTTTCATTCCTTTTTCAACTTATCTGCTTTGATAATAGAAAATCTATTACTACTAACATTTGATATAATACTACGTAAACGACAAAGCGATTCACGTAAAAGCAAAGCTTTTTGTTCTCTGCTTTTCAAAAGGCGTAAATTCCCGACTAACGTATCGGTACATATCAATAGTGTTGTTTAGTTAACTAAGCTATTGATTTACCATAGTTGTATAAATTTATACTTGCATTCTTATCTCTGTCAATTACAGTATTACACTTATCACATCTATAAATCCTATCATTAAGTTTTAAGTCTTTCTTTACTGCTTTGCAACATGAACATATTTTACTGCTTGCATAAAATCTATCTGCAATTATGAATTTAATATTATTCCATAATGATTTATATTCTATTTGTCTGTAGAATTCATAAAAGCATTGCTCTGCTATGGCTTCTGATAAGTGCTTATTCTTCATCATACCTTTTACATTTAAATCTTCTAAAACAATAAACTTTGGTTTTCGGTTTATTATTTCAGTAGTTATTTGATGTAAATAGTCATGACGAATATCTGTTAATCGGTGATTAAGTTTTAATAATTTCTTTTCTGTCTTTATAATGTTACTTGTTTTGCAGTAACTATCTCCTTTCTTATTTTTTAGATACATTCTTGCTATCTGACGCTGTAACCTGCGTTTTTTCTTTTCTAATTTTTTAATTTTCTGTGATTTATTAATATTTTTATAAGGCTTAGCAATATCACT
>JALENK010000110.1 GCA_022767515.1 Clostridium sp.
TGTTTAACACATACTAAAACTATACCAAATAAATAACTAAAAATTCTTCCACCGATAATTTTCCATTGGATTTATACACATACTAATATGGAAATAATATGTGTATAAAGGTTGTGTGGAAGGTGATAACATTGAACGATAAACAAAAAATAATTCTATATTACATAAAAGATAATATGTCTCAAAGAGAGATACATAGGTTGACTGGCGTAGCCAGAGATACAATAAGGAAATATATAAGAGAATATGAAAGTAAGTTACAAGAATTAGGCTATGAATTATCTGATATTGAAAAAGTAAATTTAATTGAAGAAATCACTAATAAACCAAAGTATCATTCATCTCCAAGAGTAAAAACAGCGGTTACAGATGAAGTAAAGGAACGTATTAAAGCATTTCTAAAAGAGAATGAAAATAAAAGATTAACAGGTTTCTCTAAACAACAGATGAAAAAGATAGATATTTATGAAGCTCTTAAAAAAGAAGGTTTTAATATCAGTTACTCTTCGGTAATTAACACTGTTAATAAGCTTGAAAGAAGCCGAAAGGAAGCTTATATAAAACAAGAATATATTCCAGGAGATGTTGTTGAATTTGATTTCGGTACAGTTAAATTGTATACAGAAGATGGTACATTAAGAGATTATCAGTTAGCTGTATTTACAAGTGCCTATAGTAATTTTAGGTGGGCAAGACTATTTCCAAAGCAAAATACGGCATGCTTCCTTGAAGCTCATGCGGAATTTTTTAAAGAAATTGAAGGCTCATTTAGAACTGTAGTATATGATAATACAAGAGTTGCAGTCAAAAAATTTATTGGTAGATCAGATAAAGAACCTACAGATGCATTATTAAAATTATCTTTATATTATAAATTTAATTTTAGGTTTTGTAATGCTTATAGTGGAAATGAAAAAGGTCATGTTGAAAGAAGTGTAGAAATCATAAGAAGAAAGGCTTTTTCTAAGAATACTTCCTTTACTTCTTTAGAAACTGCTAATAAACATTTAATTGAAGTATTAATTCAAATTAACAATAAAATTCCTTATGGAAAAAACAAAACTGCAAAGGAACTGTTAGAAGAAGAAAAAGCTAATCTACTACCTGATATGCCACTTTATGAAACAGCTACCCTTACAGAAGCAAGAGTTAGTAAATATTCTACTATTATGATTGATTCATGCCAATATTCAGTGCCTGATATGTACGTTGATAAGCTTTTAATGTGTAAAGTATATACGAAAAAGATATTAGTATTTGATAATGATAAGCTTATCGCTGAACATGATAAATTATTAGGGTTTAACAAGTGGAAGATTGACATATCTCATTTTACATATACTTTATTCCGAAAACCGAAGGCACTTATAAATAGTACTGCTTTCAAACAAATGGATAGCATTCTTAAAACTATTTATAATGATTATTTCAAAGATAATGAAAAAGAATTTATCTTGTTGCTTGATTGTGTTGGAAAATATGGTTTAAAGGCAGTTGATGAAGCTATAAAACATATTAAGGAGGTTTGTCCTAGTAATATTAGCGTGGATAAAATTGAATTTATTTGTACTAAAAAAGATGATAACAAAGTTATCTATCTTTCGGATTACAATGATGATATAACTACTAATTCGATTACTATGCTTAATGAATTTAATGATTTATTTAATAATTAAGGAAGTGAAGTTATGAAATCAGATACTTATTTTGTTCAAGCAAAAGAATATGCAGCTGAACTAAGACTAGGAGCAATTAAATCAGATTTAGAAGAATCTATTTCTGATGCTGAAAATAATAATTTAAGTTTATGAAGAATTTTTATGTAGACTCCTTCAAAAGGAGTCTGATATCAGAAAGTATAATTTGACTCAGAGCAGAATAAAAACTGCAAGTTTTCCTTATAAAAAGTATTTAGAAGATATCGACATAGATGCTCTGCCTGATGATGCTAAGCATAAATTAAAACATTTAAGTAGTTTGAAATTTATTGAAGAAGCTCAGAATGTTATTCTTGCCGGAAACCCTGGAACAGGGAAAACTCATATAGCAATAGCATTGGGGATGAAAGCTTGTATAGAAGGATACAAAGTCTTATTTACAACAGTTCCATTATTTATTACACAGCTAAAAGAATTAAAATCAGCAAAGACTTTAAGGTCTTTTCAAAATAAATTAGCAAAATATGATTTAGTTATTCTTGATGAATTTGGATATATATCTTCGGATAAAGAGGGGGCAGAGCTACTCTTTACAAATATATCTCTTAGAACTGGTAGAAAATCAACAATTATTACTACTAATTTAGCTTTTGATAGATGGAATGAAATATTAGGAGATCCAGTTATGACTGCGGCATTAACCGATAGGTTAACGCATAAATCTTATGTCATTAATATGAATGGAAATTCATATAGGCTTAAAGAAACTAAGGCCTGGCTAAAAAC
>JALENK010000112.1 GCA_022767515.1 Clostridium sp.
AACTATTTTCCACTACTTCCTAGATTTCCACTTCCTCTTTTAGATGGAATTGCTTGTAATTCCTGAACAGATATTTCTACCACTTCTGTTTTTGGAACTGGAACTAATAATAACTGAGCGATTCCTTTTGTATAAGGGTATACAATTTCATCTGTGCCCTTAACTGTCTTTTGAACCTTCTTAGATATAATTAAAGGTATATTATTTTCATTAGTAATTGCAATAAATATCTCTCCTCTATATCCACTATCAATTACGCCAGCACCACATTTCATACCAATGCTTCCTGTTGAGCCTCTTTCCCTTGCAAGCAGAACATAATCCTCTGAAACACAGCTAAATAATCCTGTTGGAATAAGCTTTGTTTGATGAGCTTCTATTTTAAGCTCTTCCTCTTCAAAAAAAGCATAAACATCATAACCCGCATTTTCTGTTTCTTTATTAGGTAATATTACCTCTTTTGATTTTCTTGCAAAATATATTTTTTCCATTTTCTCTTCCTACCTTTCTATTATTAGTTCTTCAACCAATTTTTTTTCACACAATAATAATTTTCTCTCTTTTAATCCTTCTAATAAAGCATCTGCCTCTTCAATTTTGTTTAATTTTTTTAATATTCTAACCTTATATATATCAGCTCTATTAGAATTTAATATACCACATTTTTCCTCTGATATACCACTTATAGTCTTATATATCTTATCTATAGTTTCTAAATTAGCCTTTTTATAATTTTCCTCTGATAAGTCTTTATATAATTCCATCCAATACTTAATCATATCAGTTATTTCTACAATACCTTTATATTTTTGTATAAATGCCTTAAAGTTTTCATATGCTTTTTTATATTCATATTGGTCTGCAAATATACTTGATTCAATAAAACACATATTAAATCTAATTCCAATAATGCTTTTAGCATATTCAGACTCCATATTATCACATCTACTTTCTAATTCAAAAAGTAATTTCTTTGCTTCATCTTCATCTCCATTACAATAATGAATTAATGCTAAATCTGACTTATAGGAAATTGAATCATGATTAATCTTAGATTTTCTCATAACCTTTAAACATTTTTCACTATCTTTATCATTCCACATATTATTTACCGTCTCATATAAAATCTGATATTCATTTTTCCCAGAAGCTTTAATGCTATATATAGATTTAATAACCACAGCTACTAAAAATACTATAATCAAACATGCAAAAATAAACAATGCCATTGATATATTATAGCTAAAGACTAATGCTAAACCTATTACTACTGACATAAACGCTATTTTCATTACATCTATAAATTTTTTCATCTTTTATCACCTAAATTCTTAATTTATCCTATTTAAGTATATACAATTTTTAAAAAACGAGACAGTAAATACTGTCTCACTAATTAGTTACTTTTATTTACTTCCATATCCTTTGGCAATACCAAATTTAAAATAATCGCAACAACAAATACAACTGCAACACAGTTTTCTGCAAATATTGTTTGAATTATTTGTGGAAAAATTGCAAATATCTCAGGCACCTGTGTAAATCCTATACCTATACTTAATGAAAGGGCTGCAATTGTAATATTTCTTTGACTGTATCCACATTCACTAATCATCTGTAACCCACTTACAACAATTGTACCAAACATCATTATTGTACATCCACCTAAAACTGCATCTGGAAGTGTCGCTAAAACTGCACCGAATATTGGAAATATTCCTGCAAGTATCATTATAAATGCACCAATTGCAATAACAAATCTATTTACTACCTTTGTCATAGCTACAAGCCCAACATTCTGGCTAAATGATGTTATTGGTATACAACCAAAAATAGCTGAAAGTGAACTTACAAATCCATCACATGCAATAGAACCAGATGTTTCTTTAGTTGTTACATTTCTATTAAGCCCTGACATAGCTAATGCTGAAGTATCTCCTATAGTTTCTGTTGCAGAAACTAAGAAAATCAAAGTTACAGAAACAATTGCATCAATATTAAACTCTGGTTCAAAAGGCAATAGGGTTGGAAGTGCTATAATTGATGTTTCCTCCATTGCTGAAAAGTCTACTACCCCCATACATATAGCTAAAATATAACCTACAACTAGACCAAATAAAACGGATAATTGTTTCCAATATGATTTAGCTAAAATTTTAAAGATAATGCAAGCAAATAAGGTTACTGTACCTAAAATCCAATTAGTTGCTGACCCAAAAGTGGCACTTGATGTTCCACCCCCAAAAGAACTTGCTCCTACAGCTAAAAGTGAAAATCCAATTGATGTAACAACACTTGCTGCTACTATTGGCGATATAAGCTTAATCCAGAATTTAGCAAAAAGACCAAGTATACCTTCTATAATACCACCAATTAAGACCGCTCCTATAACTGCATTATATCCATAAGTTGCTCCAATAAAACATAGTATTGATACAAATGTAAAACTTATCCCCATTACTATAGGTAGTCTTGAACCTATTCTCCATATTGGAAATAATTGAATAAGTGTACCTATCCCTGCCATTATCATAGCATTTTGAATTAACATAACTTGATTTTCGGTAGATAAATTACATGCTCCAGCTACTATTATTATAGGTGCTAAATTAGCAACAAACATAGCTAATATATGTTGAAGACCGAAAGGAATTGCTTTACCTATAGGAACTCTTCCATCAAGCTTATAAATATTATCTATACTTACATTAAACTTTTTCATTATATATTCCTTTCAATATGTATTAATTTCTAAATTTAATCTCTCCAGTTGCATCATCCATAGAATCAACAATAGCTAATGATTCTAACTGATAGCCAAGCTCTCTTATTAACTTACCACCACCTTGGAAACCTTTTTCAATTGCTATTCCTATTCCTTCAACTGTTGCTCCTGCTCCTTTAGCTAGTGATATTAATCCTTGAAGTGCACATCCATTAGCTAAAAAATCATCTATAATTAATATATGGTCATCTGAATTTAAAAATTTTTTAGATATAATTACTTGATTCTTACATTTATGAGTAAATGATTCAACTTCTGCAACATACATTTCACCATCTAAATTTATGCTTTTAGCCTTTTTAGCAAATACAACAGGAACATTAAAATGTTTTGCTACTATACATGCTATACCTATTCCAGAAGCTTCAATAGTAACAATCTTATTTATATTTTTACCAGTAAATCTTTTTTTAAACTCCTCACCCATCTTATCAAATAACTCTATATCCATCTGATGATTTAAAAAGCTATCAACCTTCAAAACTCCTCCAGCCTTTACAACTCCATCCTTTACTATACGCTCTTCCAAAAAATTCATTTTACTTCCTCCTACTTTATTTATATTTATAACCATAAGATTAACAAGAAACAGTGTATATTGCAACATTAAATTTAATATATACAAAATTAACAACCCTACAAAAAAGAGAGAATAGTTTTCTCTATTCTCTCTAAATAAGCATTCTGTTTTAGACTTTGCAGACTTCAATTCATAAATATTACTTTTGATATTTTTTTAATTGTTCTACCATCTCTTGCATTTTTACAAGGACTTCTTTTGCATTCTCAGCTTCAGTCTGATTCTGTAAACTTCTAACCTCTACTTCTTTCGCACTTTCTGAAACTGATGCACTACTATCAGATAACTGATTAATATTATCTATAATTATATTGTTAGATTTTACTAAGTTCTCAATTTTTTCATTAATACTTTCAACTCTGTTTGTTAATGTAGAAATATTATTATGTACTTCACTAAATCCATCTGATACATCTGCAACTTTTTTATTCTGAGTTTCCATTGCACCAATAGATTGTTGTACAATATCAGTTGCTACTTTTGCATTTTTATTTAACTCTTCTACAATATTTGCAATCTGTTCTGTAGATTGTCTTGTTTCTTCTGCCAAACTACGAATCTGATCTGCAACAACTGCAAATCCTCTTCCCGCTTCTCCTGCTCTTGCACTTTCAATAGATGCATTTAATGCAAGTAAATTTGTTTGGTTTGAAATTGAGAAAATAACCTCTGTTATCTGATGTACTTCCTTTGCCCTTTTCTGCAAATTCTCCATAGAGCCAGCTACTTTTGAATTAATCTCATTGATAGATTCAGCTTCTTTACGAATGGAATCCATTACTGTCATATTATCCTTAAGTAATTTAGAAGACACTGTAGCTACCTCAACCATAATCTTTGCATTTTCTGCGGTTTCCTCAATATCTTGGTTAATTCTCCTTGTCATCTGACTCTGTTCTTTTACACTATCCACATTATTTTGAGTTTTTCCAAAGATATCTTCTATAGAATCGTGTACAGAACAAGCATCATTTTTCAAGTGGTCAATAAGTTCATTTGTCTCTAAAACTGCTTGTTGTACATTTTCTGAAATATCCAATACCTCATTAAGCATAGTATTTCCCATCTTTTGCTCATCTTGAACTGAACCTAGCATATCTTCAGTAAATATAGATGAATGTTTTGAAATAATATGTATTACAATGATAATTTCTAGATGAACAATTATACTAATAAGTGAAATACTATCACCTGATAATAACTGACCACTTATTGACCATGCTACCAAACGAATAAAGGTTACAAGTAGTATAGAATAGAATAAAATCTTCTCAAATTTTTTATCATGGTATAATATTGTAGCAATAACTAATGGATAAATATAAAAACTAACCATAACATTTGAGCCTAATATCATTAAATATGCCCATCCTACCATAAAACTAATTAACATATAATATCTTAATTTGTAACTTTTTTTATCCTTAAGATAAAATACCCAGTTCAAAATAACACCAACAATTAATATAATCATTGGAACAATGCCGAGCTTCCCGAATGCTGTATCGTATGCAAACGTTTGTATAAACATTGCAAATATTAGTATTGCTTCAATGATTGTTAATCCTATCATTGTTGTCTGATTTACCTTTGCTACTTGATTAGGTATATTATTGTACTTACGTTCTACTTTTTTGTTTTGTTCCATATAAATTCCCCTCCCTTAATTCTACTTATGACCCACTAATATTTTAGCACAATTTACATAAAATTTCCACCAAAAATTATAATTTTCGACTATATACTTACTTTAATGCTCTTCTCTTTTTATCTTGCACTATCAAATAACTTAAAAATTCCCCCCATAGCCCCGTTCACAAATATCAGCCCAAGCTTCCTCATCAAATTCTTGATTTTTATAGTAGTATTTTCGGTCATCCTCCGTAATATATCTAACAACCTTACATGGATTTCCACACGCAATTGCCCAGTCTGGAATATCTTTTGTTACAACACTTCCTGCCCCAATAATTACATTATCTCC
>JALENK010000002.1 GCA_022767515.1 Clostridium sp.
ATAGCAGTAAAAGAAGCAAAGGGAAACGTTGAAAATTTAAATGAACAAATTAGTTCAATAAATGGTTCTATTAAAGAAATATTTGAATTTGCTAAAAATACTACAGAGTCAACAAAAGAAGCAAGTGAAATTATAAATGAAATAAATGGAGCTGTAGAAAGTGTTGCAAATAAGGCAAGTGAAGCATCAACTACATCTTTTGATATTAGTGAAACAGCTAAACAATATAAAGATGATGCTACTTATTTTAGAGATATGTCTTCTGATTTAGGGTCTACATCTCAAGAATTAGCAGCTGCCATTAATAATGTAGTACAAATAATTAATAATATTAATAATTTAAATAGCGAAATAGCAGATAAGACTCAGCAAGTAAATTCAAATACAATTAGTGCAAATGATAATTCTAATAAGCTTTTAAACGAGATAGTAGAATTAAATAATAGTTGTATTAAGCTACAAGAAATAATAAAGACATTTAGAATATAAAAAAATAGCTCGTGTATTCATAGATTTGCCTATGAATTTGCGAGCTATCTTTGTTTTTTATTAGAATTCGGATTGTCCAGTTGTTCTTGGGAATGGTAATACATCTCTTATATTTCCAATTCCAGTTAAGTACATAATTAATCTTTCAAATCCTAGACCAAAACCAGCATGTTTTGTTTCACCATATTTTCTAAGTTCAAGATACCACCAGTAATCTTCTTCGTTAAGATTTAATTCTTTCATTCTAGCTTTTAATACGTCCAATCTTTCTTCTCTTTGGCTACCACCAATGATTTCACCAATTCCAGGTACTAAGCAATCACAAGCAGCAACTGTTTTATTATCATCATTTAATCTCATATAGAATGCTTTAATATCTTTAGGGTAGTCAGTAACAAATACTGGTTTTTTGAAGTGTTCTTCAGTTAAATATCTTTCATGTTCAGTCTGAAGGTCGATTCCCCACTCAACAGGATATTCAAATTTTCTACCACAATTCTTTAGTATTTCTACAGCTTCTGTATATGTAACTTTTCCAAAATCAGAATTTATAACATGATTTAATCTATCTAACAATCCTTTATCAATAAATTGATTGAAAAATTCCATTTCTTCTGGACAATTATCAATAACATATTGCATAACATATTTAAGCATTGCCTCAGCTAATTCCATATCATCATTTAAATCAGCAAATGCAATTTCAGGTTCTACCATCCAAAATTCAGCAGCATGTCTTGCTGTGTTTGAATTTTCAGCTCTAAATGTTGGGCCAAAAGTATATACATTTCTAAAGGCTAGTGCATAACATTCTGCATTTAATTGACCTGAAACAGTAAGATTAGTTTGTTTACCAAAGAAATCTTGTTTATAATCAATAGAACCATCTTCAGTTGTTGGCGCATTATTTAATGGAAGAGTTGTTACTTGGAACATTTCACCTGCACCTTCACAGTCACTACCAGTTAAAATTGGAGTGTGAGTGTATACGAAGTTTTGTTCTTGGAAGAACTTATGGATAGCATAAGCAGCAACGGAACGTACTCTGAAAACTGCAGAAAAGGCATTGCTTCTAGGTCTTAAGTGAGCAATAGACCTTAAATATTCAAAAGTATGTCTCTTTTTTTGTAAAGGATAGTCTGAATTTGACATACCTTCAACAATAATTTCTTTTGCTTGAATTTCAAATGGTTGTTTAGCTTCTGGTGTTTCAACTAAAGTACCAATTACTTTAATTGATGAGCTTATTGGAAGTTTAGATATTTCTTTAAAGTTATCTAATTTATTTTCGAAAACAACTTGAACATTTTTAAAGAAAGAACCATCATTAACTTCTATAAATCCAAAGGCATTAGATGCTCTTAAAGTTCTAATCCAACCTGATATGGTAACTTCTTTTGATAAAAAATCACTGGTATTTCTATATAGTGATCTGACTAATATTGATTTATTCATTTTGAATCCTCCCTAACGATATTCCATAATAAATTATTTTATAATATTTTGCTAACAAATACAATTATTTAAACATACATTATTTATAGATTATAAATATTAAGGGAAAATAATATGGCGAAAGAAAGAATTTTAGAGAAAAAGGTTTTAGAATTAAATCAATTAAAAATGAGATTGATGACAAGGGGTGATGAAGTTAATAGAGATAGGGTTGTTGAAGAGATAAAAAAGGTTATAGATGATTTAGAATTAATATTGGTCGATTTTGACTATATATCTTCTGATAGAGAAGTTGAAAAAGAAAAGTTTAGGACATATAAATCTTTTAAAGAATCACAAAAAATATAAAATAAAACTGGTGGCTTTTATAGAAGTCACCTTATATTTGTTGTATAATTATTTAGTATTAAAATTTATTGTGAAAGGTGCTGTAAAAATGCAAGAAAATATAAAAAAGATATTCAGCTACAAAAATACTGAAGAGAAACAGCAAGAGTTAGCAGTAGATTTAGTTGAATCATCAAAAAATCATAAGATTAAAATGTGGACATTAAGGTTATTGGTAATAGCTGTATTTGCTTTTTTATGCTTTGAAAAGGTTTATAATGATTTTACTTATGGAACAGCATTAAGAGAAAGTACAAGTTTAATTATTTTAATGTACATAGTATGTGGCGTGTTGTGGACAATAGTTTTACCAATGATTTTTTGGAAGGTAAAGATTATAGTTATTTTGAAGGAAATAAAAAATAGAAAGTTAAAATATGAAGGTGATGTTACATTTGAAATCACTGAAGAGGATATATGTATTAAAAGTAATAATCAAGAAATCGAAGTTAAATGGGATAAAATGATTAAATTATCAAAGAGTAATAAGATAATTATTTTAACAGCTAAGCAATATGGAGAAATAATAATGCCAATTGATATGTTTGAAACTTTAGAAGAAGCTGAAAAAATATATGATATGATGGATAAAAAAATTAATGCTGAAGTTAAAGAAGTAGAAAAGGAGGAGGAGTAATATGCAAATAAATTATAAAAATAGTGAAGCAGAAGCATTTGAACTATTTAAATATTTAAGAAAATCAGAAACATCATTAAAAATATATAGAAAATTAATACCAATTGTTATATTACTCCTTTCAGTAATAATATCTGTTGTTAATTATTTTATGAGAAAGACTCTTATTAGAGTTCATAATGGAATGACTGTTGATGATGCTATATTTGTTTTTGCACCTGCAGTAATAGGTTTGATAATTATGATATTTTATTTTGTAATATCATTACTTACTGTAAAAGAAAATTTTGAATCAGTAGTTAAAAGTTATAAAATCGATTTTAATGATGAAATAACTTTAAGCGTAGATGAGAAAACAATTAAATATTCTATTGATGGAGTCTGTGTAACTTACAATAAGGAAATTGTTAGAGAAGTTGTTGATAAACAGAATGGAATATTTATAATATTTAAAAATAATTCTGGAATATCGATTCCTAGCAGTGCATTTGTAGATGATAATGTAAAACAAGAATTTAAAAAAATATTCAATAAGATATAATCAAAAGGCATGTCTTAAATTATTAGGACATGCCTTTATTTTTTAGTTTTCCTGACCTTCTTTGAGGCTTCTAATTAAAGAAGAAGGGAAATTTAGCATTTCCATATCTTTAACAATTTTGTTTACATCATAATTAATCTGATGAATTTGAGGAGTGATTTTACCATTATTATCTATATCTATTATACAGTAAGTGCTGTCTGGAGCTCCTATTTTTGGCTTTCCTACACTACCAGGATTAATAAGAAGCTTGTTCTTATATTCTTTAATAGAAGGTATATGTGTATGTGCACATAGTAATACATCCTCAGATAAATTGTCCATGACAGATATGGTGTTTTCAGCATTTTCATATAAATATTCATTGATTTTATTTGGACTGCCATGAACTAATTTTAAAGTTTTATTACTAAAAGATAAAGATAGTGAGCATGGCAATGTTTCAAGAAAATATTTATTTTGGGCACGAAGTTCTTCTTGATTCCAATTAAGTGAGAATAGGTTTGTAGGGGTATCTCTTATATAATCGAATGAATTATTCACTACGGCCATATCATAGTTACCTTTTATACATAGAATATTTCGTCTTTTAATAAGAGAAATGGTCTCATTTGGATGAGGACCATAACCCACTAAATCTCCTAAACAGATTATTAAATCTGCTTTTTTTTCATCAATATCATTTAGTACATTCATTAATGCATATAGATTGCTATGAATGTCAGATATAACTGCTAATTTCATAATAGAACACTTCCGTAAAAATATTATAATTCTTTAATTAAGTTTTTTATAAGGGCTATAAAGTCGTTTTGTACCATATTTGAGGTTTCAATAACTTCTTGATGGTTTAACCTGTTATTTGAGATTCCTGCAGCCATATTTGAAATGCAAGATATACCAAGAACATTTATACCACAATGGTTAGCTACAATTACTTCGGGTACTGTAGACATTCCGACTGCATCCCCTCCAATTGCTTTAATCATTCTAACTTCTGCTGGAGTTTCATAGTTAGGACCACTCGTCATAACATATACTCCTTCCTTTATATCAATATTTAAAGAATGGGCAACTGATTTTGCTTTTTGAATTAATTCTTTATTATATGCATTTGACATATCAGGAAATCTAGGACCAAAGTCATCATCATTTTTACCTATTAATGGGTTATTACCAGATAAATTTATGTGGTCAGAAATTATCATTAAGTTTCCTGGTTGAAAACTTGAATTAATACCACCTGCAGCATTGGATACTAATAGAGTTTTTACACCTAATAGTTTCATTACTTTTATTGGAAAAGTAACTTCTTGCATTGAGTATCCTTCATAGTAATGAAAACGTCCATCCATAGCTAAAATAGTTTTTCCACCTAATTCACCTATTATTAACCTATTTTTATGGCCTTCTACTGATGATGTTGGGAAATTTGGAATTTCTTTATATGAATATATTTCAGCATTTTCAATTAAAGGAGTAATTTTGCCAAGTCCTGAACCAAGAATGATTCCAATAGTTGGCGTATATGTTGTTGTTTTCTTTATATAATCATATGCCTCTTGTAATTTTTGTTCCATTAAAAGTCACTTCCTTAAATTTAATAATATAAATAAAGAAATCTTTATTATTCTATTATAAATTAAGTGCTCATCAAAATATACCTTTGAGAGCACTTGTTAACTATTTGTTTAAAAATTTCTCAGCGATTTTTACTACATCACCTGCTCCTACAGTTAATATCACATCACCAGGTTTGGCATTTTTTCTTAAATATTCACAGGCTTCATCATGTGAATGTACATTAATGCAATCTTTACCATGTTTTCTGATAGCATCTCCTAATTCGTTAGAAGAAACTAGCCCTGTATCTATTTCACGAGCAGCATAGATATCCATTAATATTAATTTATCAGCATCATCAAATGCAGTTACAAACTCATCAAATAGAGCTTTTGTTCTAGTATATGTATGTGGTTGGAATACACAATATACTTTGTTATGTTTTATTTTTTGTGCTGTACTTAGTGTTGCTTTTATTTCAGTAGGGTGATGTGCATAATCATCAATTACAGTTATATCATTTAAAGTTCCCTTGTATTCAAATCTTTTGTGGGCACCAGTACAATTTGATAAACCTGAAATTATTTTTTCGTTTGGTATATTAAATACTAATGAAACAGCAATAGAAGCTAATGCATTTAGGATGTTATGTTTACCAGGATTTGCAATGCTTAAAGAGAATAACTTTACATTTTTATTATATACAGTAAAGTTTGCACAACCATTATTATTGAAAGAAATATCCTTTGCAGTAATATCTTCGTCTTCAAAACCATATGAAATTGTATTGCAATTTGCAGAATCTAAAATTTCTTTAACACGAAAATCTCCACCATAGCCTATTAAGTATCCATCCTTAGGTATAAGTGTAGAGAATTTTTTAAATGTGTTTGCAATATCATCTATATCTTTATAATAATCTAAATGGTCTGCATCAATATTTAAAATAACACCAACATAAGGAAAGAATTTTAAAAATGATGCTTTATATTCGCAAGCTTCTGTTATAAAATAATCACTTTTACCAATTCTATAGTTACCACCAATTAAGTCAAGCTCACCACCAACAAGAATTGTAGGGTCTAAGTCCGCTTCTAAGGTTATTTGAGATATCATTGAAGTAGTTGTTGTTTTTCCATGAGTACCAGAAATGGCAACATTATATTTATGTCCTTTCATTATAGAACCTAAAAATTCAGCACGGTCCATAAGTGCAATATTTTTTGCTTTAGCTTCTATAAGTTCTGGGTTGTTTTCAGGAATAGCTGCTGTATAAACAACTAAATCAACATTTACTAAATTTGAAGCAGAATGACCAATATAGATTTCTGCTCCTTTTTGTCTTAATGTATCTAATATATTAGAATCTTTGGAATCAGAACCTGATACTTTGTAGCCATTATTTAGTAGTACAGCAGCAAGACCACTCATACTTATACCACCAATACCAATAAAATGTATTTTTTTATGTTTATCACTTAAAAAATCAAATGACAAAAAATCATCCCCTTAATATTCAAAATAATATACATTTATAATTATATACAATTTTAAAAATTTGAACACAATATACTGTAAAAAAATATTAATTGAAATTGCATATTCTATAGAATAAAATAAATATAATAACAACGAAAAAGCAAAGGGTGGTGACAACTTGGATAAATTAGGAAGAAGTAGTAGGATAGCTATTATTACTAAAATATTGATGGACAATCCTAACAAGATAATTAAGTTAAATGAGTTTTCTGATATGTTAAATGCAGCTAAATCAACGATTAGTGAAGATATACTAATTATTAGAGAAAGTTTATCTGAATTAGAAATGGGAAGAATTGAGACCATCTCGGGGGTTTTAGGAGGTATTCGTTTTATTCCTATGCTAAGTAGAGCAAAGGCTAAAGAGTTTGCACTAGATTTGTGTGAGTTATTACGAGATAAAAATAGAGTCATCACAGGAGACTTTATGTATATGACTGATATTATATACAATCCATTAATAATAAAGAAAGCAGGTCTTATACTGGCATCAAGCTTTAAAGAAAAGAAAATAGATTATGTGATAACAGTTGAAACAAAAGGAATACCCTTAGCTTATGAAGTAGCTAGAAATTTAGGAGTTCAATTGGTTATTGCTAGAAGAGAAAATCAGGTTACTGAAGGCTCAACAGTTACAATAAATTATGTTTCAGCAACTAGTGGACAGCTCCAACAGATGTCATTATCTAAGAAAGCGATGAATCCAAATTGTAATAGCATATTTATTGATGATTTTATGAAAGGTGGAGGTACAGCCCTTGGCATAGAGGAATTAGTAAAGGAATTTAATTGTACATTAGTTGGTATTGGTGTAATGGTAGATAAAGTTGATATAAATAAAAAACTTATTGATGAGTATGTATCCATTGTGGAGATAATGTCGGTTGACAAGACATCATCAATAGATGTACAGCCATCTAAAAAAATATTCTAAAACTTTAGAAAAAAAAAGGATTTTGAAAATATATGAAGAATTATATTATTATTAATCGACTGGAGGTGGAGCAAAATGCAAATTACAGATGTTAGAATTAGAAAGATTGCAACAGATGGTAAGATGAAAGCGATAGTATCTGTTACTTTTGATAATGAATTTGTAATACATGATATTAAGGTTATTGAAGGGCAAAATGGGTTATTTATAGCAATGCCTAGTAGAAAAACACCAGATGGTGAATTTAAGGATATAGCACATCCAATAAACACTGAAACTAGGGAAAAAATGCAAGCTTCAATATTAAAGGCTTATGAAGAAGCAAAAGTAGAAGAGGTTTCTCAGGAGTAGAAAAATTGAAAGGAGGTTATATAGCTTCCTTTTATTTTTTTGCAAAGACGATGTAAATAGTATGAAAAATTTATTTGATTTTTGGTTGAAATAAAAATTGCTTTCCAATATAATAGATATGATATAGAAAAAATGATTTAAATAACACGAGGTGGTATCATGTATAAGTGTGCCTTGATTTTAGCAGCTGGACAAGGAAAAAGAATAAAGTCTGACATTCCCAAGGTGCTTCATAAAGTTTGTGGCAAAGAAATGGTGAATCATGTTATAGATAATATGAGAGGTGCCGGTATAAAGGATGTCAATGTTATAATAGGAAAAGGTGCTGAAAAAGTAAAGGAAGGTACTAAGGACAGAAATGTTACTTACTCTTTTCAAGAAAAACAATTAGGGACAGGAGATGCAGTTAAATCTGCAAGAGCATTTTTAGAAGGTAAAAGCGGAGTGGTTTTAGTTTTTACAGGAGATGCACCATTAACTAAGATTGAGACTATACATAGATTGGTAAATGAACATATAGATAATAATAATTCTGCAACTTTATTATCAGCATTTGTTGATGATCCAACAGGGTATGGAAGAATAATTAGAGATGAATCTACAAATGAAGTTTTACGAATAGTAGAACATAAGGATTGTAATGAAGTCGAAATAAAAGTTAATGAAATGAATGCAGGAATGTATTGTTTTAACATAGAAGATTTATTGGAATCTTTAGAAAAGCTATCTAATAACAATAGTCAGGGCGAATATTATTTGACAGATGTTATTGGAATTTTAAAATCAAAAGGTAAGAAATTAGGAGCAGTTGTTACAGACTTTGAAGATACAGTAGGAGTTAATTCGAGGGTTCAGTTAGCTCAGGCTGAAGAGATTTTAAGAAATAGGATAAATCTAAAGCATTTAGAAAATGGAGTTACGTTGATTGATCCTAAGACAACATACATAGGTGCTGATGTCGAAATTGGCAAAGATACTATAATTTATCCTAATAATATAATTGAAGGAAAGACAAAGATTAAAGAAAATTGTCTAATACTACAGAATTGTAGGATAAAAGATAGTATAATAGAAAGAGGAGCACAAGTGCAAGCATCAGTTGTGCTTGAAACTATTATAGGTGAAGATACAACAGTTGGTCCATTTGCATATTTAAGACCAGAAACAAAGGTTGGCAAGAATGCAAGAATTGGGGACTTTGTTGAAATAAAGAAATCTACTATAGGGGATGGAACTAAAGTATCTCATTTGACTTACATCGGAGATTCTGAAGTAGGTGGCGGATGTAATTTTGGTTGCGGAACAGTGGTAGTAAACTATGATGGAAAAGATAAACATAAAACAATAATAGGTAACAATAGTTTTATAGGATGCAATACAAATCTTATTTCGCCTGTAACAGTGGGTGATAATACTTATATTGCAGCAGGCTCAACTATTACTTCTGAAGTAAAAGAAGGAGAACTTGCAATTGCAAGAGCAAGGCAAGTAAATAAAGAAGGTTGGGTAGAGAAAAAAGGTTTAAAATAATTAAACATATTAAAATATTAAATAATAGTGTAAAGAGTTAAAAATTAAGGAGGCCGTACAATTTATGTTATCCCATGTTAAAAACATCAAAATCTTTACTGGAAATTCAAATCCAGAACTAGCAAAAGAAATTGCAGATTTATTAGGACTGAAGCTTGGTGATGCTGAAGTAGGAACATTCAGTGATGGTGAAATTTCAGTAAATATTAATGAAACAGTTAGAGGTGCAGATGTATTTATAGTACAATCTACAGGTTCACCAGTTAATAATAATTTAATGGAGTTATTAATAATGATAGATGCATTTAAGAGAGCATCAGCTGGTAGAATAACAGCAGTTATTCCATATTATGGTTATGCAAGACAAGACAGAAAGGCTAAGTCAAGAGATCCAATAACAGCAAAATTAGTTGCTGATTTATTAACAGCAGCTGGAGCAGATAGAGTGTTAACTATGGATTTACATGCAGCTCAAATACAAGGATATTTTAACATACCAGTGGATCATTTATTAGGTTCACCAATATTAGCTAATCATTATATAAATAAGGGATTAGCAGAAAGAGATGATATAGTAGTTGTATCTCCTGATTTAGGAAGTGTTACAAGAGCTAGAAAGTTTGCTGATAAGATTAATGCACCTATAGCTATTATAGATAAGAGAAGACCTAAGGCTAATGTATCTGAAATAATGAATATAATAGGAGACATTAAAGATAAGGTTTGTATATTAGTTGATGATATGATTGATACAGCAGGAACAATAACTAATGCTGCCAATGCATTAAAGGATTTAGGAGCAAAAGCTGTTTATGCTTGTTGTACACATGGTGTATTATCAGGACCTGCAATTGAAAGAATAAATAGTTCAGCAATTGAAGAGTTAGTTATGTTAAATACTATTCCTCTACCAGAAGGAGCTAAGTTTAAATCTATTTCAGTTGCACCTTTATTTTCTGAAGCAATCAAGAGAATATATGATGATCAACCAATAAGTAGATTATTCCAATAGAATATACATACATAGAGGTAACCATGCAAATATGGTTACCTCTATTTTTGATAATATATTTTATTTAATCAGAGAAAATGAACAAATTGTAACAATTTAATTAAAACTATATGAATATAGTTAAAAAAATGTTAAATTTATAGTATAACTTTAAAAATTTAGAATGGGGTGTAATATTAATGGAAGGTACTATTGGAACAATATTAATAGTAGATGATGATATAAATATTTGTGAAGTAATAGATATGTATTTAAAAAGTGCTAACTATGAAACAAAAATAGCTAATAATGGTAGAGAGGCACAAGAAATATTTAGAGAGGTTAAACCAGATTTAGTGTTATTAGATGTTATGTTACCTAGTATTGATGGTATTGATGTATTAAAGTGGATAAGAAAAGAATGTTCAATACCAGTTATTATGTTAACAGCTAAGGGGGATACATTTGATAAGGTATTAGCACTAGAATTAGGTGCAGATGACTATATTGTTAAGCCTTTTGAACCAAAGGAATTATTAGCCAGAGTAAAGGCAGTTATGAGAAGATATACTGTAGATGGTGACAGTAAGGAAATATTACATTTTGGCGATTTAATTATAGATGCGACATCATATAGTGTTACTTATAATGGAGAAGAAATAAAAATGCCACCTAAGGAATTTGATTTATTATATTTCTTAGCAAACAATAAAAATAAAGTGTTTACTAGAGAACAATTATTGTGTGAAGTATGGGGATATGACTATCCTGGAGATTCAAGAACAGTAGACGTTCATATAAAGAGATTAAGAGAAAAAATAGTTGGAGGCGAAAGTTGGGAGCTTGAGACTGTTTGGGGGATAGGATATAAATTTGAGGTGAAATAATTGAAGAAGAGTAGCTTGTTATATAGGTTAATAACAACATTTACAACAATTATAGCAATTATTTTGGTTTTATTCTCAATTATATTAACTTTGAAATATAAAAGTGAAATATATAGCATAAAAAAATCTAAAATGGAAACTACAAGCGATATTATAGAAGAAGATATAATTAATTCTTTAAAAAATAAGGAAAAGAATGCCTATGATAATCTGCAAAAAAAATTAGATTTTATTAAGGAAGCTATAGATGTAGATATATTAGTTACCGATAATGTTGGATTTATTTATGCTAGTTCAAAAGATATAGGCATTGATATTGGAATGACTAAACTTAGTATATCTGATGATTATATGGTTAAACTTAAAAGGAATGAAGTTATTCCAGAGGGTGAAATTGGAAAAGCAGATGTAACTCAGCAAGCGTATTTGCAACCAGTGTTTAATGATAGAGAATTTTGTGGTGTCATTGTAATGATGTTATCTGAAGATAAAATAGCTGAGCAGACTTCAGGAATGTATAAAACTATATGGGTGACAACACTTTTTACATTAGTGATATTAGCTTTTTCAGTAGGATGGGTAATATATAGGAAGTTAATTAATCCAATAAACGAAATAAATAGAGTTGCTAATCGTATAGGAAAAGGTGAGGTTGACAAAAGAATATTAGTTGAGTCGGAAGATGAAATAGGGAAGATGGCTAGGTCATTTAATCTTATGGCAGAGTCATTAGAGGCTGTTGATGCCAATAGACGTGATTTTATTTCAAATGTTTCACATGAGTTAAGGTCACCTATAACATCAATGAAGGGATTTATTGCTGGAATGATAGATGGTGTTATTCCCAAGGATAAAGAAGAGTATTATTTGCATTTAGTATACGACGAAATAAATAGGTTATCAAGATTAGTAAATGATTTGTTAGATTTATCTTCTATGGAAGTAGGTAAATTTAAGCTTACAATAATGGAAGTGGATCTTCATGAACTTATAAGAAGATGTCTTTTAAATATTGAAAGTAAAGTTAAAGCAAAGAATATAAGAGTAAATGTAATGTTTAAAAGAGAGCATTTATATGTATATGCGGATAGTGATAGAATAATTCAAGTTATAACCAATTTGCTAGATAATGCAATAAAATATGGTGGTGAGAATGGAAATATTAATATATCAACTAAAATAAAGGGTACAAAGGTATATACAAGTTTTCATAATGATGGTCCTCAAATGACTGAGGATGAATTAGTGCATATTTGGGATAGATTTTATAAAACTGATAAATCAAGAACTAATAAGGAAAGTACTGGTCTTGGACTTCCGATAGTTAGATTAATATTAACACAACACAAGGAGGATATTTGGGCTAAAAATGCAAAAGAGGGAGTAATATTTACCTTTACGTTAACTAAGGTTTAGAATTTATAATATATGAAAGGTGACAAATCGACCATGAATCACAATGATAATCGAGGGGGATTAAAAATTCAAGTAGAAAAGAAACTATTTGAATTTAAATTAGGCAATTTGTTGCGACTTGTTGGTATTATTATTATTTCTATAATATGCGGAGCATTGGCAGCAGGATATATTACTAGTGTATATGTTAGTGAAATTGAAGAGACTATAATAATAAGTCAAGAAGACAAGCAAATAACTGATGGAATACAAAAAGTATTGAAATCAATTGTTACTATTTCTAATAGTGAGGAAGCAATAAATAAACTATCAGATATAAATAATACTTCGGGTATAATAATTAATGAAAAAGGATATATTATAACTAATTATTCTAAAGTTAAGGATTATGACAAAATATATATTAAGATAACTGACGTAGCTATGGAGCCAATAGAGGCATATTTGATTGGGAAGAATGAAGATAAGGATATGGCATTAGTGAAAATAGATATGGAAGGTCTTAATGCAATTAAATTTGCTAGTTCTAAAGATATAAATATAGGGCAAATTGCATATGCTATTGGTAAGGTATATACAATAGGCGATTCTGGAATGGTAACTGTAGGAAGAATAACATCACAATATGAAGGTATCAATGGTAAGCATAATATGCTTTTGCAAACAGATGCAATAGTGAATGAAGATAATTCTGGAGGAGCATTATGTGATATAAATGGAAATCTTTTAGGAATGCTTAGCGATAAAATTAGTAAGGAAAAAGCAAAGAACAATCTTTATTATGCTGTTAATATTGATGAAATACAGGAGTTTTATAATGATATTATCAAGAGATTAAATGTAATGGGCATAGAAGAGAAAACAGTAGTAATTGGTGATGAAAAATGGTTAAAAGGAGTTTATATTAATAGTGTTAATGCTAATGGTATGGCAGAAAAAGCAGGGCTTAAGCCTACAGATATAATAGTAGAATTAGA
Organism: Clostridium sp.; assembly: GCA_022767515.1. Taxonomy (GTDB): domain Bacteria; phylum Bacillota; class Clostridia; order Clostridiales; family Clostridiaceae; genus Clostridium. The sequence goes on from JALENK010000002.1 coordinate 13,698, forward strand.
TGGACAAAAAATCAATTATATAGAGGATATATTTTTGATAATTGAAAATAAAAAACAAGGTGAAAATATAAAAGGAACCATATTAAGAGAAGGTAAAGAGAAGGAAATAGAATTAGTTATAACAAAGGACAATAATTAAAGTATTGAGGATTGATTTAGGTCAATTCTCAATTTTAATTTATTTTTTTATAAAGGAGGATTTATATAGTTATCAAAAACATACTTAAATATAATCCAATATTATATAATATATCTGAGTTGATTATATTTGAGAAAAAATTATAAACCTAAAGAATTTGCAGAACTTTTAAATGTATCAGTATTAACATTGCAAAGATGGGATAATGCTGGAAAATTAAATATACAAGAGTTTCAACTTCTAACCAAAAAGATGATTTAAAAAATCAAGTAGAATTTCTTAAACAATATATGAATATATGACTAACGAAATAGGTACAATAATTATTACACATAAAGATAGGTTTATTCGATTTGGGTTTGACTGGTTTGAAAAATTTCTTAATAAATTTGGAGTTAAATTTATCATTGTAAATAATGAAATCAAGGAGGATATTAATATATTGCAAAAAATAAAGAATTGTATGAGTTATATAAACAAGACTTAATTCCTAAAGAAAAAGCATTTATGTCGGCTAATGATTTTGATAAGTATATTAATAATGAATTTAAAGTATTAGAAGAGTATAAATGGATAAATAATTGTGGAGCTAAGGCAAGAAAAAAAGCTATACAAAATGCTGAAACTGCTTATAGACGATTTTTTAATGGGCAAAGTAAGTTTCCAAGATTTAAAAAGAAAAATAAATCTGATGTGAAAGTATATTTTCCTAAAAACAATAAAGGAGATTATAAAGTAGAGCGTCATATAATAATGATACCCACATTAAAAAATGTAAGATTAAAGGAATACGGGTATATAAAAGTAGGTGCAAAAGTTATTAGTGGAACAGTATCTAAGAAGGCTGATAGATATTATGTATCAGTTATTATTGATGTTGATATGCCAATAGTTTCTAAAAATAC
>JALENK010000027.1 GCA_022767515.1 Clostridium sp.
GTAAATCCTGAACTTTTCTTGTATAAGTTCCATGATATTTAGTACTAATTTTATTGCATTTAGGGCAAATACAACTACTATTTTGAGATTTTAATTTTATTTTTATATCAGTATCACTTTCAGATACATTAATAATTTTAAGTTGTTTGCTTGGAAAAAAATTTTGTAAATCTATTGATGAATCACACATAAAAAATACCTCATATATACATATAAATTAATATATTTATTATAACACAAATACGGATATATACGGAAGAACCTATAAATTCCCCAAAAAAGGGAAAGAAAATTCCCCACCTTTAGGTATAATTTAAATAGGATTATTTTTTAATCCATTTAATTTTTCTTGTCTTTGTTTCATTCTATAACTTTCACCATCAATCACGACAAAATTGCAGTGATGAATAAATCTATCAAGTATTGCTGTCGCTAAAACGGGATCAAAAAATATTTTTCCCCATTCATCAAATTTCTTATTTGAAGTTACAATAATTGAACCATTTTCGTATCTTTTTGATATAATTTCATAAAAATCATCAATATTATTTTGTGAAAGTTTTTTTAATCCTAGTTCGTCTAAAATTAGTAAATCCGGATTAACATATTTGTTGATTTTCTTCATGTATGAATTGTCTGCTCTAGACATATATAATTCTTCTAACATTTGATTTACAGTGGTAAATAATACACTATATCCTTGTGAAATTGCATTAATACCAATGGCTATTGATAAATGAGTTTTACCGGTACCCGAAGGTCCGATAAAAGCAATATTTTCTTTGTTTCTAATAAATTCACATGTAGCTAAATTATAAATTTCTTTTTTATTTAAATTAGGTTGATAATTAAAATTATATTCCTCAATTGTTTTATGATTAGGAAATTTAGCATTATGCATCTTTTTAGCTCTAGCATTCGCTATGCGGTTACTTGTTTCATCATTGAGTAATAACTCAAAGAATTCTACGTAACTTAAATTTTCTTTGATTGCCTCATCATTTCTAATATCAAATGTTTTAGAAATTCCAGATAATTTTAGTGCTTTTAATTTTGTAGCAATTAAATCATTCATTAGTTTTATTTCCTCCTTCTAAAAATTTATTATATTTGCTTAAATCCCGCTTAAAAGAGTTTTCTTCATTACTAACATAGCTAGAAGAAGGAATTATTGAAGTATCAATATTTTTTTGTAATATATTCTTTACAGTTTTATAAGTTATTGAATTAAATAAAATAGCCCTTGAACAAGCAGCATTTATTAACTCATCTGAATACTTTTTTTGTAATGACAATAAACCTGAAATGGCTCTATAGTCATATTTTCGATTAGAAACATCTGCATTTATATACAATTCAAAAAATCTTAATGCATCTGGACCTATTTCTTTCATTAACTCTCTTTGTCTTGACAATATCTCAGATATTGTTATATTCTTGCTATGAGGATAGTGATTAATATCCGTTAAGAATTTGCCCTTTTCACAATTTGCTACGCTGTGAAGGGCTATTTCTTTATCATCAGAATAAATCCTAAGTAAACCATTCATTTCAATTGCTCTTACATCTTTACCAACATATCCATACGGAACTGAATAGTAATTAGCTTTATAGCAAATATGGCAGTTAGTAGAAACATGGCAAATTTGACTACTTGATAATATATAATCTTCCTTCGGCAAAGCGGTTAAGCAAGCTTGCTCTATTTCGGTAAACACTTTAAATGGTACTTCTTTTGTAGTTCCATGAACTCTTTTATTAGCTACATCTTTTAACCAGACTATTAGAAAGTGTTTTGCTTCTTCAACATCTTTAAAATTTCTTCCTTTAAAACAGCTATTTTTGACATATTTTACATTTGATTCGACTTTACCTTTGTCAGTTGGAGTATATACTCTGCACGGCTGTGCTAAGAATCCATAGTAGGCGGCAAAGGCTGCATAGTCTTTTTGAATTGTTGGCTCATAGAAATCTGCTTCTAATATAGCAGCTTTAAGATTATCAATTTTAACTGTTTCAGGGACTCCACAGAAATATTTGAAGGCATTTTTATGACAGTTAATAAATGTTTGTACTCTTTGATCGAAAACAATTTGTACATACATATATCTCGAATAACTTAGTGTCATTACAAATATCCAAGCCTTTTTTCTTTTACCATTTATATTTAGAAATCCAATATAACCAAAATCAACTTGAGCTTCTTCACCAGGTTGAGTATTAAGAACCATATAAACTTTAGAATTATCTTCTTTTATACTATGAATATATTTCTTTACAGTATCATAACTACCTTTGTAATCATAATCTCTTATAAGATCATGATATATTCTTTTGGCTTGAATTCCTTTATTAGCTTCTATTTTTATATATTCCTTATACGGATCAAGTATAGTAGGTCTTATTTTCTTTTTAGGTAGTCCTTCATCCGATTCTTTGAGCTTTGCTCTAACGGTCTTTCTGTCAATTTGGAGCATTCTTGAAATTTGTGACTTATTATATCCCTTTTCGTAAAGTGTTCTAATTGTTGTTTTCATCTCTTCACTTATCATCCTTTCCCCTCCTATAATGTTTATTAATAACATTATAAAAGGAACATATAATAAGTGGGGAATTTTTCTTCCCTTAAGTGGGTAATTTTATTTTACCACTAACAAAATAGGAAATCATGTAGGTAAAAAAAAAGCAAATAGGAAATCATGTAGGTAAAAAAAAAGCAAATAGGCAAATTAACAACTATTAAGAGAGGGTAAAATAGTCTGTGTAAACTTCAATAAGATGATATAATCAAAATATCAAATGAAGGGGGCACAGACTATGTCTTTATCTAAGAAAGATTTAGCAAAATTAATTATAGAAAATACCGACGTAAAAACAGCACAAGATATCCAAGATACTTTAAAAGAACTATTAGGAGGAGCACTTCAGCAAATGCTAGAAGCGGAAATGGAAGATCATCTAGGATATGCTAAACATGATTATGAAAATAAGCATACTACTAACAGTCGAAATGGTAAGAGCACAAAGAAAATGAAATCTGATTTGGGAATGTTTGATTT
>JALENK010000006.1 GCA_022767515.1 Clostridium sp.
GCAAAACCAGGATCAGTACATCCACACAAGAAATTTGTTGGTCAAGTGTACGTATTAAAGAAAGAAGAAGGTGGAAGACATACACCATTCTTTGATGGATACAGACCACAATTCTATTTCAGAACAACAGACGTTACAGGAACAATCAAATTACCAGAAGGAATGGAAATGGTAATGCCTGGAGATCACATTGATATGAATGTTGAATTAATCACAGAAGTAGCAATGGATGAAGGATTAAGATTTGCCATCAGAGAAGGTGGAAGAACTGTAGGTTCTGGAGTTGTTACTAGCATAGTTGAATAGTTTTTAGTTCTAATAAGTAGGGGCTAGGTATATTTTACCTAGCCTTTATATAAGATTGTATGTTGACAAAATGAAAGTTTTATGATAGAGTTTCAAGGTAACTCAAAGCGATAGTATAAGAGATATTGTCTCTTTAAATAAATACTAATATAAATAACTGGAGGTGCAGATACTGTGAGAGTAAGAATAACTTTAGCATGCACAGAGTGTAAGCAAAGAAATTATAACACAATGAAGAATAAGAAAAATAACCCAGACAGAATAGAAATGCAAAAGTATTGCAGATTCTGTAAAAAGCACACTCTTCATAGAGAAACAAAATAGGCAATTGAGTAAAGACACATACTTAATGAGTATAATATAAGGATGTGAAACAATGACTGGTAAGGATAATAAATCTACAACAAAGGTTGCAACAAAGAAAAAGTCTAGTTTTTTTAAAGGTTTGGCTAGAGAATTTAAAATAATTAAATGGCCAACAAAGGAAGAAGCTAAGAAGGCATTTGCTATTGTTGCTGCATTCACTATAGCATATATTATATTGGTTGGTGTATTTGATTTTGCATTTCAAAAACTCTTCGAGTTTATTTTAAGTTTTAGATAAGGGGGGTTAGAGGTGTTTTGTCACCGTATAATATGAGTGAAAAAGCAAGATGGTATGTAGTACATACTTATTCAGGATATGAAAATAAGGTAAAAGCTACAATTGAAAAAAGTGTTGAAAATCGTAATCTTCAACATCTTGTAATGGATATTCAAGTGCCTATGGAACAAGTGATTGAAGAAAAAGATGGTAAACAGAACATTGTATCTAAAAAAAGATTTCCAGGGTATGTGCTTATAAAAATGTTGATGTCAGACGAATCATGGTATGTAATTAGAAATACCAGAGGAGTTACAGGATTCGTTGGACCTGGTTCTAAACCTGTTCCTCTTACAGACGACGAAGTTGAATCTATGGGTATTGTAGATACAGTTATAGCGGATATTGATGTCGAAGTGGGAGAAAGTGTTAAGGTTATAGCAGGACCTATAAAAGGTTTTGTTGCATTAGTTCAAGAGATTAATCTTGAAAAACATAAAATTAAAGCATCAGTAGATATGTTCGGTAGAGAAACTCTAGCTGAACTAGATTTTAATCAAATTGAGAAGTTAGTTTAATAATACTATAAAGCTAATTTTTAATTAAGTGGGAGAACAAAAAGTTCGTAATCACCACAGTATAGGAGGAATTTACAAATGGCAAAGAAAGTAACTGGAATGATCAAACTTCAACTTGCTGCAGGAAAGGCAACACCAGCACCACCAGTTGGACCAGCATTAGGACAACATGGTGTAAATATTATGGGATTCTGTAAGGAGTTTAATGCAAAGACTGCTAATCAAGCTGGATTAATAATACCAGTAGTTATTACAGTATATCAAGATAGATCTTTTAGTTTTATCTTAAAGACACCTCCAGCTGCAGTACTAATCAAGAAAGAATTAGGATTAGAAAGCGGTTCAGGAGCTCCAAACAAAACTAAGGTTGGAAAGTTAACAAAAGATCAAGTTAAGAAAATTGCTGAATTAAAGATGCCAGACTTGAATGCTGCTACACTTGAAAGTGCTATGAGCATGATCGAAGGAACAGCAAGAAGTATGGGAGTAACTATCGAAGAGTAATTCATAAAATAAGTGGGAGGTCAAAACCGCTAATACCACAAAGGAGGCTTATTAATGGGAAAAAAATATGTTGAAAGTGCAAAGTTAATAGATAAGAATACATTATATAATCCTAGTGAAGCACTAGATTTATCTATAAAAACTGCAAAAGCAAATTTTGATGAAACAATTGAACTACATGTAAGACTAGGAGTTGATCCAAGACATGCAGATCAACAAGTTAGAGGTGCAGTTGTTTTACCAAATGGAACAGGAAAAGAAGTTAAAGTATTAGTATTTGCTAAAGGAGATAAGGCTAAAGAAGCAGAAGCTGCAGGAGCAGATTTTGTTGGAGCTGAAGAATTAGTTCAAAAAATACAATCTGAAAACTGGTTCGACTATGATGTAGTAGTTGCTACACCAGATATGATGGGTGTTGTTGGTAGAATAGGTAGAGTTTTAGGACCTAAGGGATTAATGCCAAACCCTAAATCTGGAACTGTAACATTTGATGTTGCAAAAGCAATTAAAGAAATTAAAGCTGGTAAAGTTGAATATAGATTAGACAAGAATGCTATAATTCATTGTCAAATCGGAAAGAAGTCTTTTGGAGTTGAAAAACTACAAGAAAACTTCCATGCTGTAATGGATGCAATAGTTAAAGCTAAGCCAGCAGCTGCAAAAGGTCAATATGTTAAGTCTGTAAGTGTATCAAGCACTATGGGACCTGGGGCAAAAATTAATCCGATTAAAGTGTTAGAATAGTATTGACTTGATTAGATTTTAGTGGTATACTAAAATAGTTGCAAATATAAATCCGTAGACAGTAGGTGCATGAGCATAACGTAGAACAACCTACCTAGGTAGATTTTATGAAATTATAGGTCTTCCTACGTCTACAGGAAGACCTTTTTTAATGATTAAGTCAAACTATGAGGAGGTGAAACTCAGTAATGAACAAAAATAGAGAAATCAAAGAAGCAAAGGTTGCTGAGATTAAAGAAAAGTTAGAAAAAGCTCAAACAGTAGTTCTTTCAAGTTATCAAGGTCTTACAGTTGAGGAAGATACTCAATTAAGAAAGAACTTAAGAGAAGCTGGAATAGAATACAAGGTATATAAGAATACTTTAGTAACAAGAGCTGCAAAAGAATTAGGAATAGAAGGAATTTCAGAATATTTAAATGGACCAGTATCTATGGCATTTGGATATGAAGATGTAACAGCTCCTGCTAGAATCCTTAATGATTTTGCTAAAGATCACAAGAAATTAGAACTTAAAGCAGGTTTAGTTGAAGGTGAAATATATGATAAGGCTAAGTTAGAAAAACTTGCATCGATTCCATCAAAAGAAGTTCTTATTGCAAAACTTCTTGGAAGCATCAAGTCACCATTATCAAACTTTGCTTACTTATTAAGTGCTATTAAGGACAAAAAAGAAGCTGAATCAGCTGAATAATTTATTAAATTAATTAAATGTTTTAAAATTTTTGGAGGTGCAATATAATGACAAAAGAAGATATCATTCAAGCAATAAAAGAAATGAGCGTGTTAGAATTAAACGAATTAGTTCAAGCATGTGAAGAAGAATTTGGAGTAAGCGCTGCTGCACCAGTAGCAGTTGCTGGAGCTGCTGGAGCTGCTGGAGCTGGAGCTGCAGAAAAGAGCGAATTTGATGTAGTATTAGCAGAGGCTGGTGCTGAAAAGATCAAAGTTATCAAAGCAGTTAGAGAAATTACTGGATTAGGATTAAAGGAAGCTAAAGAAATAGTTGATGGAGCTCCTAAGACATTAAAGGAAGCTGTAGCTAAAGAAGAAGCTGAAGAAATCAAGAACAAGTTAGCTGAAGTTGGAGCAACTGTTGAATTAAAGTAATTTTTGATTTATTTAAATAAGGGGGTATTTTCTTATGAAAATACTCCTTTTATTTCCGAAAAAATAATTTGTTGACAAAAATGCATAGGTGTGTTAACATAAATTAATGTACTATAAAAATGGGTTGTTATGCAACTTACAAGATAAGTATAGGCATCTACTTAGATGACTGTATTAAAAATAATGATATTCTCCGAAAGTTTAATACTCTTAGGAAAGGTCCTTGGAGATATTATGCTTTTGGTTATTTTAGTTTGTAAACAAGGGGTGAAAATTCATGGTACATCCTGTCCAAGTAGGAAAAAGAACAAGAATGAGTTTTGCTAGAGTTGAAGATGTTAGCGAAATTCCAAACTTAATTGAAGTACAATTGGATTCCTATAAGTGGTTTTTAAGAGAGGGTCTTTATGAAGTATTCGATGACATTAATCCAATAGGCAACTTTACAGGTAATCTAGTACTTGAATTTGTAGACTTTAAGCTTGATATGGATAATATCAAGTATTCTGTTGAAGAATGTAAAGAAAGAGATGCAACATATGCTGCACCTTTGAAGGTCTTTGTAAGATTACAAAACACTGAAACACTAGAAATAAAAGAACAAGAAGTCTTTATGGGTGAATTACCATTAATGACTGAACAAGGTACTTTTGTTATTAATGGTGCTGAAAGAGTTATTGTAAGCCAATTAGTTAGATCTCCAGGAGTTTATTACAATTTTAACCGAGATAAAAGTGGTAAAAAACTTTTTGCATCAACAGTAATACCTAATAGAGGTGCTTGGTTAGAATATGAAACTGATTCAAATGATATTATATATGTTAGAATTGATAAGACAAGAAAGTTACCAATTACGATTTTAGCTAGAGCTTTAGGATATGGAACTGATCAGGAATTAGTTGATTATTTTGGAGAAGATGAAAGATTTAAAGCAACAATAGAAAAAGACAATACCAAGACAAAAGAAGAAGCATTATTAGAAATCTATAGAAGATTAAGACCAGGTGAACCACCAACAGTGGATAGTGCTATTCAATTAATTGATACTTTGTTTTTTGATGCTAAAAGATATGATTTATCAAGAGTTGGTAGATATAAATTTAATAAAAAGTTAGCACTTAACTTGAGAATAGCTAATCAAATTGCAGCATCAGATGTTGTAAACCCTAGTACAGGAGAAATCATTGTTGAAAAAGGAAATAAAATTAGTAGAGAAACTGCAGAAGAAATTCAAAATGCAGGGATCAATATGGTAGATGTGCTTGTTGAAGATAAGGTTGTTAGAGTAATAGGTAATTACTTTGTTGATTTAGCAAAACAAGTTCCATTTGATGTTTCTGATTTAAATATTAAAGAAGCAGTGCATTATCCTGTTTTAAAAGAAATTTTAGATAATTTTTCAGATGAAGAAACAATTAAGCAAGAAATTAAGAAAAATATCACAAGATTAATTCCAAAACATATAGTAAAAGATGATATTTTTGCAACTATTAGTTATGAATTGGGATTACCTTATGATATTGGTCATGTTGATGATATAGATCACTTAGCTAACAGAAGATTAAGATCAGTTGGTGAATTACTACAAAACCAATATAGAATTGGTTTGTCAAGAATGGAAAGAGTTGTCAAAGAAAGAATGACAATTCAAGACCAAGAAGTAATCACACCACAAATGCTTATTAATATTAGGCCTGTAGCTGCAGCTATTAAAGAATTCTTTGGTAGTTCACAATTATCACAATTCATGGATCAAACTAATCCACTTTCAGAATTGACTCATAAGAGAAGATTATCAGCTTTAGGACCAGGAGGACTTTCAAGAGAAAGAGCTGGATTTGAAGTTAGAGACGTTCATCATTCTCATTATGGAAGAATGTGTCCTATAGAAACTCCAGAAGGACCAAACATAGGATTAATAAATTCTCTTGCTACATATGCAAGGGTTAATGAATATGGATTTATAGAAACACCATATAGAATTGTAGATAAGAAAAATAAGAGAGCAACTATGGAAATTAGATACTTTACTGCAGATGAAGAAGATCAATATCTTGTTGCTCAAGCAAAGGAACCATTAGATGAAAATGGATATTTTGTGGATAAAAAAGTTACAGTAAGAAAGCAAGAAGAAACATTAGTAGTTCCAGCTGAAGAAGTTGATTTAATGGATGTATCGCCAAGACAAATAGTATCAGTAGCTACAGCTATGATACCTTTCCTTGAAAATGATGATGCATCAAGAGCACTTATGGGATCAAACATGCAACGTCAAGCAGTTCCATTATTAAAACCTCAAGCACCAATTGTTGGAACAGGAATAGAGTACAAAGCAGCCGTAGATTCAGGAGTATTACCTAAAGCTAAGAATAAAGGTGTAGTTGAATATGTAAGCGGAAGCGAAATAAGAGTAAGAAGAGACGAAGATGGTGGATTAGATGTTTATAAGTTACTTAAGTTTAAGAGAAGTAACTCAGGAACATGTATAAATCAAAGACCAATTGTTGATAAGGGAGAAATAGTATTTAAAAATCAAGTATTAGCAGATGGACCATCAACAGATCTTGGAGAAATTGCACTTGGTAAGAATATTAGAATGGGATTCATTACATGGGAAGGATATAACTATGAAGATGCCATGCTAATATCTGAAGAACTGGTTAGAGAAGATGTATTTACATCAATGCATATTGAAGAATATGAATGTGAAGCTAGAGATACAAAGCTTGGAGCTGAAGAAATAACAAGAGATATTCCAAATGTAAGTGAAGACACATTAAAGGATATAGATGAAAGAGGAATTATTAGAATTGGAGCTGAAGTTAGGGCAGGTGATATTTTAGTAGGAAAGGTTACACCAAAGGGTGAAACTGAATTAACTGCAGAAGAAAGATTACTTAGAGCAATATTCGGTGAAAAAGCAAGAGAAGTTAGAGATACTTCACTTAGAGTTCCTCATGGTGAAGCTGGTATAATTGTTGACATTAAAGTATTTACAAGAGAAAATGGTGATGATTTAAGTCCAGGAGTTAACGAATTAGTTAGATGTTATATAGCTCAAAAGAGAAAGATTTCTGTTGGAGATAAGATGGCGGGACGTCATGGTAATAAGGGTGTTATTTCAAGAGTATTACCTGAAGAAGATATGCCATTCTTACCAGATGGTAGACCACTTCAAATATGCTTAAATCCACTAGGAGTACCTTCACGTATGAATATCGGTCAGGTACTTGAAGTACACTTAGGATGGGCTGCAAGTGCACTTGGTTGGCATATTGCAACACCAGTATTTGATGGTGCAACAGAAGAAGATATAGAAGAATGTTTAGAAAAAGCAGGATATAATGTAAATGGTAAAACTATACTATATGACGGTAGAACTGGTGAACCATTTGATAATGAAGTTACAGTTGGAATAATGTATATCTTAAAGCTTCACCACTTGGTAGATGATAAGATACATGCTAGATCAACAGGTCCTTATTCATTAGTAACTCAACAACCACTTGGTGGTAAGGCACAATTTGGTGGTCAGAGATTTGGTGAAATGGAAGTTTGGGCACTTGAGGCATATGGAGCTGCATATACACTTCAAGAAATACTTACTGTTAAATCTGATGATGTTATCGGACGTGTTAAGACTTACGAAGCAATCATTAAAGGTGAGAATATTTCTAAGCCAGGTATACCTGAGTCATTCAAGGTATTATTAAAAGAACTTCAATCATTAGCATTAGAAGTAACAGTACTTGATGAAGACGGTAATGAAGTTCAAATGGCTGAAACAATTGATTATGGTGATGAAGATTTAACACCATTGATTGAAGGAAATAGTTTCTTGAAATCAGAAGAAGGTGAATCATTCACAAATGCAGGTTACAGTGCAGTGTCAGGTGAACAAGGCGATGAAGTTTTACTAGGCTTTGATGAATCAGATAGTGAAGAGATGGATGAAGAAATGGATATGCCAGATGATTTCGATCCAAGTAGCATATTAGATGATGATTTTGAATAAAATGAACGAAGGGAGCACCTGTAATGTCAGAAGTTGTTAATCAAGCAAATCAAGAGAGTAAAGAATTAACTTATGATGCTATAAAGATAGGTTTAGCTTCACCTGAGAAGATCAGAGAATGGTCAAGGGGAGAAGTTAAGAAACCTGAGACAATTAACTACAGAACACTTAAACCAGAAAAAGATGGTCTATTTTGTGAAAAGATATTTGGACCAAGTAAAGACTGGGAATGTTATTGTGGTAAATACAAAAAAATAAGATACAAAGGTATCGTTTGTGATAGATGTGGGGTTGAAGTAACTAAAGCCAGCGTTAGACGTGAGAGAATGGGACATATTGAGTTGGCTGCTCCTGTATCACATATATGGTATTTCAAGGGTATCCCAAGTAGAATGGGATTAATCCTTGATATATCACCAAGAACTCTTGAAAAAGTATTATACTTTGCTTCTTTCATTGTATTAGATGCTGGAGAAACAGAATTGCAATATAAGCAAATCTTAAGTGAACGTGAATACAATGAAGCAGTTGAGAAATATGGATATGATGCATTCAGAGTTGGTATGGGTGCTGAGGCTATTCAAGAATTATTAAGAGATATTGACCTTGATAAAGAGGCTGAAGAACTTAAGAAAGCACTTGATGATGCTTCAGGACAAAAGAAAGCAAGAATAATTAAGAGATTAGAAGTTGTAGAAGCTTTCAGAGAGTCTGGAAATAAACCTGAGTGGATGATTTTAACAGTTATACCTGTTATCCCACCAGATATCAGACCAATGGTTCAATTAGATGGTGGACGTTTTGCAACATCTGATATGAATGATTTGTATAGAAGAATAATCAATAGAAACAATCGTTTGAAGAGATTGTTAGAACTTGGAGCACCAGATATCATCGTAAGAAATGAAAAGAGAATGCTTCAAGAAGCAGTAGATGCATTGATCGATAATGGTAGAAGAGGTAGACCAGTTACTGGACCAGGTAACCGTGCCCTTAAATCTCTTTCAGACATGTTAAAAGGTAAGCAAGGACGTTTCCGTCAGAACTTACTTGGTAAACGTGTTGACTACTCAGGACGTTCAGTTATCGTAGTAGGACCAGAATTGAAGATTTATCAATGTGGTTTACCAAAAGAAATGGCAATTGAATTATTTAAACCATTTGTTATGAAAGAGTTAGTAGAGCAAGGTACAGCTCATAACATAAAGTCAGCTAAGAAGATGGTTGAAAGATTACAACCAGAAGTTTGGGATGTCTTAGAAGAAGTTATTAAAGAACACCCAGTAATGCTTAACAGAGCACCTACTCTTCATAGATTAGGTATTCAAGCATTTGAACCAATCTTGGTTGAAGGTAAGGCTATTAAACTTCATCCATTGGTATGTACAGCATTTAATGCCGATTTTGATGGTGACCAGATGGCAGTCCATCTTCCACTATCAGTAGAAGCTCAATCAGAATGTAGATTCCTTCTACTATCACCTAACAACTTGTTGAAACCATCTGATGGTGGACCAGTTGCTGTTCCTTCACAGGATATGGTACTTGGTATTTACTATTTGACTATCGATAAAGATGGAGATAAAGGTGAAGGTAAGTTCTTCAAGAGTGTTAATGAAGCATTATTAGCATATGAAAATGAAGTTATTACAC
>JALENK010000041.1 GCA_022767515.1 Clostridium sp.
CTTTAGGTCTTTATTTCTTAGCAAAATACAATATTATTAAAATAGTGTTGATTTTTATATGAGCTATATCATACAATATAAGCAATGAGTTATATAGAGCGTTATAAAAATAATTATACTAAAGTTGAAAATAAGAAAGGAGAATTGTTCTTTTTATTTAGGAACAAGTAAATGAAATTTATGATAAAAAAGGGTATAGCGGCGTCAAAAGGATATGCTATAGGAAAGGTCTTTATTCAAAAAAATGAAGAAATTGTTATTAGTTCCTCTAACATAGACGATGTTAATTCAGAAATAGAAAAGCTTAAAGAGGCATTAGAAATTTCTAAAAAACAGCTTATTGTTATTAAAGAGAAAGCAATTGATGAAATGGGAATAGAAGAAGCAGAGGTTTTTGAGGCACAGATTACATTACTTGATGACCCGGAGTTTGCAGGCTTAATGATAAAGGAAATTGAAGAAAATTTATCTAATGCTATGAAAGCTGTAAATAGCATCACTAATACATATGTAGCAATGTTTAATATAATGGAAGATACTTATATGAAAGAAAGAGCAGCAGACATAAAGGATGTGTCTTATAGAATATTAGAAAATTTGAGTGGTAGGTATAAAGAAAATGAGGAGCATGGTGTTATGGAGGATAATATTATTGTTATTGCTCATGACTTGACACCATCAGATACAGCACAATTAGACAGAAGCAAGGTAATTGGATTTGCAACAGATATAGGTGGAAGGACATCACATGCTGCAATTATGGCAAGAACACTAGAAATACCTGCCGTGCTTGGAATAGGTGATATAAGTAAGGAAGTAAAAAATGGAGACATTCTTATTTTAGATGGTGTAAATGGAGAAATAATAATAAATCCAGAGCAAGAAGAAATTGATAAATACATAGAAAAACAAAAAGAATATAATCAAAAGAGAGAGGAATTAAAGAAATTAACTAATTTAAAGGCTGAGATTAAGTCTGGTAAGATAATAGAAGTTTGTGGAAATATTGGTAGTCATGAAGATGTAGAAGCTGTAATTGAAAATGGCGGAGATGGAATAGGATTATTTAGAACAGAGTTTTTATATATGGACAGAGAAGAGGCACCTAGTGAAGAGGAGCAATTTAACAGTTATAAGTATGTATTAGAAAAAATGAATGGTAAGAAAGTAGTTATTAGAACATTAGATATAGGTGGAGACAAAACATTACCATATTTAAGTATGCCTAATGAATTAAATCCATTTTTGGGTTATAGAGCTATTAGATTATGCTTAGATAAAAAGGAGTTATTTAAGGTTCAGATAAGAGCACTGCTTAGGGCATCTGTTTATGGAGAGCTTTGTGTAATGTTTCCAATGATATCAGGTTTAGGGGAATTATTTGAAGCAAAGGCTTTAGTTAATGAGTGTAAAAATGAGCTTATAGAAAAGAACATTAAATTTGCTGACAATATAAAATGGGGAATAATGATAGAGATACCTTCTGCTGCTCTTTGTGCAGCAGAGTTAGCTCAGTATGTGGATTTCTTTTCAATAGGAACAAATGACCTGATTCAATATACTTTGGCAGTAGATAGAATGAGTGAAAAGGTATCTTATTTATATGATCCAATGCATCCGGCAATTTTAAAGCTTATAAAGATGACAATAGATGGAGCACATTCTCAAGGTAAATGGGTAGGTATGTGTGGAGAGATGGCTGCAGATGAAGAGGCAATTTCAATACTATTAGATTATGGTATAGATGAATTATCTATGAGTGCAGCATCTATTTTATCAGTTAAAAAGATAATATTAGAACATAAATAATTATTAAAAGAGGAGTAAGATTAAAATGTTTGGTTTTATGAAGAAGAAAAAAACTAATAATGAAAGTTTAAATTTAGTAGCAGTAGCAAACGGTAAGGTATTGCCATTAAGTGATGTACCAGATCCTATTTTTGCAGAAAAGATGGCTGGAGATGGAGTAGCAATAGAGGTTGAGTCTAATTTGATTGTAGCACCAGCAAGTGGTGAAATTTCTATGATATTCCGTACGAATCATGGGTTTGCATTAACTCTTGAAAATGGTGTAGAGCTATTAGTTCATATAGGAGTAGAAACTGTATCATTAAATGGAGAGGGATTTAAAAGATTAGTAGAAATAGGTGATAAGGTAGAAGTTGGTACTCCTGTTATTGAAATTGACAGAGAGTTAATTAAGAAAAAGGGATGTTCTCTTATTACACCAGTAATCATTACAAATGTTGATATTCTTACAGATATAAAAGTAAATGAAAATATAAATGCAGATGCAGGAGACACAGTTATTGTAGAATATAGTTTATAAAGTAGGGAATGCTGATATGAATAAAAATGAAGAAAGAAAAGGACTATTCCACATAATGTTTAAAAGGTCTACACTGGTAATATTGTTGTTGTTAGTTCAAATAATTTTTTTCATAGTGTGCATAAATTGGATTAATGAGTATTTTATTAAGTTTTATAGCATATGCTATATATTGGGTTCTATATTAGTAATTTATATAGTTAATACAAAGGGAAATCCTATGTACAAAATTGCATGGGTTATTCCTATTCTTGTAATTCCTGTATTTGGTGCTTTATTATATATATTTGTAAGGCTACAATTAGAAACTAAATTAATGTCAGCTAGGATTAAAAAAATTAAACGGAAAACGAAAAAGTATTTAAAAACAGATGAAATGATAAAATATGAATTAGAAAATAATAATCCTGCTTTAAATAATTTAGCTAATTATTTAGAGGAGTTTGCTGGATATCCGACATATAAAAATACAAAAGCAAAGTATTTTCCTTCAGGAGAAGCAAAGCTGGAACAATTAAAAATAGAATTAGAAAAGGCAAAAAAATTTATTTTTTTGGAGTATTTTATTGTAGCTGAAGGGAAAATGTGGGGAGAAATTCTAGAAATTCTTAAAAGGAAGGTTAAGGAAGGTGTAGAAGTACGATTTATGTATGATGGTACTTGTACATTTAAGTTATTGCCATTTTCTTATCCTAAATATATGAATTCCTTAGGAATAAAGTGCAAGATGTTTAGTCCGATAAGGCCAGTCTTATCAACGTATCAGAATAATAGAGACCATAGAAAAATAGCTGTAATAGATGGACATACAGCATTTACTGGTGGAATTAATTTAGCAGATGAATATATAAATGAAAAAGAATTATTTGGACATTGGAAAGATACCGCAATAATGGTAAAAGGAGAAGCTGTAAAGAGTTTTACCATTATGTTTTTGGAAATGTGGGATGTTACAGAAAAATCTGAAGAGGATTATGAAAAGTATATTAATGATATCGAATATGAAAATGATTTACATCTCAAAGAGGAAGGTTATATGATTCCTTTTGGAGATAGCCCAATGGATAAAGAGAATGTTGGGGAATTAGTGTATATGGATATAATAAATAAATCAACAGGATATGTGCACATTACAACTCCATATTTAATTTTGGATAATGAAATGATTACTACTTTAAAATATGCTGCAAAGTGTGGGAAGGATATTAAAATTATTATGCCACATATACCAGATAAGTGGTATGCATATTGGGTCTCTAGAACTTACTATGAGGAGCTTATAGAAGCAGGGGTTAAGATATATGAGTATACACCAGGTTTTATTCATGCTAAGGTATTTACATCAGATGATATTAAAGCAGTAGTAGGAACAATAAACTTAGATTATAGAAGCTTATATTTACATTTTGAATGTGCTAATTATATACAAAACAATGAGATTGTTAAAGAGATAGAAAAAGATTTTCAAGATACTTTAGATAAGAGTGAAAGAATTACTTTAGAAAACTGTAAAAAATTCAGTATTTATAAGAAGATTATAGGAAGACTACTTAGATTGTTTGCACCATTATTATAAAATAAATTATGATTGCAAAGAATTAAATATGTAGTTATACTAAATATATGTATTTACAATTAAGATTAGGAGGAAAGTGAAATGGCAAACGTATTAGATGAGTTATTGGAACGTGGATATATAAAACAATTCACACATGAAGCTGAAACAAGGGAATTGTTAGAAAAGGAGAAGATAACTTTCTATATCGGTTTTGATCCAACAGCAGATAGTTTACATGTAGGACATTTTATAGCATTAATGTTTATGGCTCATATGCAAAAAGCTGGACATAGGCCAATAGCTTTACTTGGTGGTGGAACAGCAATGATTGGAGATCCAACAGGTAAAACAGATATGAGAAAGATGCTTACTAAAGAACAAATAGAACATAATGTAGCTTCTATAAAGAAACAAATGGAAAAGTTTGTTGATTTTTCAGATGGAAAAGCACTATTAGTAAATAATGCTGATTGGTTAGCTAATTTAAATTATATAGATTTTTTAAGAGATGTAGGGGCTCATTTTTCAGTAAATAAGATGCTTACAGCTGAATGTTATAAGCAAAGATTAGAAAAAGGTTTAACATTTTTAGAATTTAACTATATGTTAATGCAGGGATATGATTTTTATGTATTAAATCAAAAGTATGGTTGTAAGATGGAGCTTGGTGGAGACGATCAATGGTCTAATATGATAGCAGGTGTAGAACTAGTTAGAAGAAAAGCTCAAGGTGAAGCATTTGCTATGACATGTACATTATTAACTAACAGTCAAGGGCAAAAGATGGGTAAAACAGTAGGTGGAGCACTTTGGCTTGATCCTGAAAAATGTTCACCATATGATTTCTATCAATACTGGAGAAATGTTGATGATGCTGATGTTGAAAGATGCTTAGCACTATTAACATTCTTACCAATGGATGAAGTTAGAAGACTTGGTGCTCTTGAAGGTGCTGAGATTAATCAAGCTAAGAAGGTATTAGCATTTGAGGTTACTAAGTTAGTTCATGGAGAAGAAGAGGCTACTAAGGCACAAGGTGCTGCGGAAGCATTATTCTCAGGTGGAGTTGATATGAGCAATGTTCCAACAGTAACTATTTCAAAAGAGGATATAGGAAAAGGAATTCTAGACATTATAGCTGCAACTAAGATTGTACCTTCAAAAGCTGAAGGAAGAAGATTAATACAGCAAGGTGGTTTATCTTTAAATGGTGAAAAGGTTACTGATATTAGTAGAACTTTACAAATGGAAGATTTTAAAGATAATTCTGTATTAGTTAAGAAGGGTAAGAAGAGCTATACTAAGATTGAATTAAATTAATAGAAATAAATTTGAAAATAAAGTAATATAAGGAGTTGTTAGTAACATCTTTATATTACTTTATTTTTTGTAAAAAATATAAAATAATTAGTAAAATGGCCGATAAGTATTTATAGAATATATTTTAAGAGAGGTAATGATTATGCCATCAGTTTGGAATATAAATAGAAAAGTTAATACTAATCAGAATAAAATGTCAAGTAAGCTTACTTTTGAAGTTGGGGAAAAATTTAAGGGTAAGATATTAGGTAAAGGCGAAGGAAAAGATGTAATAATTAGACTAAGCGATGGATGGCAGTTTTTGGCTGAGATTGAGGGTAATGTTTCGCTTGAACAACAAATGTTTGTTAGCTTTGTGGTAGAAGGGTTTAAAGATGGAAAATTAAAGCTTGGCATTGTAAAAAATGAAGAACAAGAAACAAAGGACTCAGATAGTAGTTTTAAAGATATTATAAAAAAAGAAAATCTTACACAGGAAGATGTAAAGCTATTGAAGAGTATGATAAGTCATAATATTCCTTTAACTAGAGAAAATATTATAAATATAAAAAGCATAATTCAATTTAGTCAAAAAATATCACAAAATCCTCAAGAGGCGGAGGAATTTATTGATAATTTCATAAAAAGTAAAGGATTAGAACCAGAGAGTCCAAAGGCTCAAGAAATAAAGACGCAGTTAAAAAGTTTCTTTGAGGCATTTAAGGGAATGTCTCAAGAAGATATTATGACATTTTTAGAAAACAACATAGATTTTACTGAAGAAAATATAGATAGTTTTAATAAGTTATTTAAGGGTGAGAAAACGGTTAAAGAGATATTTTCAGAGGTAAATGAAGAAGTAAATAATGTTAAAAATAATAAAGATATATTACAAGTTGAAAAAAATGTTGAACAAGAGCCTAAAAAGGTAGAAAACATTGACGTGCCTAAGGAGCAAGAAGCTGTTAGAAATAATACAACTTTAGCTACTAAAGCATATGTTTCTAATGAAAAGGTTCAAAGTAAGTTTAGTATGTTAAATTTATTGAAGTCTATGATGGGAGAAAAATCGGATTTATTAAAGGAACCAATAAAAGAAATAATTACTAAAAGAGCAAATACCTTTGAACCAAGAAATTATAAATCAGCTATTGCACAGTTAAACATATTAAATGACCAAAGTTTTAGTGAGGAAATAAAGAAAAATATTATAGGTAACCAGCCTATTACTAAACCAGTAATCGAGAAAGTATTGTCTAACATGTTCAATAATAAAATAAATTTAACTAATGATGAATTTAAAAATGTTATGGATATAGTTAGGATAGTAGATGAGATGTCTGGAGAAAATACTAATAATGTAAAAGGAAGTACATTAATAAATGAATTAAAACAAATAGTTAAAAATAGAAGTGAGTTTTTCTCAAATCCCGCAGAGGTAAGTTTCATTGAAAAAGATTTAGATACATTAAATGTAAATAAATTTCTTGATACATTAAATGATTTTTTAGTTTATGATGATGAAATAACTAAAAAGGGAGTAGAAAATACAATTTCTAAAATTATAGGTCAAAATATAGAAATAACAAATAGTGAATTTAATGATATACAAGATATTATTATAAAATTATCACAGAATGTTGAGTTAGAGAATAAGGCAAAGTCAATACTTAAAAATACAGATGATGTAAAAATAATACAGGAAGTTCTGAAAGATAGAATAAGTGATTTTTCATTGGATGAAATGAAAGCATTATCTGAAAATACAGAGGCTTTTAGTGATAATACTTTATTAAAATTAATAGGTGACAATTTTGATGAAAATGGTTATATAGAAAAAAATAAATTGGAAAATATAATATCAAAAGCTTTAGGAAGGGAAATACAGCTTTCTAGTAAGGAATTTGAAGCTATTAACACTATATTACAGAAGGAATATAGTTCTAATATGGAGAATATTGTTAATGATAATATTCATGAAAATAAATTTATTAATGATGTTACTAATAAATCTAATAATATTACTAATAATGTATTTGATTTTATGAGTAAATTAACAGATATGAGCAAAGAAGAAATTGTTACAACTCTTAAGGATATTATATCGGAAGAAAAAAGAGGATTATTTACAGATGATGATGTATCAAAAAATATTACAAGGGATACTGTTGATAAATTTGTCTCAAAATTATTAAATAAAGAAGTGCATGTTAATGAAAGAGAATATCAAGAAATTAAAGAAGTCATTAAACAAATAGTATCTTCTAATAATGCTGAAGAAGTTTCAACAAATAAGCCAATACTAGAAGAAACAATGCCTAATATTAAGCAAAAATTATTACCTAAAGATGCTATAAAAAATAATATTAAGGAAAATATAGCTGAAGTTAAAGATGTGGTAAAAAATATACTAAATTCTTTAGAGGGTGATGGAATCAAGAATGCTAAATTATTAGAGGTAATAAAAAATAGTATTAATGATTTTAAGCTTTTTAATTCTATGAGTAATGAATACTATTATGTAGATATTCCAGTTAGAGCCAATGGAGAAGAATATCCTTGTAAGTTAATAATTAAAGATAAAAGAAATCAGGGTAAGAAAATAGATAGTACTAATGTAAAAATGGTTGTTACAGTAAAAACTATAAATATGGGAAGCATTGATGGATTTATTAATGTAAATGATTCTATTATTAATATTGATATAAAATGTCAGAAAAAGTATATGAAAGTGATGGATAGAGATACAAAGAATTTAGTTGATGGATTGAGACAGATAGGATTATTTGCAAATGTGTATGTAAGTGAAAAAAAAGAAGAGGTAGATATAACAACATGTAGAGAATTTTTTGATAATAGTAAGCTTGGCTTATTAGATAGAAGAGTATAATTTAGAAAGGGTGTGATAACATGAATCAAAGAAAGAAAGCAGCAGCTTTAAAGTATGAACAGAATTTTGAGGCCCCTATAGTAACAGCGGCAGGTGTAGGCAAAATAGCAGAAAATATTATTTCTAAGGCAGAGGAAAGTGATGTACCTATAGTATATAATAAAGAATTGACTGATTTATTATGTAATGTTGATGTTGGAGAAGAAATTCCTTCAGAATTGTATGAAGCAGTTGCACATGTTATTGCATATATAACTGATATAGATAAAAGAATTGGAAGGTGATTAAGTGGCGCTTTATGCAATATCTGATTTACATTTAGCATTTAACGTAGATAAACCAATGCATATATTCGGAAAAAAATGGATTAATCATGAAGAGAAGATAAAAAATAATTGGATTAGTAAAATAAATGATGGAGACTATATTTTAATTGCAGGAGATATATCTTGGGGGATAAATGAAGGCGAAAGTAAGAAGGATTTAGATTGGGTAAATGATTTGCCAGGAAAAAAAATAATTTCCAAGGGAAATCATGATTTTTGGTGGGGAAGCATTAATAAATTAAATTCATTATATGATAGCACTAAATTTATTCAAAATAATTTTTATACATATAAAGATTATGCGATATGTGGAAGTAGGGGATGGATATGCCCTGGAGCTGATAAGTTCACTGAAAAAGATGAAAAAATTTACTTGAGAGAGCTTATTAGGATGAGGTTATCATTAGAATCAGCTAAAAAGGCCAATATGAAAAAAATTATTGTGATGATACACTATCCTCCAACAAATGAGAAATTTGAAGAATCAGGATTTACAGAGCTTTTTAAAGAATTTGGAGTAGAGAAAGTAATTTATGGACATTTACATGGTGAATATTTAGAAAAAATATATTCTGGAATTATAGATGGAATTGAATATATTATGACAGCATCAGATTATTTGAACTTTGATCCATTATTAATAGTAGAATGAGCAATACCTATACTGGAGTATTGCTCATTGTTTCCTTTATTTGCATTCTTGCATCATAAGTATATTTTTTTATAATAGGTGTAGAATTAGTATTTTCAATAACTTTAGATAACCATAATAATGCATTATCGTAATCTTCAATTCTTCTATATAATTCGCCAACTAAAAAACAATATGCATCTCTTTGCATTCCACATATAGGAAATTGTTCAGTACTATAGGCTGTAGAAAAATGTTCAATAGCATATACCAAGAAAGTTTTTTCGTTTTCATTTTCAAGCAATCTATACATCCAAGCTATTCTTAGTAATAAATATGCTTTTATGCTAGATTTTTTCTTTAATACTGAAGCTGTTTTTAATGCAAGATTATAGCGGATAATAGCATCTTTAGCAGATAATTCAGAAGCAAAATTTATAGGAGTCCAAAATGGGGTTAAATTCATCCATATTAATTCTTTTTCAAAGTCTCTAACCTTTTCAAAATCTGCTTTTAAGGCTGAATAACCACAAGTCGGGCATACCCAAACATCATAAAAATAAGGATTTATTGTTTTGTATCTAACAAAAAAATCAGAATCTTTAGAAAGCACTCTAGGTGTTTTTGCTTTAACACATTTTTGCAAAAATTCCGAGTTGCATATAGGACAAATGACTTTTTTATCAAATAAATTATTACTTATTTCTGACTCACACATAAAACCTCTCCTTAAAAATAATAAATAAATTATATCATAAAATGATTAATTAATAAAGATTTGGTATAATATATTTGAGAAAAGAAAATTGAGGTGAGACAACGATGGCAGTGAACAATTGGAAGAGTTTTTTGATGCCATATGAGCAGGCAGTTGAAGAGCTAAAAATAAAATTGAAAAGTATAAGAAAAGAATATAGAAGAAAAAATGAATATTCACCTATAGAGTTTGTTACAGGAAGAGTCAAGGAGGTAGCTAGTATATTAGAAAAGGCTAATAAGTTTGAGATACCCATAGATAGAATTGGATATGAACTTGAGGATATTGCAGGTATAAGAATTATGTGTCAGTTTGTTGATGATATTGACAAGGTTGTTGAGATTCTTCGTCAGAGAAGGGATATAACTATTCTTTATGAGAAGGATTATGTTAGAAATGTAAAGCCAAGTGGGTATAGAAGTTATCATATGATAATAAAATATCCAGTATATATGGCAAATGGCTTAGTTGAAATTTTAGCAGAGTTTCAAATAAGAACGTTAGCAATGAACTTTTGGGCAACTATAGAACATTCATTAAATTATAAATATAAGCAGCAATTACCAATTGACTTAAAAAGCAAACTTAAAAGTGCAGCAGATTTAGCTTTTAATTTAGATGAACAGATGCTTGAAATTAAAGATGAAATTAAGGATGCACAGAAGCTATTTGAGGTAAAGTCTGATATAATATCTAAGATAATGAATAACATATTGACATTGAATTCTTATGGAAGAGTAGCAGAGGTAAAAAGATATGAGCAGACATTAAATAGACTTGTAGAAGATGGAGATGTGGCAGAATTAAATGAATTGCTTTTATTGATAGATAAAGATATAGATAGATTTAAGGAAAAAAGTAAATTGGAGTAAATATTATGAGTTTAAAAACTAAAAATGGCAGGATAATACTTTGCATTTCAGTAATATTGATAATTAGCATAATAATCAATATTTTTCAAATAATGATAATAAGTGAATATAGACATAGGGTTGGAAGTATAACTTACAACAATATAATAAATGTAAAGAACACAAATATAAGCAATAATGATATATTGTTAAAATCAATAGAAACAAGTACTATTGAAATTACAGATTTATTAAAGTTATATAAGAACTATGGTTTTATATCAAATAATATTATGAGTTTATGGGATGAATACAATTTTTATAAAAATAGTAATTATATATTTACAAAGAAGGAAATAAAGACAGATGTAATGGTTGTAAATGAAATACACAACAGGATAGAGGAATATTTAAATGTTTTAATTCAAAAAAATATAAATAAAAAGGTAGATAAAATAGCTATTAATGGAATAGATTTGCAAAATTTTATTGAAATGCAGGAATTATCTTCAGAAATAATAGATTTTTATGCAAGTTTTATAAAAGAAAATATGGATGGAATGGATACAAATCAGAGAAAAGATATTATAACTAATGAGTATTATTGGATTGATATTCTTGATAATATAGATACAATAACAAAAGAATACAATGAGTTTAATATAATAAAGTAAAAAAATACCCTTTACTGAATACATACAGCAAAGGGTATTCGTATTTTAGTGGCAACCTCCACCACAAGAACCGCAACCACTTTCACCAGGAATAACTGGTTTTAATGATAGTCCCATTCCATTGTTTTCTTCGGAAGATAATATTATAAATCCACCGAATTCATCAATTAATTTTTGTTCAGCTATGAATGTGATATCTTTAACTTGTTCAGAAACATCACCATCTCTAACTTGACTAATTGAAATGTTAAATACGGCACCACTACATCCATATCCAGCAAGATTTATTCTAACATTATAACTTTCTACATTGTTTTCTTTAAGAAAATCAACAAACTCATTATATGCTTCATCACTTATTGTAATATTTTTCATTAAGTATACCTCCTAAATATTATTTTAGATATAGTATAACACACGAAATAATAAATACAATATTTTTTTATTATATGGTTGTTAAAATATAAAAAATTGTATAATATTATTAATGTAGTTAATTTATGAGGAGTAATTTTATGGAACCATTTACTAAAAATTATATAATTCAGATTGAAGATGAATATGAAAATTGTTTAAAGGAACAAAAAGTAGGAGATTATGAGCTAACTAAAGAAGATTATCCAGTATCTGGAGTGATTGAAGGGTATCTTTACAATAAGCCAAGTAATTTTAGAATACGAATACCAGTTTTGAAAAATAGTGCTGGAGATGTAATGAGGTTGTGTCCCAAAGAAATTCAAGGCTGTTATCAAAATATTAAATATGCTAAAGGTAAGGTAGGGGTCGTAGGACTAGGAATAGGATACTTTGTTAATGAGGTAGCTAAAAAGGATGATGTTATAGAAATTATTGTTTATGAAAAGTCTCAAGAAGTAATTGATATATATAATAATAATTTTGAAAGCAACCCTAAGGTAAAGATAAAGTGTTTAGATGCATATGAGGCAGAAAGAGATAAGTTTGATTTTTTCTTTGTAGATACATATGAATATAATTTAACAGACAAAGTAGTAGAAGATTATGTACACTTTAATAAGTTGCATGAAATAGAAGTATATTCATTTTTTGGTGTAGAGCATTTTCTTTTGAGCTGTAGTTATCAGGAAATTGTATGGGTATATATACCAGAAGAGTGGATGGCTATGAGTAAAAATATAGCAGCAGCTTTAGATAGTTCAGGACGTATGGAATATTATCAAAAGCTAGATGAGGATTTAGTTAGTGATATTTTAGCAAAATTTAAAGTTATCTTAAATGAAGAAGAGCCACTATAAAATTATAGTAGCCCTTCTATTTTTTATTTTACAACAATATTTACTAGACGACCTTTGATTATTATAACTTTAACAATGTTTTTACCTTCAGTATTAGCTACTATTGTTTCATTTTCTAAGGCAGCTTTCTTTATTTCATCTTCACTATAGGAAGAAGGAATGTTAATTCTTGCCTTTATTTTTCCATTAATTTGAATAGCAATCTCTATTTCATCTTTAACTAGTGCAGATGAATCAAATGAAGGCCATTGTTCATTAAATACTGAAGAAGCCTTTCCCATATAGCTCCATTCTTCTTCAGAGAAGTGAGGTGCAAATGGTGCTAATAATTTAATAAAATCTAAGATTACTTCTTCTAAGAAACTTCCATTAACTTTTTCTTCTTGAATATATTTTGAAAGTGCATTAACAAATTCCATTAATCTAGCTATAGCAGTGTTAAATTGCATCTTATCTCCATCTTCTGTAACTCCCTTGATAGCAGTGTGTCTCCAGAAGTTAAGTTCTTTTTCAACTTTTTCTATAGTAGTTTTATCACCCTTAGTATCTATAGCATCTTTAGCAAGTTCAATAGTTCTTTCTATTCTTTCAACAAATCTTGCTACTGATTTTATTCCGTCATCACTCCAAGCTCCACCTTCAGTATAAGCAAATCCAAACATTAAGTACATTCTGAATACGTCAGCACCATACATATTAATGTAAGTATCAGGTGAGATTGTATTTCCTTTTGATTTACTCATCTTTAATCCGTCAGGTCCTAATATTAATCCTTGATGAGTTAATGATTTAAATGGTTCATCAAATTTTAAATATCCCATATCTCTTAGAGCCTTAGTGATAAATCTTGCATATAATAAGTGCATACAAGCATGCTCAGGTCCACCAACATACTTATCTACTGGAAGCATCTTATTTATTATTTCAGGGTCAAATGCTTTTTCTGAGTTCTTGTTATCTGGATATCTTAAATAATACCAAGAAGAACATACAAATGTATCTAGTGTATCTGGTTCTCTTTTTGCTGGACCACCACAACATGGACATATAGTATTTATGAACTTTTCACTTTTTGCAAGTGGTGATTTTCCATCTGGTGCAAATTCAACATCATATGGAAGTTCAACTGGTAGGTCTTTTTCAGGTACTGGAACAGTTCCGCACTTTTCGCAGTAAATTATTGGAATAGGAGCTCCCCAATATCTTTGTCTTGAAACTAACCAGTCTCTTAATCTGTAATTAACCTTTTGAGAACCAAGGTTATTTTTAGTTAATTTTTCTACTATTTTAATTTTTGCTTCCGCAGTTGTTAAACCATCAAATTCATCAGAGTTAACTAATATACCATGTTCACAGAATGGTAATTCTGGTTCTTCTTCAGTTTTGCTTTTTATAACTCTTTCAATTGGTAGGTTAAATTTAGTAGCAAAAGCGAAGTCTCTTTCATCATGTGCAGGAACAGCCATAACAGCACCAGTTCCATATGTTGCAAGAACATAATCTGAAATCCATATAGGAATAACTTTATTGTTAATAGGATTTATCGCATATGAACCAGTAAATACTCCTGTTTTTTCTTTAGATGTTGATTGTCTTTCGATATCTGATTGTTTAGCAGCAGCAGCTTTATATTCTTCAACAGCAGCTTTGTTTTCTTTTGTTGTTAATTCATCAACTAATTTGTTTTCAGGTGCTAATACAACATAGCTAACTCCATAAAGTGTATCAACTCTTGTAGTAAATACATCAAAGCTTAAATCAGAATCTTTTACTTTGAAAGTAACTTCCGCTCCTGTAGACTTACCAATCCAGTGTTTTTGCATTGCAACTGTTTTTTCAGGCCAATCCAAATCATCAAGCTTTTCTAGTAATTCATCTGCATAGTCTGTAATTTTTAAGAACCATTGAGTTAAGTCCTTCTTTGTTACCTGTGTTCCACATCTTTCACAACAACCATCAACAACCTGTTCATTAGCTAAAACTGTATTACATGATGGACACCAATTAACAGGAGCTTTCTTTCTGTAAGCTAGACCCTTTTTATATAATTGTAAGAATAACCATTGAGTCCACTTATAATATGAAGGGTCACAAGTTATAACTTCATTTTCCCAGTTAAACATAGCTCCCATAGCCTTTAATTGATTTTCCATAGTTTCTATATTTTTGTATGTAGAATCTTTAGGATGGATACCAGTCTTTATAGCATAATTTTCTGCAGGTAGACCAAAAGCATCAAATCCCATTGGTTGGAATACATTATATCCTTGCATTCTTTTTAATCTTGCCCAAGAATCTACAGGACCATAGTTAAACCAGTGACCCGCATGTAATTGACTTCCTGATGGGTAAGAGAACATTTCTAATGTATATAGTTTCTTTTCTAATTTAGTTGGATCAAATTTGTAGATTTCATCCGTTTCCCATTTTTTTTGCCATTTTTCATCAATCTTAGTATTGTAATTTCCCATTAATAAATCCTCCTTAAAATAAAAAAACTTTCGCCTCATATAAAGAGACGAAAGGTAAATTTCCGTGGTACCACTCTTAATTAAGATATTATATATCTTCACTTAAAACTTTAACGATGCTAACCGTATTTGCTTCTAAACAAATAAGCTCCTAGACAAGTTCCTAATGCAATAACGTTATTTTACACCAAACAATAACTCTCTTAAGATATTGGCAGAAGTACTACTCCTATTCAATGCTTTATTAATATTCATTTATAGAATATTATATATATAGGAAAGAATAAAGTCAATATAAAGAAATTTAAAAAATTTAT